>NZ_JBFRCV010000005.1:0-303719 GCF_052113245.1 Arthrobacter sp. YAF34
AACTTACACCACACACCCCTCCCGTGAACGGATTCAAAAGACGTTCACACCATGGGAAGGGTACAAAGAAACAAGACTGCTTGCGTCCACTATGTGGTTCCCAACCAACAAACCCGTCACCGGGCACGTTGCGACAGGAACCAAACCAAYTGAATAACAACACCACAGCTGCATTCACTGCAGCGGCCATGTTGTAACCACAAGTCTTCCCACCCCGCACCCTTTCCAGGGCGGGGACGGGTAACAGGGTTACGGCGGTCATAGCGTGGGGGAAACGCCCGGTCCCATCCCGAACCCGGAAGCTAAGACCCACAGCGCCGATGGTACTGCACCCGGGAGGGTGTGGGAGAGTAGGTCACCGCCGGAACATCATTAAMGGTCGAGGACCCCCACCACCAGGTGGGGGTCCTCCCGCATTTAAACCCCCACCCAAAAACCGGCCCTCCCGCACGTCCGGCACGCCCAACCACGACGCTCCCGCAGCACCGGCACCTCCCCGGGGGACGCCCCCGCAGCACCGGCACGTTCCTGCCGGACGCCCGCACCCGCACAGGCTGCTGGCCGGACAGCCGGGTCGGCGGGCCAAGGGACGCCGGAGCGCGCTATACGTGAGGCAGAGTCCCGGGATTCCCGGGCATACGTGAGAGAGGATCGCGCCGGAGCCCGCCATACGTGAGAGAGGATCGCGCCGGAGCCCGCCATACGTGAGGGAGCGTCGGGCAGGGAACGCGCGGGTAGAGTAATTGCCCATGGATAACCTCTTTAGCCACGCCCCCGTTGACCCGCCTGATGGCCCCGCGCCGGAGGCCGCGGATGGCCTGGAGCCGGTCGTTTGCACGGTGGTAGTGCCCGGCGCCGTCGCCCGGGCCTTTGTGGGGTTCACCGAGCATACGCACCTCTGGTGGCCACTCGAGGACCACAGCGTCTATGGCGTCGGCTCCTATGTGGAGTTCGAGGAGAACCTGATCATGGAGACCGCTGACGATGGCAGGACGGCCGTTTGGGGGTCCATTGACGACTGGCAGCCGCCGCTGTCCTTCCATGCCAGCTGGCATCCCGGGACTACGGCCATATGGTCAACCGAACTCCGTGTCGCTTTCAAGGCCGTCGAAGGCGGCACAGAGCTCCGCCTGGTGCACAGCGGATGGGAGGGCGCCGAGGACCCTGCTGCGACGCGAGCCGACTATCTGGCCGGCTGGCCCGGCGTCCTGGAGCGGTTCGTGCGGTTCATGGGCGGCGTGAGCGCCTGAGCTTGCTTGGTCGGCGGGCCGCGTCGCGGCGTTCCTTCCCAGTTGCTCGGAGGGTCGGGGCGCGGAAGCCGCAGGCTTTCCGGGCTGTTCTGCAGGTCTGGCCACGCGATGGGGCGAGGAACCGGGCAGGAACGCCGACCCGGAGAAAATAGCCAGCAACTAGCGTAGCGGGCCCTGGTCAACCGGCGGAACGGCGGTGCTGGACCGGACCACGAAGCGGGTGGGGTATTCGGTGTCCGGGGCCGCGGAGTCTGAGCCGCCGTCGAGCCCTGCCAGCAGGCGGCGCACGGCCAGCGCGCCCTGGCCACGCGCGTCCTGGTCGATCGTGGTCAGGCCGAAGACCTCACCCAGCTCGTGGCCGTCGATGCCGATGACCGAGAGGTCCTGCGGCACCCGCAGGCCGAAGTCCCTGGCTGCAAGAATGGTGCCGATGGCCATCTCGTCGGAGGCGGCGAAGACTGCGGTGGGACGTTCCCGCGAGCTGCCGAGCAGCTGCCGGGCGCTGGCATAGGCGCCCTGGATGGTGAAATCTGCGGAGACCTGCCACTCCGGCCGGACCTCCAGCCCCGCCGCACGCATGGCCTTTTTGAACCCCGCCTGACGGGTACCGGGCAGGCGGAAGTCCTGCTCATAGGCGGCGTCGCCGGTCATATGGGCGATTCTGCTGTGGCCGAGCTGGATCAGGTGCCGGGCCGCGGCCTCGGCGATGCCCGAATCGTTGATGCGGATGGTCGACGCCCCAGGCAGCGCTCCGCCGATTCCCACGATCGGACGGTGGATGGCCAGCAGCTGATCGATCTCCGCCTCGGACAGCTCCAGGGAGACGGCGATCACGGCATCCACTCGCTTGCGCAGCAGGAAGTCGTTCAGCACGCTGTGCCGGCGCTCCTGCCCCCCGCTGACGTTGTACAGCGTGAGGTCGTAGCCGGCATCCAGCAGCGTCGCCGAGACGCCTTCGACCACCGAGGAAAAGAACCAGCGGTGGACCGAAGGTACAACGACGCCGACATTGTGGTTGCGCCCGGAGGCGAGGCTGGAGGCGTGGTAGGACAGGACGAAGCCGAGCTCGGCCGCTGCGGCCCGGGCGCGTTCCCGGCTGCGCGGGGAAACGTTGCCTTTGCCGCTCAAGGCGCGCGAAACGGTGGCGATGGAGAGGCCGGCCCGTTCCGCGACGTCCTTGATGCCGGGCATGCCTACCCCTCCGTGTCCTCGATGTAGATTTCCAGCCAAACAGTTTCACCTGAGCTTAACTGATCGCCGGCGGTGGACATGTCCGCGGCGTCGTAACCTGCGCCAGGGGACGTTGAGCTGCGCAGCAGCACCCGCCCGGCAGGCAGCTGAAGAGGTTCGGATCCCGTATTCAGCACCACGAGCGTGGTGCCGTTGAGGAAGGCGATGCTCGTGTCCGTGCACAGGTCCTCATACCAGGACAATGATCCGCGGCCGAGTTCCAGCTCGCGGCGCACGTCCAGCATCCGCTTGTAGAGGCTCAGGTGCGAAGACGGCGATGCGGCCTGCACGTCCCGCGCCAGCCGAGCGAAGCTTTCCGGCTGCGGCAACCACGGGTCCTGCCCGTCGCCGAATCCTGCGTGGAGCTCCCCGGCCCGCCAGGGCAGCGGGACGCGGCAGCCGTCGCGGCCCAGCCGTGCGCCGCCGGTGCGGGCAAAGGTGGGGTCCTGGCGCCGGGTGTCCGGGATGTTGATCCCGTCGGGAAGGCCGAGTTCTTCGCCCTGGTAAAGGTAGGCCCCGCCGGGAAGCCCCAGCATGAACATGGACGCAGCGGCCGCCCGGGAGCGTCCGAGTTCCTCGTCCGGCTGCGGGTCCGCCGTGCCGATTCCGTCACCGTCGCGCGGCGGCTGGCCGTTGTACCCGAAGCGGGTGGCGTGGCGGACGACGTCGTGGTTGGACAGCACCCAGGTGCTGGGGGCGGCGACGGAGTCCAGCGCCGTCAGCGACTCGGTGATGACGGTGCGCATCCGGTGCACGTCCAGGCCGGCATGGAGGTACGGGAAGTTGAAGGCCTGGTGCATTTCATCCGGGCGGACCCAATCGGCGAGCCGGGGGAGCGGGTCCACGTTCGCTTCGGCGCAGAGGATCCGGTCCGGTCCGTACTCGGCAAGAATCCGCCGCCACTGCCGGTAGATATCATGCAGCGCGGGCTGGCCGAACATCGGCGCGTCGTGGCCGGGGAACCCGTCGCAGCTGTTGCCGTCTGCGCGGCCGCCCCACTCCGGCAAGCCGGGGGCCTTGACCAGCGCGTGCGCCACGTCGACCCGGAAACCGGAGACCCCGCGGTCCAGCCAGAAGCGCAGGACCCGTTCGAATTCCTCGTGGACGGCGAGGTTGTCCCAGTTGAAGTCCGGCTGGGAGGAGTCGAAGAGGTGCAGGTACCACTGGCCAGGGGCCCCGTCGGGTTCGGCGATCCGGGTCCACGCCGACCCGCCGAAGTGCGACTGCCAGTTGTTCGGCGGTTCTTCGCCGAAGGTTCCCTTGCCGTCGCGGAAGATGAACATGTCCCGCTCCGGGCTGCCGGCCGGAGCGGCCAGGGCGGCCAGGAAGGCCGCGTGCTGGTCCGAGCAGTGGTTCGGCACGAGGTCAACAATCATCCGCAGTCCCAGCCGCGCGGCCTCGGCAATCATGGCGTCGAAGTCGTTCAGCGTGCCGAACAGGGGGTCGACGTCGCAGTAGTCGCTCACGTCGTAGCCGGCGTCGCGCTGCGGAGACCGGTAAAACGGCGATAGCCAGACGGCATCGATGTCCAGTTCGGCAAGCCGGGGAAGCTCGGCCGTGATTCCGGCGAGGTCGCCGATCCCGTCGCCGTTCAGGTCCCGGAACGAGCGAGGGTAGACCTGGTAAATGACGGCGGAACGCCACCATCCCGGAATGTGGTCTGCGGCGTGCACCGGGGTCAGCGGACCCGTCAGGGGGCCGGCCAGCGCGGCGGGGGAGAGGAGAACTGAATCAACGGACATGACGGTAATCGTAAGTCCCACACGGGAAAAATGAAAACGCTTCCAGTCACAATCGAAACCGGGAGTTTCGGACAGTCGTTGGGCTGTCTCGGGTCCGGCGCACGGCTGGCTGGCAACGCCCTTCGCCCCGGGCCGGTGCGGTGACTTTTCAAAGCGGCACGTAGCGTGTACTTTGGAAGCGCTTGCAGTTGTGAGCCACATCACCGACGATGCCACGGGGCTCTGGAACGGACTTCCAGGGCCTTACGCGTGGATGCAGGAATTTATGAAAGGGACACCAATGAAGGTGCAGAACACCCTCACGAACGGAACGAGCCGCCGCGTATTCACCGCGGGCGCCATTTCCGTAGCGGCCGCGCTGGCCCTCAGCGCGTGCGGCGGCGCCGCAGCCACCGCACCCGCGACCGCGACGGCCAAGCCTGACCTGAAAGCCTCCGGCGCCAGCACGATCACCATGTGGGTCGATGCCGAGCGTGCGCCCGCGCTGAAGGACATCACGGCCAAGTTCCAGGCCGATACCGGCATCGCGGTCAAGCTCGTCGTCAAGGACTTCGCCGCTGTCCGCGACGACTTCATCACCCAGGTCCCGACCGGCAAGGGCCCGGATCTGATCGTTGGCCCGCACGACTGGGTCGGCAAGTTCGTCCAGAACGGCGTGATCGCTCCGGTGGAGCTCGGCGACAAGAAGTCCGAGTTCCAGGACTCCTCCATCAAGGCCATGACGTACAACGGCTCCGTCTACGGCGTCCCGTACGCGATCGAGAACATCGCCCTGCTCCGCAACACGGCGATCGTCTCCGACCCGGCCAAGACCCTGGACGAGGTCGTCGCCAACGGCAAGAAGGCCGTGGCCGACGGTAAGGCGAAGTTCCCGTTCCTCGTGGGCATGGACCCGAAGCAGGGCGATCCGTACCACCTCTACCCGCTGCAGGCCTCCATGGGCTCGCAGGTCTTCGGCAAGGCAGCCGACGGCGGCTACGACCCCAAGCAGCTCCTGATCGGCGACGCCTCCGGCGTCGCGTTCGCCAAGAAGCTCGCCGCCTGGGGCGACAAGGGCGAAAAGATCATCAACTCCAACATCACCGGTGACATCGCCAAGGAGAAGTTCCTCGCCGGCGAGTCCCCCTACTACCTGACCGGCCCGTGGAACGTCCCGGACGTGCAGAAGAAGGGCATCAAGTTCGCTGTTGACGAGCTGCCGACCACCGGCGACCAGCCGGCCCAGCCGTTCATCGGCGTCAACGGCTTCTTCATCAGCGCCAAGAGCGCCAACGCCCTGGCCACAAACGAGTTCGTCACCAACTACCTGACGTCCGAGGCCGCCCAGGACTCCATGTACAAGGCCGGCGGCCGCCCGCCGGCACTGAAGGCCTCCTTCGATAAGGCAGCAAGCGACCCGGTTGTCGCCGCCTTCGGCAAGATCGGCGCCAACGGCGTCCCGATGCCGGCCATCCCCGAAATGAGCGCCGTCTGGGCTGACTGGGGAGCCACCGAGCTCGCCCTGATCAAGGGCCAGGGCGACCCGGCCGCTGACTGGGCCAAGATGGCAGCCAGCATCAAGAGCAAAATCAAGGGCTAGTCCCCGCGCCGGTTCCTGACGCTTCTCCAGGCGCCAGTAACCGGCAGCACCGGGCCGGGCGGCCGTGAGGCCGCCCGGCCCGTTCCTGCATCACCCCAGCTTCTCCCAAGGACTGTAGACAGCCATGTCAGATACCGAACTCCGCGAGGACATAGACCCCGCACTGTCGTCCGCCCCGGACGCCGCCCCCACAACCTCCGCCCGGCGGGCCCGCAGCGCCCGCCCACGCAGGAGCGGCCCCGAAGGGGTGAAGGGAACCATCGCCAAGATCGTGCTGCTGGGCCTCGTGGACGCCCTTGCTGTCTACATCCTGATGATGCTTTTCCTGAGCCAGTCCTGGCTGGCGCTGGGAGTCTCCGCCGCCGTCGTGCTGGTGATCAACTGGATCTACCTGCGCAAGGGCGGCCTGCCCGCCAAGTATCTGGCCCCGGGTGTGCTCTTCCTGCTGGTGTTCCAGGTCTTCGTGGTCATGTTCAGCGGTTACATCGCGTTCACCAACTACGGCGACGGCCACAACAGCACCAAGGATGACGCGATCGCCGCCATCCAGCTCACCGCGCAGAAGCGGGTGCCCGATTCGCCGGCCTACAAGGCCGCCGTGCTCACCAAGGACAACTCCTTCTACCTTCTCTTCACCGACCCGCAGGGCAAGGTCTCGCTGGGTAACACCGAGACGCCGCTCGCGGAAGCCCCCGGCGCCGGCAAGGACTCGGCCGGGAAAGCCAACGCCCTGGCCGGCTACCGGACCCTGAACTTCCAGGAGATCGTTGCCAACCAGCAGAGCATCCTTGGCATCACCGTCCCGGTTTCCGCCAACCCGGCCGATGGCACCCTGCGCACCGCGGACGGCAGCAACGCCTACGAGTTCAAGCCGTCGCTGAAGTACGACGCCGCCGCTGACACCTTCACGGACACCGCCTCCGGTGCCGTCTACCGCGACAACGGCAAGGGCGCCTTCGCGGCAGACAACGGCGAGACGCTCTCCACCGGCTGGAAGATCGACGTCGGGATGGAAAACTTCGCCCGCGCCTTCACCGACCCCAGCCTGCGCGGCCCGCTGCTCGGCGTTATCCTCTGGACCTTCACTTTCGCCCTGGCTTCCGTCGCTCTGACCTTTGCGCTGGGGCTGTTCCTGGCCATCACCTTCAACCGCGAGGACCTCAGGGGCAAGAAGGTCTACCGGATCCTGATGATCCTGCCGTACGCCTTCCCCGCCTTCCTCACCGGCCTGGTCTGGTCCGGCATCCTCAACCCGGAATTCGGGTGGCTCAACCAGAACCTGTTCGGCGGGGCATCCATCGGCTGGCTCACCGACCCGTTCCTGGCCAAGATCAGCGTGCTGGTGGTCAACCTCTGGCTGGGGTTCCCCTACATGTTCCTGGTCTGCACCGGCGCGCTGCAGTCGCTGCCCAGCGAGCTGGACGAGGCCGCCCGGATGGACGGTGCCGGCCCGTGGCGGGTGTTCCGCTCCATCAAGCTCCCGCTGCTGCTGGTCTCGATCGCGCCGCTGCTGATCTCCTCCTTCGCCTTCAACTTCAACAACTTCAACGTGATCTTCATGCTCACCGGCGGCGGACCCCGCTTCGAGGACACCAACCGGGACATCGGAGCCACCGACATCCTGATCACCTTGGTGTACAAGGTGGCATTCGGGCAGGGCACTGGCCGTGACTACGGCCTCGCCAGCGCACTGGCGATCATCATCTTCATCATCGTGGCCACTGTCTCGGCCATTAGTTTCAAGCAGACCAAGGCACTCGAGGACGTGAACGCATGAACGGGTCAGCAGCGCGCACCGCCGCTCCGGCGGAGAAAACCCGGCAGGATGGAGGGACCGGCCCCGGCACCATCGCCACCGGCGGGACCGACTTCGAATACCTCAAGTCCCTGCAGCGCCGGCGCCCGTTCGGCGTCTGGTTCAAGGACAAAGGATGGCGCCACCTGGTGGGGTGCATCGTGACGGTCTTCGCGGTCTTCCCGCTGCTCTACGTGCTCTCCGCAGCGCTCAACTCCACCGGCACCCTGGTGGGATCCAACGCGCTGTTCAGCAGGATCGACTTCGGCAACTTCACCGCCTTGTTCGACATGCCCTCGCGGCCCTTTGCCCGCTGGTTCGGCAACACCATGGTGGTGGGCGGCGTGACCTCGGCGGCCACCGTCTTCTTGGGTGCCATGGCGGCGTACGCCTTCTCCCGGATGCGCTTCACTGGGCGTCGGATCGGCCTGCTCAGCCTGCTGCTGCTCCAGATGTTCCCGCAGCTGCTCGCCGTCGTCGCCATCTTCCTGCTCTTGAGCGGCATCTCCGAGGTCATCCCGGCGCTGGGCCTGGGCAGCCAGCTGGGCCTGATCATGGTGTACCTGGGCGGCGCGCTGGGGGTGAACACCTACCTCATGTACGGCTTCTTCAACACCGTGCCGCAGTCCCTGGACGAGGCGGCGAAGATCGACGGCGCCAGCCACGCACAGATCTTCTTCGGCATCATCATGCGCCTGGTCACGCCGATCCTGGCGGTGGTGGGCCTCCTGACGTTCATCGGCATCTCCGGGGAGTTCGTGATCGCCTCCGTGGTGCTTACGGACCCGGACAGCCAGACCCTGGCGGTCGGGCTGTACTCCTTCGTGGCGCAGCAGCGCTCGGAGAACTGGGGCGTCTTCGCCGCCGGCGCCGTCCTCTCCGCCATCCCGGTGATGGCCCTGTTCCTGTTCCTGCAGCGCTACATCGTCAGCGGCCTCACCGCGGGCTCGGTGAAGGGCTAGGCATGTCCGGCGCTCTTCCGGCCGGACTGCTGCCGCACCACGACGGCTCGGCGCTCCACGCACCGCAGGCGACCGTGGCCGGAGCGCCGGCCCGGCTCCGGATCCGCATCCCCGCGGCGTGGGGCCAGGCCAGCCGGGTCTGGCTCCGCTCAATGCACGACGGCGAGCCCCGGTATGACAGCTGTGTGGAACTCGGCGAGGCCGACGGGTGGGCCTGGTGGGAAGGCGTCATGGCAGTCACCAACCCGGTTGCCCGCTACCGGTTCCTGATCGAGGTCGGCCCGCGGTACTGGACCCTGAACGCGCAGGGACTGTTCAGCCGGGACGTGTCCGACTACGCCGACTTCCGCCTCACCACGTTCCGGCCCGCCCCCGAATGGCTGCGCCGGGGAACGATGTACCAGATCTTCCCGGACCGCTTCGCCCGCTCGGACCGGGCATCGGCGCATCTGGTCCCGGACTGGGCCGTGCCGTGCGGGTGGGACACCACCGAGGTCGAAGGCTCCGGTCCGCAGACCCCTTACCAGTACTACGGCGGCGACCTCCGGGGCATCACCGAGCGGCTGGACCACATTCAGGCGCTCGGGGCCGACGTCATCTACCTGACGCCGTTCTTCCCCGCCCGCTCCAACCACCGCTACGACGCCGCCACCTTCACCTGTGTGGACCCGCTGCTCGGCGGGGACGACGCCCTCGTGGAACTCGTCTCGGCCGCCCACGCCCGCGGTCTGCGGGTGATGGGCGACCTCACGGCCAACCATTCCGGCGACGCCCACGAATGGTTCCAGCGCGCCCTGGCCGACCCGGCCTCCGCGGAAGCCGGGTACTACTACTTCAATGCCGACCACACGGCGTACGAGTCCTGGTACGGCGTCACGTCGCTGCCCAAGCTCAACTGGGCCTCCCCGGGCCTGCGCGAGAAATTTGTCCTGGACGACGATTCCCCCGTGGCGCGCTGGCTCCGGCCGCCGTTCAACCTGGACGGCTGGCGGATCGACGTCGGCAACATGACCGGCAGGCTCGGCGGCACCGATCTGAACCACGACGTCGCCCGGCTGATCGCGAACCGAGTCCGTGAGATCAACCCGGACGCGGCGCTGCTCGCCGAGGCCACGAACGACGCGGCACCGGACTTCAGCGGCGAGAACTGGCACGGCGCCATGACCTACTCCAACTTCACCCGCCCGCTGTGGTCCTGGCTGGCAGGGGACGCGGGACACGTCAACTTCTTTGGAACCCCGCTGCCGGGCCCCAACCGGACCGCCGCGGAGGACTTCCTGGCCACGCACCTGGACCTCGCTGCCGCGTTCAGCTGGGACGTCCGGCAGCAAAACATGAACGCCCTGAACAGCCACGACACCGCTCGGGCGGCCACGGTGATGATCGACGGCGGCCAGCGGCTCGGGGCGCTCCTGATGTTCACCCTGCCGGGTGTTCCCGTGGTGTTCGCCGGCGACGAGTTCGGACTCAAAGGCGACAACGGGGAGTACTCCCGGACGCCCATGCCCTGGGACGACCCCAACCGCATCCTCACCGACCTGACAGCGGACTATGCCGCCCTCGCCGCGCTGCGCCGGGACCAGCCCGCGCTGACCGGCGGCGGCATCCGCTGGCTGTACGCCCGGGGCGACGCGCTGGCGTTTGTGCGGGAAACCGGGGACAGCGCGGTGCTCGTGATCGTCGCCCGGGACGTCGCGGAACTGGAACTGGCCGCCGGTATGCTCTCCGAACCGCAGTTCGCAGCACTCGCGCAGCCGCCGGCCTTCGCCGCCGGCCACATCACGGCGGACCCGGTAACACCGGACACCGATGGCCCTGAAACAACGGGCTCCGAGGCGCTTGCCCTGATCCGAACCGGCGGCCTCGCGGCAGCCGCCTGGGCGCTCCCCGGAGTCAGGCTCCCCGCGCCCTAGACTGAAGGCCAGGACTGAAGGCCGGATTCGACGGAGAACTGGAGAGCACATGCGCAGCATTGTTGAGGAGCTGACGTCCGCCCTGGGCGGGGCGAAAGTCGCCGTGGACGAGGCGACCCTGGCCGCCTACGCCGTGGACCAAGCGCCCGTCCTGGACTATCAGCTCCCGCAGGCGGTGGTCCGCGCCGAATCGGTGGCCGACGTCCAGGCCACGGTACGTGCCTGCGCCGCACGGGGCGTCGCTCTCGTGGCCCGCGGGGCCGGTACGGGCGTCTCCGGGGGTGCCCACGCGAGTGAGGGCTGCGTGGTGCTTAGCCTCGAGCGGATGAACAGCATCCTGGATCTCAACCCGGATGACGAGACCGCCGTCGTGGAACCCGGCGTCATCAACGCTGAGCTCAATACCGCCGCCGCCGTGCACGGGCTGATGTACGCTCCGGATCCCGCGAGTTTCAAGATGTCCACCATCGGCGGCAACGTGGCCACCAACGCGGGCGGGCTGCGGTGCGCGAAGTACGGGGTCACCCGGGACTCGGTCCTGGCCCTCGACGTCGTGCTCGCCGACGGCTCGCTCATCCACACCGGCCACCAGACCTTCAAGGGCGTCGCCGGCTACGACCTCACCGGGCTGTTCGTCGGCTCGGAAGGAACCCTGGGAATCGTGGTGGGCGTGACCGTGCGGCTGAAGTACCTGCCGCGTGAGGTGCACACCATCGCCGCGTTCTACCCCGACTTCCGCAGCGCCGCGGCAGGCGTCCTCGCCGTCGGCAGGGCCCGCGTCCAGCCGGCGATCATGGAACTGCTCGACGGCGGCTCGCTCGTCCAGCTCGATGACCTCCACGGCTCGGACTTGGCCGCGCGCGGGGCATCCCTGCTGCTGATCCAGACTGACGGGTTCGGCGCGGCGGCGGAGGCCGCGGCCATCCGACCGGTCCTCGTCGCGGGAGGAGCGGTGGTGAGCATGGAAGCCAGCGCGGAGGCCGAGCAGCTTGTCGAGCTGCGCCGCAACAGCCGCGGGACCGAGGTGGACGACGAATACCGGGTGGGCGAGGACGTCGCCGTGCCGCGCTCGCGGCTGGTGGACTACGTGGCCGAACTGGAGGCCATGGCGTCGGAGTACCGGGTCCGGCTCAAAGTCGTGGCGCATGCCGGCGACGGGAACCTGCACCCCACCTTCTGGATCGAGCGGGTGGACAATACCGTGGATGCCGATGCCATGGCCCGTCTCGGTGCCGCCCTGGACAAGTCCATTGCCGTGGCGCTGGCCATGGGCGGCACCATCACAGGCGAGCACGGGATCGGGCAGTACAAGCTGCGCTGGCTTGGCCTGGAGCAAAAGGAGCCGGTGCGCGAGCTGCAGCGCCGGATCAAGGAGCTGTTTGACCCGGCCGGGATCCTGAATCCCGGAAAAGCGATTTAGCCCGCCCGTGCCACAACGTGGGTGGGCCCGCAGATTGCTGGCGGCAGGGCCCCTAGTCGTCGACGTCCGGGTATTCGTCAATGGATTCGTCCCCGCCGTACCGTGATTCCTCGGTTTCGACCTCGAGGATCTTGAGCAGCCCGGTATCCGGATTGAGCATGATGGCGGCCTCGTCCCGCCGGTGGCGGAGCTCGTTGTCGATGTAGGACTGGACCGCCTCGGCCAAGGGGATGTGCCGGTTCTCCTTCTCGGACATGTACCAGCGGTGCTCCAGGACCTCGTGCACCGCCTCGGCGGGCTCGAGCTTGCCGGACAGATCGCGGGGGATGGCCCGCACAATCGGCTCGAAGATCTGGCTGACCCAGAGGTGCGCGCTGTATTCCTCGTCCATGGTCGGGTTGTTGTCTGCCCGGAACGAGTCCATGTCGTTCAGGAGCCGGCGGGCCTGGTTCTCTTGGGCGTCCAGGCCGGTGAGGCGCAGCAGCCGGCGCTGGTGGTGCCCGGCGTCGACCACCTTCGGCTGGAGCTGGATGGTGGAGCCGTTCTGTGTGGTCTTGATGGCGTATTCCTCGACGTCGAACCCGAGTTCGTTGAGCCGCCGGATGCGGGCAGCCACGCGCCAGCGCTCGCCGATCTCAAATGATTCCTTCGCCGTCAGCTCGGTCCACAGCCGCCGGTAGCTGTCCATGATGAGCTCGCTGGTGGCCACCGGATCGACCTTTTCCTCGATCAGGCCGCCGTCGAGCAGGTCCATGAGCTCCCCGGCGATGTTGACCCGGGCGATTTCGAGGTCGTACTCGCGCTGGCCGGTGGACAAGTCCGGATAGAGCTCACCGGTCTCGGCATCCACGAGGTAGGCGGCGAAGGCGCCGGCGTCGCGGCGGAACAACGTGTTGGAGAGCGAGACATCGCCCCAATAGAAGCCGATCAGGTGCAGCCGGACCAGCAGCAGCGCCTGGGCGTCGATGAGCCGGGTCAGGGTGTCCTTGCGCAGCATCTGGGAGAACAGGGCGCGGTAGGGCATCGAGAACTTCAGATGCCGGGTGACCAGCACGGGGTTCAGCGGCCGGCCCTCCGGAGTGGTGCGCCCGGTGATGACGGCCACCGGCTCCACGCAGGGCACGTCCAGCCGGGCGAGCTTGCGGAGCATGTGGTACTCGTGGCGGGCGACATGCTCCGAGGTTTCCTTGATGGCGATGACCGACCCGCCCAGGTGGGCGAAGCGCACGATGTGCCGGGAAATGCCGCGGGGGAGTGCCGCCAAGTACTCCGCCGGCCAGTCCTCGAGGGCAATATGCCAGGGCAGGTCGAGGAGCTCGGGCTCGGTGGCCGCCGCCGTGATGCTCAGTGAACTCGCCAGCGAGGCCTTCTCGTCATTGGCGCTGGCGGCCTCGAACCGGGGCAACTTCCCAATCTGGCCGTAGTCGGTGGGCTCGTCGTGCCACTGAGCACTGTTTTCCTCGGTCATGGGGTTTTCCTCGGTCATGGATCAATTCTTCCGTATTTGTTGGGCCGTACCTAAAGCGGTGCGGTTAAAGCCCGACGGCGGCCCTCCCCAGGGGAGGACCGCCGTCAGTCATGCAGGGCTACTTGGCCCACGCCGGCAGTGTTTCTGGCCGAAGCGGAGCGAAGTTACGGGGACTAGTCGCCGAGGCGCAGACCGGTCTTGGTGTCGAACAGGTGCACGTGGCCTGACTGCGGGCGGACCCAGATGGACTCACCCTTCATCGGGGGGCGGCGGCCGTCGACGCGGGCCACGATGTCGTAGCTCGTGCCGTCCAGTGTGGTGTGGCCGTAGACATAGGCGTCGGCGCCGAGTTCCTCGACGACGTCGACCTCGACCTGGAGGCCCTCGCCCTGGGCGACCGTTTCAAGGTCTTCCGGACGTGAACCGAGGGTCACGGTCTGGCCGTGGGCCTCTTCGAGGACGTCGCGCGGAACCGGGTAGACGGTGCCGCCGAACTGCACGCCGCCGTCGACGACCGGCAGTTCGAGCAGGTTCATGGCGGGGGAGCCGATGAAGCCGGCCACGAAAACGTTCTTCGGCTTGTCGTAGAGGTTGCGCGGGGTGTCGACCTGCATGAGCAGCCCGTCCTTCAGCACGGCGACGCGGTCACCCATGGTCATGGCCTCGACCTGGTCGTGGGTCACGTAGACGGTGGTGACGCCGAGGCGGCGGGTCAGGGACGCGATCTGGGTGCGGGTCTGCACGCGCAGCTTGGCATCAAGGTTGGACAGCGGCTCGTCCATGAGGAAGACCTGCGGGTTACGCACGATTGCGCGGCCCATGGCAACACGCTGGCGCTGGCCGCCGGAGAGTGCCTTCGGCTTGCGATCCAGGTACGGCTCGAGGTCCAGCAGCTTGGCGGCTTCCCGGACGCGCTCGGCGCGCTCTTCCTTGCTGACACCGGCGATCTTCAGCGCGAAGCCCATGTTGTCCGCGACGGTCATGTGCGGGTACAGGGCGTAGTTCTGGAACACCATGGCGATGTCGCGGTCCTTCGGCGGAACGTCCGTGACGTCACGGTCGCCAATGAGGATGCGGCCGGAGTTGACGTCCTCAAGGCCTGCGAGCATGCGCAGGGAGGTCGACTTTCCGCAGCCGGAGGGTCCAACGAGGACGAGGAATTCGCCGTCGGCGATATCGATGTTGAGCTTGTCAACAGCGGGCTTCTCGGTGCCCGGGTATAGACGTGTTGCGTTATCAAAAGTAACTGTAGCCACAGTTATCAATCCCTTCACCGGCAGGTACGTGCCGGACGATCCGTAGTGAATGGTCGTTTTATGCAGTTGTTAATTCAATTATGGGTTCTCATGCGCATACTCCTCGGCCGAAGCCGAGGAGTATCCAGTGACGCCGCACGGTAGTTGTGCGCCACATCACAACTAGAGTATGTCAGATTTATGGCATTTGGGCTAAAAAGTTACGGATGTCACACGTGGGGTCCGTCACGTGGCGCCAGATGTGGGTGTGTAGGCTGTGCGCATGACGGCACTGCAGATCTATGTCAGTTTCCCCGGCACGGCGCGTGAAGCACTCAGCTTCTATGCCGACGTTTTCGGGGGAGAGCTTGCCTTGTTCACATACGAGGAGTTCAGCCGCAGCGATGGGCCGCCGGATGCCATTGCCCACGGACAGCTGAGCGGCGCAGTCGCTTTGGCCGGGTCGGACGCGGCTGCAGGCGAGAAGAGCGTCCGGTTCGAAGGCCTCATGCTCTCGCTGTTGGGGACGGCGGAACCGGCAGTGCTCCACGAGTGGTTCGACAAGCTCGCCGTTGACGGCCGGGTGATCGACCCCCTTTCCCCGCGGCCCTGGGGCGCAACAGATGGCCAGGTCGTCGACCGTCACGGACTGCACTGGTTGATCGGCTACGAACAGTCGGCCTCACCGAGTTAGTTGGGGGAGTGAGGCCGTTAGCTGTTGACGGCCTTCTTCCGCTCACGCAGCAGTGCCTCCAGCAGTTCGCAGACGTGCACCGGTGACTCGATCCGGAACTCGGCCTGGGTGAAATCAAGCCCGACTTTCACGCCGAGATCGCCCGGGACGAGGCTGGCCAGGGCGTCCTCGTCGGTGGTGTCGTCCCCGGCGAAGGCCACCGCCGTGGCTCCGGTGGCCTGCCGCAGGAAGGCGATGCCCTCGCCTTTGGAGGCGTGCACCACCGAGGTCTCCAGGACACGGTTGCCGGTCTTGAGGAACACCCCGCTGCGGTCCTGCAGGACCGCCCGCGCCGCGGCGACGGCGTCCTCGGCAACGTCCCCGGACGCGAGCCGGGTGTGCAGGACGACGCCGGCCGGCTTGTCCTCCAGCAGCGTCCCGGGGGCCTGCTCCACGATTTCCGCAAGCTCCTTCCGGACTTCGGCCAGCAGTTCCCGCTGGTCGTCGTCGAGCATGAGCTGCGAGGACCCGGGCCCCATCCAGACCTCGGCGCCGTGGCTGCCGATCAGAAGTGTCTTCTCGGGCGGGGAGGCGACGGCCCGCAGGCTGTCCAGCGCCCGGCCGGAGATGAGCGCCGTCGTGGTCCGGGGAAGTTCCGCCAGGGCCGCGAAGGCGGCGGCGGAGCGCGGGAGCGCGCGGGCGTCGGCCGCGTGATCCACGAGCGGTGACATGGTGCCGTCGAAGTCCATCGCCACGAGCAGGTGATCGGTGCCGGCGACGCGCCGCACCGCCTCCAGCAGTTCGGGGGACAGCGACAGCGGGGCCGTTTCCGGATTGTTGGTGCCTGCGGCGTCAGGAGTCATCGCGCACAACCTTTTCGGCAAGGGCGGCCAGGAAGTCCGAGGACCAGAGGTCGACGTCGTGGTCCAGGATCTGCTTGCGCATGGCCCGCATCCGCCGGGATGCCTCGGCCGGCTGCATGTTGACGGCCCTCATGATGGTGTCTTTCAAGCCGTCGATGTCGTGAGGGTTCATCAGCAGGGCCTGCTTGAGCTGGTCGGCGGCGCCGGCAAATTCACTGAGCACCAGTGCGCCGTCGTTGTTCGTCCGGGCCGTGACGTATTCCTTAGCCACCAGGTTCATGCCGTCGCGCAGGGCCGTGACCAGCATGACGTCCGCGGCCAGGTACAGCGCCACCATCTCCTCGATGGGGTAGCTGTGGTGCAGGTAGCGGACGGCGGTGCTCTCCATGGTGTCGAAGGTGCCGTTGATGTGGCCCACGGTGCCCTCGACCTCCTCGCGGAGCAGCCGGTACTGTTCCACGCGTTCCCGGCTGGGGCTGGCCACCTGGATCAGGGTCGCGTCCTCGACGGTTACCTTGCCGTCCTGCAGCAGCTCCTCGTAGGCCTTGAGCCGGTGCCTGATGCCCTTGGTGTAGTCGAGCCGGTCGACGCCGAGCAGGATGGTCTTGGGATTGCCGAGATCCCGGCGGATCTGCTGGGCGCGCTCAATGACTTCCGGCTTCTTGGCCAGCTCGCTGATCTGCTTGACGTCGATGGAGATCGGAAACGCCTGGGCCCGGGCAATGTGGGTGGTGTCGCCGTCGTTCCCCCTGACATGGACCTGCTGCTGCTTGACGCTGGCGCCCAGGAACCGCCGGGCCGAGCGCATGAAGTTTCCGGCGTCACTGCTGCGCTGGAAGCCCACCAGGTCCGCACCGAGCAGGCCGTCGATGATCGCGCGGCGCCACGGGAGCTGGGCGAAGATTTCCGGCGGCGGGAACGGGATGTGGTTGAAGAACCCGATCTTCAGGTCAGGCCGGGCCTCCCGGAGCATCTTCGGGACCAGCTGGAGCTGATAGTCCTGCACCCAGACCGTGGCGCCCTCGGCCGCGTGGTGGATGGTGGCGTCGGCGAACCTGCGGTTGACCTTCCGGTAGGAGTCCCACCAGGTGCGGTGGAACTCCGGCGGGGCGATCACGTCGTGATAGAGCGGCCACAACGTGGCGTTGGAGAATCCCTCGTAGAAGAGTTCGATGTCATCCGTGCTCAGCTGGACGGGGATGAGGTCAATGCCGCCGTGGCTGAAGGGCTTGACGGTTTCATCGGGTGCGCCGTGCCAGCCCACCCAGGCGCCGTCCGTCTTGGTCATCATCGGGGCCAGTGCAGTCACGAGTCCGCCGGGGGAGCGGCGCCAGCCGTCCTCGCAGCCGGGCTCGTCGGCGGAGCAGCGGTCCACGGGCAACCGGTTGGACACCACAATGAAGTCGAACTGATCCCCCGCCCCGGCGCTCTCTGCGGCGCCGTCCGTGGCTCTCGGCGCAGCTGTAGTGGTCTCGTGTGCGCCGTGGCCGGCGCGGTCCGTTGCTTCCATTGGTGCCCCCTTGGGGTCGTTCGCGGCTCTCCGTCAACCCTAGCCGCACGGAATCTTCCGGGCTATTCGTCCGTTGGGCAGGCGGAAGGGAAACTTGAAAGCGCAAGCTCTCGGGTTTCTCCCCTAAAATGATGAAGTTGCCACTGAGTGGACCGTCCCTGGCCGAACGACCCGAGGAACCAATGAGCCCCGCAAACGAACCCCGACAGTCTAAGGCCGAGCGCACGGCCGCGGCACGCGAGAAAGCGCGTGAGATCCGCGAGGCGCAGCTGAAGAAGGACAAGCGCAACAAGCTGCTGATCGGCTGGGGCATTGTTGCCGCCGTCGTCGCCATCATTGTGATCGTGGCGCTCGTGGTCACGTCGAACATCAAGAACAACGCCCCGGTTGCCGACGAGGGACCCACTCCGGCCAACGGCAACATCCACGGCGGCGTCACCCTGCTGGCGAATAACGCCGTTGCCAAGACCGATCCCGCGACGGTGAAGATTTCGGACCTCCCGTCCGCGCCGGCCACCCCGCCGTCTCCGGTCAAGGCCCCGGGCGCGGAGGCCGAGGCCGGCAAGCCGGTCAAGGTGGTCCTCTACGTCGACTTCATCTGCCCCGTCTGCAAGGACTTCGAGGCGCAGTACAACGGGACCATGACCAAGCTGCGCAATGACGGCAAGATCACCGTGGAATACCGCCCCCTCGGCTTCCTCGACAGCCGGTCCACCACGAACTACTCCTCGCGCGCGGCCAACGCTGCGGCCTGTGTGGTGAACGAATCGCCGGAGAAGTACTCGGACTTCTTCGACCAGCTGTACGCGAAGCAGCCGGCCGAAGGCAGCGCAGGGCTCTCCGATGCTGAGCTGAAGAAGATGGCCACCGACGTCGGGGCCAAGAGCATCGACCAGTGTGTGGATGACAAGACCTACCGTCCGTACGTGAAGCACACCACCCAGGAAGCCGCGGTGATCGGCGTGACCGGCACGCCCACCGTGTTCGTCGATGGCAAGCAGTGGGGCGTTGGCGATAGCGCCAAGACCCCGTTCGACCAGTTCCTGCAGGCCGCGGTCGACGCCAAGAAGTAACCGTCTGCGGCACTGTCGCTGGCACGGACGAAGGCGACGGCGCGCCGTTGAGGGCCCGGCCCGGATCACTCCGGCGCCGGGCCTTCGTTTTGGCCGTCGCTTCGCGCTTTGCTTCGCGGCAGGGGCGTTGCGCGTTTTTCTCACCCGGCGTCGGTGGGCTACCCTTGTCTAGCGCCCTGATATCTGCGCCTTATTTCATTCTGGTGTGTGGATAGTCAGGCTGCAGGAATGCCTCCTTAGCTCAGTTGGCCAGAGCACCGCTCTTGTAAAGCGGGGGTCGTCGGTTCGAATCCGACAGGGGGCCCCACGAACCCCTCCATTCCAGCGATTTTGCCCGGGATGGAGGGGTTTCTTATGCCCGAAAAGTCGTCGCTACACGGTTGCGACACGCTTTCGGGAGGATGGGCAATGCCCGTCAGCGATCTGCCGGCATAAAAGAAGCATGAAAATAGGGCGCCCCCGTGGTCAAAGGACCACGGGGGCGCCCGCGTGTTCTGTCGAGACGGTCAGCCGCCGTAGGTCGTGACTGTTTCCGGCCCCTGGTGCGTCGGTGTGACGGCGCCGCCGGTGTCGTTGATGACGTGGTCGATAGTTCCGGCGCCGTTTAGCGAGACTGTGCTCAGGTCGTGCAGCTTCACGCCAGCCGTCTGCGGCACTTCGAACGCGTGGCTTGCGTGCAGGCTCGGGTCGACGTTCGTGAAGATGTAGCTGCCGCCGCCCCATAGTTCGTGGGTTTTGACGGTGTCTGCCACCTTGTAGGCGGCGTAGCCGAGCGTGCTGCCGTGCTGCCATGCGGCCTGGTTCGGGGCATCGTAGGGCAGCTCGTTTTGGAAGAACACGGTTTTGCCCTGCTCGCCGTTCCAGATCACGTTGTACTTCTGGAAGTGCTCCACGAAGAGGCCAGTGGCGGTGACGTCGTCTCCGTTCACCACGAGGCCGGTGTCGGAGGTATTCTGCGTCCAGCCGACACCGCCGATGCCGTGGTCGGCGCGCCAGAGCCACAGGTCGTCCAGCAGCACGTTGTCACTGTCGACCTGTACGCCGACGGTCGCCTTCCCTGCGTGCGCGCCGCCGACGCGCAGGAACACGTCCTGCATCGAGATCGGGTCCGCGGCGCTCGAACCACCCCGGCCGCGTTGATGCTTCGTGCCAACCTGGATCAGCACCGGCGAGTTGACCGGGCCGGCGTCGACGGTGACCCCGGCCACGTCCACGCCGGGTACGTCGTCAATGACGAGCGGGGTGGAGCCGCCCTCCGCGGTCAAGGTGGCGAGGCCGAGGCCCAGCACGACCGTGCCTGCCCGCTTGACGCGGATGGACTGATCGACGGAGTAGACACCCGGCGTCAGCAGCAGGTTCTTGCCGCCGGCGAGGGCTGCGTTGATCCGGCTGATCGAATCGCCGGGCTTCGCGACGAAGAAGTCCGAAAGCGGGATGGAGCGGCCGGAGGAGCCGCCCGTCGCCCAGGCGGCGCCGGACGAGTTCGTCTTCGCGGAAGGTGCGACGACCGCCAGGCCTTGGTCCCCGTGTACCAGGTACGGCTTTTCACGCACCGCAGGAGTGGCAGCGAGCGTGGTGTACGGCGGGTTCGGGAACGACTGCGCCGGGGCCCCCTGCACCCCGGAGAAGACCTGGTTCCACACCGCATTAGACCAACTCGAAACACTGCTGTCACGGGTATAGAACTGCTGCTGGCTCCCGTTCACGATCCCCGATTCGGCCTTCGAATCGGCAAGGAAGCCCCCGCTCGCGTAGGACGGGCCCGTGCAGTAATCCATGAAGGACAGCTGCTGCCCGGTCACGTGGACCCGGCGCATCGGAGCGGCTTGGGAAACAGCCCAGAACTCGGCCGAACCGTGACAGCCGTTACCGCCTACCGCGTTGATGTGCAGGTTCGAGACGGAGCGCCAGAAGTTGTCGAGGGCGATGCAGTTGCTCGTGCCGTTGTTGGTGCACCGGTTGTACACGTCGACGTGGCCGTTGATCGTGACGTCGTCGGGGGAAGCGCCGAGGCCTGCAACCTCCGTGTAGTAGCCGACCTGGAACACGAGCGGGTTCGCGGCCGAGCCGTAGGTTCCCGGCTCGAAAAGCAGGGCGTAGCGGCCCGTACCCATCTCGCTGTCGACCTGCTGCTTGGCAATGGCGTCAACCTTTGCCTGAATCTGGGCTTGCGGCATATCGGGCGTGAAGACGACTACATTTGGGCCGAGGTCGGGAGTCGAGGTCGCCGGCGCGGCGACAGCCGCCGGTGCTGATGCGAAGACGCCGAGCGCAGCCGCCAACGCCGCGGCGGCCAAGCCCGTACCGCGACGCCGCAACTTGGTCGCGACTGGTAGTGATGGTGATGACAGGGACACCGTTGGACCTGCTTCCGTGAGAGACCGGCAGGGTGCTGTTAACGCAGGGGAACCGTTCTGGCTCCCGGGACGGGCACCGCTGACCTTCGGGAGGGGTGGAACCGCACAAATGTAACAGCTGGGTCAGGAGATGGGCGTCAGCCGGTGACGGTTTTCTGAATTGCCGCAAACTTAGGTGTCAACGGGCGCCGGGTGTGCCGGGCCCTCGTCTAGGTGATATCGACGGACAGCTGTTGATAGGCGGCGTGGAGTTCTTGCCACCGCGCCCGGGCGTCGCAGCGCTCACGGCCGGCGAGGAAGGCGTCGAGATCCTCGACGTGGATTGCCGTCGGCTGCTCGCAGCGTGCCCAGAGTGCGAACGCTTCCAGGTCTGTTGGTGGTCATCGGGCGCTCCTTCGGTGGCCGCATGCCGCGTGCTGTCTCGGTGTGCAGGGCATCCAGCCCTTGTTACCAAGGCGGGTACGTGCCCGTCAAGATCGACAGGACGCCTCGATCACGTGGGTCTGCCGCGCATCGGCTGGCGTCGGCAAGGCGCGCGAAAGACGTACGGCCCTGCTCCCGGAGTCCGGGAGCAGGGCCGTAGGTCGCTGGAAACCGGGCGGTTACTCCGGAACCACCAGGGCGGGGGTGTCCTTCCGGATGGTCTCGCCGCGGAAGAAGCCCGGGTGCAGTTTCGCGGCGACCAGCATGATCACGAGGCCAAGGGCGAGGATGCCGATCCCCAAGATGAACACCAGGCCTACCCCGAAGACCTCCGAGCCGCTGCCGAATTCCGGTGCCCAGCTGTCCACGGCGGTCTGGAAGAAGACCACGGTGAGGACCAGGCCGCCCAGGACCGGGAACAGCAGCCGCATGAAGAAGTTGCGGACGCTGGAGAACAGGCTGTGCCGGAAGTACCATGTGCAGGCGAACGCCGTGAGGCCGTAGTAGAAGCAGATCATCAGGCCCAGGGCCATGATGGTGTCGTTGAGGACGTTTTCGCTGACCACCTTCATGACGGCGTAGAAACCACCGGAAATCGCGCCGGCAATCACCGTGGCGAAGCCCGGGGATCCGAAGCGCTTGCTGACGGATGCGAAGCGCGGCGGCAGGGCGCCGTAGTGGCCCATCGCCAGCAGGCTACGGGCGGGGGAGGCCATGGTGGACTGCAGCGACGATGCGGTGCCGGAGAGTACGGCCAGGGACATCAGGATGGCCAGCGGACCCATGACCGGGGAGGCCAGTGCTGCAAAGATGTTCGACTGGTTGTCCGGGTTGTTCAGGCCGATGCCGTCCGCTCCGGTGCCGGCCACCATCATGGTGGCGACGATCGCGACCAGGTAGAGGGCCAGGACGGCGACCGCCGTCGTGGTTCCTGCCCGGCCCGCGGTGCCCTTGCCACCCTTGGTTTCCTCATTCACGGTAAGGCAGACGTCCCAGCCCCAGTAGACGAAGACGGCCAGCGACATGCCGGCGGCGAACTGCTCGAAGCTGCCGATCTTCATCGGGTTGAACCAGTCCCAGCTGAAGGCGATGGAGGTGCCCGCGTCACCCGAGGCGGCGTGGGTGAGCGCCATGACGACGAAGATGCCCAGGACGAGCACCTGGAATCCGACCATGGTGTACTGCACCAGCTTGGTGGCGTGCAGGCCGCGGTAGCTGACCCAGACGGCCAATGCCACGAACACCAGACACGTGATGATGTTTACGGCCGTGTTGGAGGTCAGGTCCGCGAGATCCGGGTTGTTGAACACCTGGGCGAGGAAGAGGTAGAAGAAGTCCACCGCGACGCCGGCCAGGTTGGACAGGACAATGATGTTGGCGGCCAGCAGCCCCCAGCCTCCCATCCAGCCGACGAACGGACCGAATGCCTTGGTGGCCCAGGTGAAGGTGGTGCCGCTGTCCGGGGAATCGGCGTTGAGTTCCCGGTAGGCGAACGCCACGAGGATCATGGGGATGAATGCGACGATGAAGATCGCCGGGAGCTGCAGGCCGACGGCGCCGACGGCGGGTCCCAGCGAACTGGTCAGGCTGTAGGCCGGTGCCACGGAGGAAATGCCCAGGACCACGACGGCGAGCAGGCCCAGCTGGCCGCCCTTGAGACCCTTGCCGGTGATGCCGTGCTTGGAACCGGCCGGGTCGACGACGTCGTGCGTGATGGTGCCGTCTTCGCGGCCGATTGTCTGACTCATTGCTGACCTTTTTTCTGGGGGGAGGGCGTCTTCTGGGTGGACGGTTGCTGTTGGGTGATGCAGTGGATGCCGCCGCCGCGGGCGAAGAGCTCGCGGGCGTCGATGCCGACCACCGTGCGGCCGGGGTAGGCGTCCCCGAGGATGCGCAGCGCCTTCTCGTCCATCGGGTCGTCGAACGTGCAGGCGATAACGCCGCCGTTGACCACCAGGTGGTTGATGTAGCTGTAGTCGACGAAGCCGTCCTCGTCGCTCAGGACCTCCGGGGCCGGGACCTCGATGATGTTCCAATGCCGGCCCGCCGCGTCCCGGGTGCTGGCAAGGTGGCTGATGATGTCCCGGCTGACCTGGAAGTCGGGGTGGGCCGGGTTCTGCTGGGAATGGACCAGCAGGGTGCCCGGGGACGGGATGGCCGCGACGATGTCGACGTGGCCGCGGGTGCCGAACCGTTCCGAATCCCGGGTCAGTCCGCGGGGAAGCCAAACGACGTGGCTGGCGCCGAGGGTCCGGGCCAGCTCGGCCTCGACATCCGCCTTGGTGAGCCCGGGGTTGCGGCCCGGATCCAGCTGCACGGTCTCCGTGACGAGGACCGTGCCTTCGCCGTCCACATGGATGCCGCCGCCCTCGTTCACCAGGGGCGAGACGACGTGGCTGGCACCGGAACGCGCCGCGACGGCAGCCGCCACAAGTGAGTCCTTGTCCCAGGCCGCCCAGTCCTGCCCGCCCCAGCCGTTGAAGACCCAGTCCACGGCGCCAAGCCGGCCGGCGTCGTCCAAGACGAACGTGGGGCCAATGTCCCGCATCCAGGCGTCGTTCAGGGCGGCGGGAACCACCTCGACCTCCGGGCGGAGGTACCGGGCGGCGGTCTGCGCATCGTCCGGCGCCACCAGCATGGTGACCGGTTCGAAGTCCACGACGGCGTTCGCGACGGCGGCCCAGACGGAGCGGGCGGCGTGGGCTTCTGCTTCGGTCTCGCCCAGGGTGTAGCCGCCGGTGGGGAACGCCATCCACACGCGGTCCTGGGGTGCCGTTTCGGACGGCATCCGCCAGATGCTCATGCGAAGGCCTTCTGCGTGGTCGCCTTCTGGGCGTTCGCTTTCTGTGCAGTGGGCTCTTGTGCTTTGGTCTCTTGTGCAGTGCCCTCCTGTGCTTCGGGGCCCAGCGGGGCGTCGGGCCGCACGGGTTCGGTCAGCCGCGCATAGGTGTCCGGGCGGCGCGTGGCCAGGAAGGGGAAGAGCGTGAGCCAGTCCCGGCGCTGGTCCAGGTCGAGGTCGGCGACGAGCACGGCGGATTCATCCCGCGGCGCCTGGACGAGGATCCGGCCGTAGGGATCGGAGATGAAGGAGGAACCGTAGAAGTTCAGCGTGCCTTCGCTGCCGTACCGGTTGGGGACCACCATGAACAGCCCGTTGGCAATGCCGTTGCCCACAATGACCTGCTGCCACAGCGGCTGGGTGTCGAAGTCCGGGTGGTCCGGTTCGGAGCCGATCGCGGTGGGGTAGACCAGCAGTTCGGCCCCGCCGAGGGAGTAGATCCGCGCCAGCTCCGGGAACCATTCGTCCCAGCAGGTGGGCATGCCCAGGCGTGCGCCGCCGAGTTCGGCGGGGGAGTGGACCTCGTAGGCGTCGTCGCCGTTAGGGCCTTGGCGGAAGAACTGGTCCTCGTAGTAGCCGGCCGTGACCGGGATATGCAGCTTGTGGGTGCGGCCCAGGAGCTTGCCCTCGGGGGATACCAGGATGGCGGTGTTCAGGCCGAGTCCGTCATCGGAGCCGTCCGGGTTTTCCGCCTTCTGGTATAGCGAGGCATGCACGCAGACTCCATGCCTGCGGGCCGCGTCGGCCGCGAAGCGGAACGTGGGGCCGGTGAATAGGTCCTCGGCGATGTCCGAGGGCCGCGGGCGCGTGCTTCCCCCGGCGGTGTCGTTTTCGGGAGGGGTGTCGGCAGGGTAGCGGGACAGTGTGAGCTCGGGCAGGAAGACGACGGTGGCTCCCAGCAGGGCGGCCCGAGCGATCCCTTCGTCCAATTCGGCGCGCAGCGCGGCGGCGTCAGGCTGCCAGCGGTGCTGCACGACGCCGACCCGCAGCGCCGGGCGGCTGGAGGGCAGCGTGCGGGCGAGGGAGGGCGGGGTGTCGAGGGAAGTGATTTCGATCATGGCTACTCCAGTGAGACGGGCGTCACATAAATGAACAGTGTTCATTTAGTATCGGGGTGATCGGCGCGCGGGGCAAGACCTAATATGAATAAAGTTCATTTAGTTTTTCGCTGCGGGGCTGGGACCCAGGCCGGAGCACGTCCCGGGGCACCTGCGGGGCCGCTGTCGGGCAGTCCCGGGCCGCCGTCGGGCGCGGGTCGTAAGGCCCTAGACCGTGCAAAGGACACAGCACAGTCTGGGCGTATGACAGAAGCGACCCCCGGAACTCCGGACATCAAACCTGCTCAACTCGAGGAAAAGTCGACGGCGGTGGTGCGCGAGATTGTGCCGATGAACGCGTTGCGAGACTTTTTCGGCCGCGCCTTCGGCGCCGTCATGACCACGGTGCAGGAGCAGCATGTCCAGTTGGCCGGCCCCCCGTTTGCGCTGTACCGCGGGATGCCGACCGACGTCGTCGACGTCGAAGCCGGGTTCCCCCTGGCCGCACCCTTCAAGAGTGCGGGCGGTGAGGACGCCACGGTCGTCGCCGGGAGCCTGCCTGCGGGCCGGGCGTACGAGGCGATGCACGTCGGCCCCTATGAATCGCTGCAGCACACCTACGGCGCGATCATGGCGCGGATGCAGGAGGATGGTGCGAGCCCGGGGGAGGCTATGTGGGAGTACTACCTCACTGATCCGGGCGTCGAACCCGACCCGGCAAAATGGCAAACCCTCGTGGTCTGGCCGGTCGCGTGAAAAGCGTGAAAAGTATGACTTGATTGCCGCGAAGTGTCGTTTTCAGGCACCCGAACGACGCATAGTGTCGCTTTGGCCACACTATTCTTCAACTCCACGCATAATGTCCTAAACTGCTTCACTGAGGTGCCTGAAATGGCGCTGTGCAGCAACGAAAGTGAACCCCGATATGGCTACCGATTACGACGCCCCACGCAAGACAGAAGAAGAATCTCCCGCTGAGTCGCTGGAGGCCCTTCAGGCGTCCCGCGGTGGTGGCGCGCAGACTGCTGTGATCGACGTCGATGAGAACGACACCGCGGAAGGGATCGATCTTCCGGGGGCGGATCTGTCCGGCGAAGAGCTGACCGTCATTGTTGTTCCCGAGCAGTCCGACGAATTCACCTGTGCCTCCTGCTTCCTGGTCCGCCACAGGTCCCAGGTGGCCCTCGAAAAGAACGGCATGAAGTACTGCCGCGACTGCGAAGGCTAAGAAACTCGCAACTGTTGGCCCAGTGAGACCACTTGAAGCGCCGGACCCGTCAGGGTGCCGGCGCTTCGCCGTTTCCGGCTTGGTTCCCGGCTTGCCGGACCACGTGGGCTAGAGCGAGTTGAGCTCGGCCCGCAGCGGGTAGTCCCGGCCGTCCAGCACGAGCTGGGTGCAGCGGCCCGTGCGGCGGTTGAGAATAATCGGCGCCATGAGGTTGACGGTGGTCGAACCGGGAGCATGGTTGACCACGATCAGGACCTGGGGCTGCTCGCGCTCGCCGAACTCCAGGGCCTCCAGCGAGGCGGCCGGAATCGGCGGAACGTAGCTCGGGGCGAACATGGCGGCGTCGGCCAGGAACAGCCGCACCGGGGTGGAACCCGCCTCCAGCGCGTAGAGGCCGGCCGCGCCTTCGACGCTGCGCAGCGAAAAGTCGTGCAGCTCCTCGAAGCCCGGCATGGGGGCGGTGAATGTGAGGGGCAGGCTGGTGACGGGAGTGTCCATGACCGGGGCGCTCACCGCAGGAAGTCCATCAGCGTGGGCTGAAGAACCTTCGCCGTGGCGGCCAGGGCCACCTGGTAGTTGGTCTCCTGAAGCTTCAGGTCCATGATGACGCTGCCGAGATCTGCCTTCTCGATTCCCGTTTTCTGGGCATCCAAGGTGGCCTCCAAATCTGTGTTGACGCTGCCGGCACGTTCCAACTGTGCCTGCCGTGTTCCGATATCCGCACGTCCGTTGACAACATTCTTGAATCCGGCGTCGAGTTGCGCCAACCGGGGCGAAATGTCGGTACCCGAGCGCAGGTCGCTGGTGATCTGGCTGACGGTGGCAAATATCGAGCTGTTGCCGGTGCCGAAGATTGCTTGGCCGTCGGCGTCGACCCTGATGGTTTGGTTGGCACTGACGCGTCGCTCCACCGAGCCGTTGGCGAGCCCCTGGTAGACGGGCGGTGTTCCCGTGTCGCCTGGAATGCTGGGGTTCGGTGGCGTGCCGGGAGTGAACGCGCCAGCGGTATCTGAGCTTCCCGCAAAAATGTTTCGGCCCAAATGCTGGGTGTTGGCGATCGACAGCAGGTCCTGGTTCAGACCGTCCAGTTCGGACGCAATGGCGTCTTTTCCTGACTGGTTGAGTGTGCCGTTGCCGGCCTGGACCGTCAGGTCACGCATCTTGTTCAGCAGATTGGTGGCTTGCCCTAGGGCGGAATCGGCCGCGGTCAGCCAGCTGTCGCCGTCGTCGATGTTGCGGCCGTACTGGGCCGCGGCCGCCTGCCGAGAACGTGTCTGGAGCGCCTGGGCGGTCGCAGCGGGGTCATCCGACGGCCGCTTGATTTTGTCCAATGTGGACGCCTTGTCCTGCAACTCGGCGAGCTTGGACTGCTGCGTCTGGAGGTTGCGCTGGGCAGCCGACGTCATAGTCAAATTCGTAACCCGGTTCAGCATGTCTACCTTCCTACCAGCCCAGTGTGGTTGATCAAAACGTCCAAGGCCTCATCCACGGCGGTCATGACTCGGGCCGCGGCCTGGTAGGCGTGCTGGTTGGTGAGCAGGCTGACGTTTTCTTCGTCAAGGCTCACCGAGGCGCTGGAGGCGCGGTTCGTCAGTGCCGAGGTCGACGCGGCGGACATGAGGCTTTCTTGTTGCTGGGCGCCGCGGGACTGAACTCCGATGTTGGTGACGATCCCCTGCCAGAGGGCGTCGGGGGAGGCTGCGCCCGTGCCAAGTTGCGCGATCTTGTCTGCAACACTGCCGTCCAGATTTCCCGCGCCCGCAACACCGGAGGCGATTTCACCGACGCCCTGCGGGACTACCGTGAGGCTGAGGGCGGCGGGACCCGTGAGTGCAGTTTCGAAGAAGTTGCCAGCTGTCGCGCCCGTGGACGTCTGCTGGCCGGCGTGGACCGCGTTGACCGCGTCCCGGAGGTTGCCGGCGAACTGGTTGTAGGAGGCGGCGGCCTCGGCGATGGCTCCGCCGGAGCCTGCAGCGGCCGGTGCCAGGACGGACAACGCCCCGGCGATTTCTCCGCCGTCGAGTCCTGCAGTGCCTCCGGGGTTTGACCACTCCACATGCGGGGGGTCGCCGGCCGCCTGATCCATGGATGTGGAACCCTTCAGGACCAGTGAGCGCGTTGAGCTGCCCATGACGAGGGCGTTGCCACCCACGTGGACGTCCACCGTGCCGTCGGCCTGTTCGCGGACCGTCCCGCCCGCGAGCCGGGAAATGGTCTCGGTGAGTTTGGCCCGGGCATCGATCAGCTCATTTGCTGATCCGCCGGCGGCCAGAGTGGAGCGGATGGTGGTGTTGTAGGCGGCCACCTGGGTGGCGGCGGCGTTGACTTCGTCGACGGCGGTCGAGGCCTGGCCGCGTACGCTGGTCCACTGGGCGTCGAGGGCCTGGTAGGAAGCCGAGATCTTAGCGGTCAGATCGTTCCCAGCCTGCAGGACAAGACCGGCCGGAGCTGACTCGCCAGGGTGGTTGGCCGCGCCCTGCCAGGCTGACCAGAACGCCTGCAGGGAGGCCGATATGCCGTTGTCTCCGGGTTCATTGAGGACACTTTCGATTCCCTGCAGGGCCGAGGACCTGACGCTGGCGTAACCTGCTTGGGCGCCCGCGGAGCGAACGCTTGAGTCCAGGAAGCTGTTGCCCAGCCGTGCGATGCCGTCCACGGACACGCCTTGGCCCGCGGCCGGAGCCCCGGTGCCGAACAGGCCCTGGGCGGGAGCGGCCATGGACGACTGCTCCACGCGTTGCCGCGTGTAGCCCTCCGTGGCGGCGTTGGCGATGTTCTGGCCGGCAACGTTCATCGCCTGCTGGGCGGCGGTCAGTCCGCGGTAGGCGGTGTTCAGGGCGCCGAAGGTGCTCATGGTCGCTTCCTTAGAATTGCTTGTCGAAGATGCGTGAGCCGGAGGAGTCCCCGGTCTTGCCGTGGGCGTCGTAGGTGCCGGCCGCAGCGCTGGGCCGCAGGTCAGCCAGCGACTCCTGGGTGGAACGGACGGCGGTGCGCAGGTACTGCTCGTTGGAGTCGCGCAGTTCCTTGATGAGTGCCGTTTGGCGCGTCAGCGCCGTCAGATGCGCGGTGAGCACCTCGGACCAGGCACCTTCCGGCGCCGCGGCGGCGAGTTCGCCGAGGCTGGCGTCCGTGGGCAGGCCCCAAGTTTCGGCGACGACGGCGGCCTCGATGGTCCGCGCCAGGCTCGCCTGAGACAGGTGCCCGAGTACCTGCTCCACTTCCCGGGTGCCGTGTGGGAGCCAACGGGACTTGCCGGCAGTGAGCAGCAGTTGCTCTTCTTCAAGTTTGAAAGTGAGAACGTCCAGAAGTTCACGCTCCCGCCACAGCAGGGCTGAAAGTTCGTGGATGGCCATGGTCCGGACGGCTCCCTCATAGGTGACTGGTGCGGTTTCTGAAGTAATGCCTGCAGAGGCATCTTTGCATCGTGCGGATGATGCAGCCTGAAGCAGGATTCGTACAAACTATCGGCAGGGTTTCCGCAGCCGTTAGCTGGAATAAGGCTGATTGCAAGCGGAATGCGGCGCATTGGAGTTTCCGAAAACAATTTTGAGTTTCTCCTTACCTGTGGTTCTGAAACGGCGATAACTACTCCTGAAGGCCCACGGATGGGCCGTCGATTACAGTCCCAATCACGGAGGAAAACACCATGGGCATGATGATTAACACCAACACGATGGCGAACAACGCCTACCGCAACCTGAACAACACGCAGGACGCTGTCTCCAAGTCGATGGAGAAGCTCTCCAGCGGCCTGCGCATCAACCGTGCTGCTGACGACGCGGCTGGCCTGTCCATCTCGGAAGGCCTGAAATCACAGGTCAACGCCTCGGCCGTTGCGGGCCGCAATGCGCAGGACGGCATCAGTGCCATCCAGACCACTGAAGGCGCGCTGACCGAGGTCACGTCCATCCTGCAGCGCATGCGTGACCTTGCTGTCCAAGGCTCGAACGACACCAACAACAGCGACGCCCGCGATGCCATCGGCAAGGAAGGCATCGCCCTCGGCAAGGAGCTGGACCGTCTCACCAATGGCACCAACTTCAACGGTATCGACCTGCTGAAGGGCAAGAACGGCACCGGCGTCGATCCGGTCGCGGGCACCCTGAGCATCCAGGTCGGCACCGGTGTCAGCAACACTAACGACATCATCAAGGTCACGGTCGGGGACGTGGCCACGGCAGTGAATGGGGCTCTTCCGGCCGACGTGCTGTCCGACCCCACCTCCAACGCTGGCTTCGACGTTTCGTCCTCCACGAACGCGCAGTCGACGATCGGCCGCATCGACACCGCGATCAAGAACATCTCCGCACAGCGCGCCGATCTGGGTGCCACCCAGAACCGTCTGGAACACGCCTCGAAGACCCTCCAGGTCTCCGGCGAGAACCTGTCCGCCGCTTCTTCGCGCATCACGGACACCGACATGGCGCAGGAAATGGTCAAGTTCACTAAGGCCAACATCATGTCCCAGGCCGGTACCGCAATGCTGGCTCAGGCCAACCAGTCCGGCCAGGGCGTTCTGTCGCTCCTGCGCTAGACAATAGCGGAACCGTAAAAACGGATCTCCTCGTCGCCGGTGGCGGTTAGGTCGGGCACTTTACCCGCCTGACCGCCATCGGTGTATGAATCCCTTGCCGATCCCGGTATCAAGCACCACCCGGAAGGAACTCCTGTGGGAACAGCGATTGATGGTCTGTCCAGTGGACTGGACACAACGTCCATGATCAACGCCCTGATGTCTGTCGAGGCGCTGCCGCAGACGCAGCTGAAGACAAAAATGGCGTCGGATCAGTCGATGATCAGCTCCTTGCAGGGGCTCAACACCCGTCTGACGCTCCTCAACAGCACCGCCTCTGGAGACGCCGCGGCCAACGCGCTGAACCTGTTCACCGCCAGCACCTCCGCGCCGTCCCTCACCGCCAGCGCGAGCACTTCCGCGGTGGCCGGGACCCTCGATGTAACGGTCACCAGGCTCGCTCAGACGCAGGTCGATGTCACCGCTGCGATGGCTTCCTGGCCGGTCGACGCCGGAGGAGCGCCCGCGAAGCTGACCATCGTGGATGCCACGGGCAAGCAGACGGAGATCAACCCTGCCTCCACCTCGCTCGACGACGTGGTCACGGCCATCAACTCGGCTGCCGGAGGGGCGGCCGCCGTGAAAGTCCCGGCCGGCAATGGCACCTACCGCCTCCAGCTCACCGCGACCGCTTCCGGTGCGGCCGGCGCTTTTCAGATCTACCAGGGCAGCGCCGCGGACGTCACTGCGGGCACCGCCGTTGACATGATGGCGGATCCTGCCGCCGCCGTCGTGCGGACCGCCCAGGACGCCGAAGCCGTCCTCTACGCAGGGACGGCCGCCGAACAGAAGATCAACTCGGCAACGAATACGTTCACGAATTTGCTCCCCGGGGTTTCGGTGACCGCGACAGCCATCAGCGCCGCACCGGTCACCGTCACCGTCGCCAGCGACACGGCTTCGATCACCCAGAAAGCCGGAGACCTCGTCAAGGCCGTCAATGACGCCCTCGGTTACATCTCAGACAACAGCGCGGTCACGACGACCACGACCTCCGCAGGAGCCTCGGCCGCCAAAGGCGGAATCTTCACCGGCAACTCCAGCGTCCGCGCCGTAGGCGATGCGCTGTTCAACGCAATGGCCGCACCCGTCAACGGCAAGTCCCCCTCCGAATACGGCATCGTGATCACGCGTGACGGAAACTTCACTTTCGACAAGGACAAGCTCGCGACGGCCCTGGCGAGCGATCCTGCCGGTACGAGTGCCGCGCTCCAGACAATCGCATCCCGTGTCGCAGCCACCACGCAGAGCGCCACGGACCCGGCGCAAGGCTCTGTGACGTCACTCATCAAGGGCCAACAATCCGAGGTCACGGACCTGACTAGCCAGATCTCAGACTGGGACACGCGGCTCTCTGACCGACGCGCGGCCCTGCAGTCCCAGTTCACCAATATGGAAGTCCTGCTTGGGGGGTTGAAAGCCCAGTCATCTTGGCTAACCGGCCAGCTTGCCGGGCTGTCCACGTCCTCCTCGAGCGGAAATTAGGCAATGACTACCACCGCCCTCCATCCTCAGGTTCCGGCTCATCTCCTTGACGGCTCCTCGACGCTCGATGAGACCACAGCACTTTGGACCGCGATCTTGAACCGGCTCGAGGCTGACCTCGCTGTGGCCCTTTCGGGTGTGGAACCTGAACCATGGGCTGCGCCGCTTGCTCCCGGGCCCATCCCGGCGGAACTGGAAGACCGGGCGCGGCGGGTTCTTGAAGCCCAGCAGGAGAGCATCGCCATTCTCACGAAGAATCGACAAGTCGCCGCAGCACATCTGGAGGCACTCAATTCAGTCCCGGGTTCGTCAGGCTCAGGCCATGCGCTCCTCGTTGACGTCCGAGGCTGACATGCAGGCCCGTGATAGGGCGCTCACTGCCATACAAGCCCGTTCAAGTTGTTCTCAAATTTCACTAACGCACAGCCCTTGGTATGCCGAGAACTGATGGTGAGCAGGGATTGCTCCAGGCTCGGCGCCAACCGGGCCGTTTCGTTCCTACGCCGGAAGGCAGGCCGCTATGACCCAGGTGTCCTCGCAAAAGGTATTCGTCTGGCCGTTCACCACCATCACGATCAACAGCGGTGGCACTCCAGTTACGGTCACGCCGGCTACTAGCTCCATCGACGACGTCGCAGCAGCCGTCAACGGCGCCAATGCGGGGATCAAGGCCAGCAAGGTACCGGCAGGCGGTGGACAGTACCGACTGGAATTTTCAGCTAATAAGTCGGGAGCAGCGGCGACCCTCGTCCCGGACTCCAAGAACGCTCACCTGAAGATCGACGCGCAGCCCGGGGATGCGGCGGACCGTCCATCCGGCTGGGACAGCGGGCTGGTTGCCCGGCAGTCCATTCTCCAGCGATCCCAGTCCGCCCTCGACGTGTCGCTCAGCGAAATCAAGTCCCAGTCTGCCTGGCTCTCAGCGCAGATCTTCGGCCCCTCCACAGGAAGCACCCCGGCATGACCTCGACAAGCTATGGAAGCGCAGCCCAGCGGAACCAGTATTTGGCGGATTCCGTGCTCTCGGCCCCACCAGCGAGGCTGCTGACCATGCTCTACGACCGGCTCCTGCTGGACCTTGGCCGCGCGGAGACCGCGCAGCAGGCCGCTAACTGGCCCGTCGCCTCGGAGAATCTCCTTCATGCGCAGGCCATCATTACTGAATTGGCTTCGTCCTTGAAGGTAGACGTCTGGGACGGTGCTGACGGACTGCTGGGCATCTACAACTACGCTTTGACTGCCCTGGTCAACGCCAACATCCAGCGCAATCCTGCCTTGACCCGCGAAGCTATTGAGCTGTTGGAACCCCTGCGCCAGGCCTGGCATGATGCTGCTGCGGCAATTCCCGCGCCGGCGACGGGCGCAGCCCCTTTCCCGGCCAGGGCCGCCACACCCGCGTTCGCGGGAACGGGGGCCTGGAACACACAGCCAGGAACAGGTGGCGGGAGCCTCGGTTTTGGGTAACCACACGGGCGTGGAAACTGGTTTTGGGGGAGCCAGCTTCGACCACACCGATTCAACCCCGGCCGAGTCCCCGGTTCCAGACACCACCCTGGCCGCCTGGCTGGCTGTCCTGGACGTGCTCGAAATGGCTGTACAGGCCGCCGAACGCACCCTGAAGGATCCGCTGGGCCCACTCGCCTCACCCGCCGGGTCCGTGGCGGAGCCGCGGCCGGAAAAGCGCTGGACCCCGCCATCCTTGCCGGGGCAGTTACCGGCGGCTGCCCGGCGCCGCGCCACCGCCCTGGCAGCGGCCCAGGAGCGCGTTGCGCGCCGGCTGGAGGAGGCCCGGCAGGACGTAGCCCGGCAGCTCCAGGCGGTCTCCTCGGTGCCCGGCGTCGGAGGCCCGTCCGGCGCGATCTACCTCGATGTCAACGGCTAAGAATCGCCGGCTCCAAAACATCTGAAATACTCTCTTGATTTCCCCTAACGCGGCGCTGAGCAGTGCCGATAACCACTGTAAGAGCACGGATCGCTCGTTTCCCGGCCACGGATCGGCCACCCTCCACCTTTCCCAGGCAGGACTCTGTGCTCGAATCCGTGACTTCCGCCGCCCTGGCCAGTGCCATGGACGGGCTGGCTTTGCGCCAGCGGACCATCGCGAACAACATCGCGAACGTCAACACGCCGAATTACCACGCGAAGCGCGTCAGCTTTGAGGACGCCCTCGCCGAATCGGTGCAGGCCGGCGACGGCAACGTTCAGGCAACGACCGCGGATTCCCTGGAGCCCACCCAGCTGAACGGCAACAACGTCAACCTGGACACCGAAACCCTGTCCAACATCGACACCGTGCTGCGGTTCCAGTTCGCCGCCCAGGCCGCCGGCAACGAGTTCACCGCCGTTCGCTCCGCACTGAGGACCAGCTGATGACCTTCGACATGATCGGCATCGCCGGCTCCGCCCTGACCGTCCACCGCAAGTGGCTCGACGCCGTCTCGGACAACCTCGCCAACATGAACAACGTCTCCCGCACGTCGGGCCCGGCCTTCCAGGCCCGCTACGTCGAGGCCGCAGCGGGCTCGGGAACCTCCGGCGTGTACGTCCAAGGGACCCAGCTCGGCAGCGCCGCGGGCCGGGTCGTCTACCAGCCGGACCACCCGCTGGCCGACGCCAATGGCAACGTGAAGTACCCGGACATCGACATGGCAGAACAGATGGGCGCGCTCATCATCGCCCAGCGCGGCTACCAGGCCAACGCGCAGGTGGTGGACCGCGCCCGCGAGACCTACACGGCTGCCCTTCAGATTGGACGCTCTTAATGACTGTTGCCCCCATCGCCCCCGTCCAGGGTGTGCTGCCCACGAACTACGTCGCAGGCACTTCCCCCGCCGCCGGCACCGACGGCTCCGCCTTCGCGACGTCCCTGACCGGTGCCGTGGACAACCTCCAGCAGCTGCAGTCGACGTCGAACCAGCTGGCCGTCTCCGCCGTCACCGGCAACCTGGACGACATCCACAACGCCACGCTCGCCGCCACCCGCGCCCAGGTCACGCTCGAGCTCATGGCCACCGTGCGCAACAAGGGCGTTGACGCCTTCAACGAGATCATGAGGATGCAGGCCTGATGCCTCCGCAGATAACCGTCTTCTTCCAGCGCTTCGGCGCGGGCTTGAAAAGCTTCACCGCCGGCCAGCGCACCCTAGCCGTGCTCGGTGCTGCCCTGCTGGTGGTGGGCATTGTGGCCCTGTCCGCCTGGCTCACCCGCCCGGCCCTGACCCCGCTGTTCTCCGGGCTGAAGAGCACCGACGCCAGCGGAATCGTGGACCAGCTCAAGAAGGACAACGTTGCCTACGAGCTCAGCGACGGCGGCTCCACCATTCTGGTCCCGCAGGACAAGGTCTACGACGAACGGCTCAAGGCGGCCTCCGCCGGGCTGCCGACAGCTGCGGCCACCGGGTACTCCCTGCTGGACAAAATGGGAGTGACGTCCTCGGAATTCCAGCAGTCCGTCACCTACAAGCGCGCCCTCGAAGGCGAACTCGCCAGCACGATCGAAGCCATGGACGGCGTGAAGACCGCCGCCGTCCGCCTGGCCATCCCGGACAAGAGCGTCTTTGTGTCCAAGACCCCCGACACCACGGCCTCGGTCTTCATCGATACCGCGGCCGGGACCACGCTCTCCAGCGACAAGGTGCAGGCAATCGTCCACCTGACCTCCGCCGCCATTGAAAACCTCAAGCCGGACAATGTCTCGGTGGTCGACTCGCAGGGCAACGTGCTTTCCACGGTCGGCGGAGGGTCGACGGGGTCCACCTCCAAGCAGGCCTCTGACTACCAAAACCGCACGTCCGACGCCGTGAGGGCGGTCCTGGACCGCGTGGTGGGGCCGGGCAACTCCACGGTCGCGGTGGCCGCCGACGTCACCGGGGAATCCGCGCAGCAGAAGAGCGAAACCTTCTCCAACACGGCTGGCGCTCTGCCGCTCAGCGAGTCCTCCAAGACCGAAAAATACACCGGCAGCGGGGGAGGGGCCGCGGGTGTGCTGGGCCCGGACAACATCGCCGTTCCCGGCGGAACCAGCGGGAACGGCAACTTCGATTCCACCACCGCCACCAAGAACAACGCCGTCAATAAGGTCACCGAGGACCGGGTTATCCCGGCCGGTGCCGTCACGCGGCAGACGATTTCCGTCGCCGTCAGCCAGGCCGCAGCCGGCGGCCTGAACCTCGCCTCGCTGAAGAACCTCGTCACCTCCGCCGCCGGCGTCGACACCAAGCGGGGTGACGTCGTCACGGTTGAGGTGGTGCCGTTCAGCACCGCTGCCGCCGATAACGCAGCCAAAGCCCTCGCCGAAGCCCAGGCCAACGCCGAGGCCGAAAAGCAGCAAGCGTTCTTCAGCACCATCATCATCGCAGGCAGCATCCTGCTCGGCCTGCTGATTCTGGCGCTGGTGGTCATCATCATCCTGCGGCGTCGCCAGAAGCGTGAGCCCGTGGATCTTGGCGAACGCCTGGACCTGGAGATCATGCCGGTGGCCCCGCCTGTTGTGGCCCTTCCGCCCGCGCCTGCGACGTCGGCTATCCCCATCACCGCCCTGCCTCCGCTGCCGGGTCCCAGCACGGAACAGCTGGAGTCCGAGCGCCGCCGCTTTGAGATCGACAGCATGGTTGCCGCCAACCCGGAACGCGCCGCCGATTACCTCCGCGGCCTCATGGATGACAGGCAGCCGGCATGAAACCGGCCGATACGCTCCTCACCGGCACCCAGCGCGCCGCCGTCGTCCTGATGCAGATGAGCCCCGAGAATGCCGCCAAGGTCATGGCCCAGCTCACGGACAACGAGGCAGAGGAGATCGCCGGCGAGATCGTCAAGCTCCGCAAGGTGGACCCGGACGTCGCCGAGCAGATCATGAAGGACTTTCACCAGACCGCGCTGACCAGCCCGCGCCAGGCCCGGGGCGGCCGGGAACTCGCCGAGGGCCTGCTCGAGGCGTCCTTCGGCTCGGAAAGGGCCGCCGGACTCATGAACCGCCTGACGGTCAACATGGCGGGCAAATCCTTCGAGTTCCTCGAAGACATCGAACCCGTGCAGATCCTGGCCCTGATCGACGGCGAACTGCCGCAGACCATCGCCCTGGTGCTGGCCCACCTCAGTCCGCGCAAGGCCTCGGCCGTGATGTCCGGGCTGCCCGGCTCGCTGCGCGCCGACGTCGCCCTCAGCATCGCCACGATGGGATCCGGCGCGCCCGAAGCGATCGGGATCGTCGCCGATACCCTCAAACTCCGCGGCGGCGCGGCGGTGTCCCAGCAGGCCTCGAAGGTGGTGGGCGGAATCCAGCCGCTGCTGGAGATCATCAACCGGACCGACGCCGGCACGGAACGATCGGTGCTGGACGGCCTGGACCTGCTCGATCCCGACCTCGCGGTGGAGATCCGGGCGCAGATGGTGACGTTCGACGACATCGTGAAACTCGAACGCCGCGACGTCCAGCTGGTGCTGCGCGGACTCGACGCGGCCGTCCTGGCGGTCGCCATGAAGGGCGCTTCCGAGCCGGTCCTGGAGACCATCACCACCAACGTTTCCGGGCGCAACCTGGAAATCCTCGAATCCGAGATCGCCGGCCTGGGCCCGCTGCGTGCCTCGCAAATCGAAGAGGCCCGTGCCGCGGTGGTCCGGTCCATCCGTGAGCTGGAGGCCGAAGGCCAGATCACCATCCAGCGCGGGGACGAGGAAGACTATGTCTACTGACAGCGGCGCTGCCGCTGCCCCGGCGCGGATCGTCTTTCCCTCGTTGCGGGGGAACGGCCCGGCCGTTGACCAGGCCGGCTACACCGAGGGCCACGCCGCAGGCTACGCCGCCGGTGTGCGTGCCGCCGCGAAGGAACAGCGCCGCTGGCGGGACCGGATGGCCGCCGAGCAGGCTGCGTCGCTGGCCGCCGGACAGCAGGACCTGGACCGTGCCGTGCGCGCCCTCGCCGTGGCGCGGACCGACTTCGCGCACCGCAACGTGCAGGCTCTGCAGGATGCCGAAGAAATCTTGGCCCGCACGGCCTTGGAATTGGCCGAGGCCATCCTGGGCTACGAACTGGCGGAGGGGACGCGGACCGCACGCGCCGCCCTGGCCCGCGCCCTCTCGGGAAACGACGCCGCCACGATGCTGGCGATCCGGCTTCACCCGGCGGACATCGACGTCCTCAGCCGGGAAGGGCAGGAAGTGCCCGCCGGGTTGCCGCTCATCGCCGACCCCTCCCTGGGCCGCGGTGACGCGAAGGTCGAATACCAGCATGGCTGGTTCGACGCCAGCCTCCGCGGCGCCTTGGACCGTGCCCGCGCGGCGTTGCTGGGAGAAGCCGACCAGGCCGACGCCGATCCCGCCGGCGCACCCGCCGGAGTTCGTTCCGACGGCGCGTACCGGGGCCAGGCATGATCGCCGAGTGGCGCCCCAAGGGTGCCGACTACGCCGCCGCGCTGGCCGCGGCTGCCCCGCAACGTGTCGGCGTCGTCACTTCAGTCATCGGACTGGGCCTTGAAGTGTCAGGTCTGGACTGCGCTCTGGGTGACCTCGTCACAGTGGGGGAGCGCCCGGGCCTTGACGCCGAAGTGGTGGCCGCACTGGACGGCTCCGTGCGCTGCATGCCGCTGGGCCGGCTCGCCGGCGTGGCGGCCGGTGACCCCGTCCGCACCAAGGGCGGCGCCGTCCTCGTCCCCACCGGGCGGGGGCTCTTCGGCCGCGTCCTGGACGGTCTGGGACGCCCGATCGACGGCAAAGGCCCGCTCCTCAGCGGACCCCGCGTGCCCATCGACAACGAGGCACCGAACGCCATGAAACGCGCCCGCATCGACACCCCGCTGCAGACCGGCGTGCGCGTCCTGGACACCATGACGACGCTCGGCAAGGGCCAGCGCATGGGCCTGTTTGCCGGCTCCGGCGTCGGCAAGTCCTCCCTGCTCTCCATGATCGCCCGCGGCACGGACGCCGAGGTCTCGGTCATTGCCCTGGTGGGCGAACGCGGCCGCGAAGTCCGGGAGTTCCTCGAGGACGACCTCGGCGCCGCCGGCCTGGCACGCTCCGTGGTGGTGGTGGCCACGTCCGATGAACCGGCCCTCATGCGCATGCGCGCGGCCTTCACCGCCACACGGATCGCCGAGTCCTTCCGCGACCAGGGCCAGGATGTGGTCCTCATGATGGACTCCCTCACACGCGTGGCCATGGCCCAGCGCGAGATCGGACTCTCGGCCGGCGAACCCCCCGCCACCCGCGGCTACCCGCCGTCGACCTTTTCCATCCTGGCCCGGCTGCTGGAACGCGCCGGCACGGCCGAGACCGGCTCCGTCACCGGTATCTATACGGTGCTCGTCGACGGCGACGACCACAACGAACCCATCGCCGACGCCGCCCGGTCCATCCTGGACGGCCACGTGGTGCTGGACCGCAAACTCGCCGTCACCGGGCACTTCCCCTCCGTGGACGTGCTCGGATCCGTGTCCCGGGTGGCCACCAAGGTCAATTCCCGGCCGCACCTCGACGCCGCGGCCACCCTCCGCCGGGTTCTCGCGGCCCGCAAGGCGGCGCAGGACCTGATCGACGTCGGGGCCTATCAGACTGGAACCAACCCGCTGGTGGACGCCGCACTGAACCACGAACACGAGGTCAGCGGTTTCCTGCAGCAGCCGATGGACGAATCCACCGCCCACCCCGAGTCCTGGCAGCGGCTCGGCCACCTTACTTCGATCCTGGGAGCAGCAGCATGAACCGCGAATTCTCTCTGGCAGGGCTCCTGCGCCTCCGCCAGCTCCAGCAGGACCAGGCGGCCACCGGGCTCGCGCGCGCCCGCTCCCGCTCCAGTTCCGTCCGGGTTCGCGAAGCCGCCGCGCGCCGCGAACTGGCAGCCACGGACGATCCCGTCTCCAGCTCCGCCTCCCTGCGCGCCGTGGCCGCCGCCCGGTCCTCCTCCCACAGCATGCTCGCGGATCTGCAGAACCTCACGCGCCTGGCCGAGGCCGACGAAGCCACTGCCCGCGACGAGTTCATCGCTGCCCGCACCCGGTCCGTGGGCCTGGAAAAACTCCAGGCCCGCCACGACGCCGAGATCAACTCCGCGGACCTGCGCGCCGAGCAGTCAGTTCTCGACGAGATCGCCTCGACCCTGTGGCACCGCGAAGACCAGCAGGTGAAGCCATGAGCATGACCGAGGCAATCAGCCGGATGCAGGGCATCCAATCAATGATCGCGGAACTCACCCGCCCGGCGCCGACGGAAACCACCGCCGCAACCGCCAAAGCTGCGACGGCGTCCTCGCTCGCCACCGCCACGGGCACCGGCGACTCCGCATCCTTCACGCAGGCACTCGCCGCCGCAATGGGCGGGACCGGATCAACGGACACCGCCTCCCTCACTGGCAACCCGGCGCTGGGCACCCCGCTGGGGCTGGATGCCTCGCTCGGACTGGGTACCTCGCCCGGACTGGGCGGGACGACGGCGGCCGGGTCCACCGCGCTCACCGGCGCGGCTGCCCTGATCAGTGCGGCTGGCCTGACCGGCGCCCAACCGACCGGAACTGTCCACACCGGCGGAGCCGCCACAGGCAACGACGTTGTGGCGATGGCCAAGAAGTACATCGGTGTTCCCTACGTCTGGGGCGGCACCAATCCGGCCACCGGCATGGACTGCTCCGGCTTCACCCAGCGGGTCTTCAAAGACCTCGGCGTGGAGATTCCCCGTGTGGTGAGCGACCAGATGCGCCAGGGGACCCCGGTGGCATCCCTCGCCGAGGCAAAGCCCGGAGACCTGCTGGTCAGCTTCGGTGGCAACCACATTTCCATCTACCTGGGCAACGGCAAGGCGATCGACGCTCCCGTGCCCGGCAAGACCATCCAGATCCGCGACGCCTGGGAGCAGCAGTCCAACCTGACCGCCATCCGGCGCATCGTTCCGGCAGGGACGGCATCATGAAGGCCATGGCATCGGCGGATCTTGCGGCCGCGCTGCCCGCCGCTCCGGTGCACGCACGGTCGCAGCATGGTGCGCGCTCGCGGTCCGAAACCGGGAACGCCGACGCCGGATCCTTCGACACCGTCCTCAACGATGTCCAGGGCGCACCGGACACGTCTTCGGATAGGACGGCAGGCAGTGCTGGCCAGGTCGGAACGCCGAAGACCGCCAAGGGTTCCGGCCACGAGCGTGCTCTCCGGGCTGAGAAGGGGAGCGCTCCCACTGATTCGGCTCCGGCCGGCACCGCCGTCAACGCTGCCGCCGTCGCCGGCACTGCCGCCGCCTCAGCCGCTGGCTCCACGCCGTCTGCAATCCCTGCCCAGCAGGCTGCGCGTCTCGGGACGCCGGACGACCAGGCTGTGTCGACTTCCCCGGCAGCGGCGACGACGCCCGGGACGGTGGCCGTCACTCTGACGTCCGGCCTGCCCGACCCGCGCCTTTCGGTGCCGGGCGCAGCCCTCGCCGGAACCGCGCAGGTGGCAGCCCCGCAGAATGCCGGAGTTCAGGCAGGTGCGGCTCAGGCTGGTGCAGTTCAGGCAAATGCGGTCCAGACAGGTGCCGTTCAGGCAAATACTGTTCAGACAGCAGCATCTCAGTCCGGGACTACCTTTCCGGCCGCGACGGGCCTGACTCCGGCTGCCAACGGCACCGCTGTCCAGCGCGGCGCTTCGGATGCACCGGCGAAAGCTACGGCGCAGCCACTGGCGGGCTCAGGCTCCATGCGTCCATTGGCCGACGCTTCGGCCCTCGCGAATTCCTCGCTGGCCACTGCGCCGGCCACTGCGCCGGTCACTGCCCCGGGCACTGCGCCGGCCACCGTGGGTGCCCTGGTGAGCGCGTCGGCGCCGGTCGTCGCTGCCGCGGCCGGTGTCACGGCGTCGGTGACGGCTGCGGACGCCGTCGGCGTGTCCGGAGCCCTGCCCGGTCTTCCCGGCGTCGCTCCGGCGGAATCCAAGACCGCCGGCAACACCGCTCTCGACACGACGGCTCTCGACTCCGCGGCTCCGGCAGCCCCTGCCGGAGGGCTCGATGCCGGCACGCCGGTCCCAGGCGCGACGCCGGCCGGCCAGCCGGCGTCGGCCCCGGTCCCGTCGGCAGGGCCACAGCCAGCGCCTGCCGCGCCCCAGACCGCTGCGGCCCTCCAGCCGCAGCTCGCCAAGCCGCTCTTCACCCTGGCCGGCGCAGCCCACGGCCAGCACATCATGACCCTCAAAGTCAGCCCCGAGGACATTGGGCCGCTGACGGTCCGGGCGCATATCGACGCCGCAGGGGTCCGGATTGAGCTCTTCGCCCCCGGCGACGCGGGACGCGAGGCTGTCCGGGGCATCCTGCCCGAGCTCCGCAAGGAACTCACGGACGCCGGCTTCGGCGCGAGCCTGGACCTCTCCGAGCAGAGCGGACCGGGCGGCGCAGCCCAGGACGGCGCAGCCCAGGACCGCGCAGGTCACGGAACGGCAGGGCAGGGCGGTGCAGGCGGGGACCCAGGCAGGGACGGCGGAGGCAGCCGCAACGGACCCGGCGAACCGCGCAGCGCTACCCGTTGGGACGCACTGGCCGACGCCGCGGCCCTACGCAGCGCCAGGACCCTGAACGGCCCCCAGACCACCCTCGACATTCTTGTCTGACACGAAGGAACGCGACTCATGACGATCCAACCCATCGCATCCCAGCCGATCGCGCCGCAGTCGGTCACGCCTCAGCCGGTCTCCGGCGCGGGGGCCACGGCCGCAGCGTCCGCCGTACGGACCCCCGTCCAGAGCATGGATGCCAACGTCTTCATGACCTTGCTGGTGGCCCAGATGAAGAACCAGAACCCGAGCGCCCCCATGGACACCAACCAGATGATGAGCCAGACCATCCAGCTGTCCATGATGGAGAAGACGACCGAAATGACCGCCAACAACAAGGAGGCATTTTCGCTCCAGATGCGGTCCGCCGCAGCCCAGCTGATTGGTCACACTGTCGACTACACCCTCGCCGACGGCACTACGGGCACCGGTCTCGCCGGCTCCGTGTCCTACGCCGGAGCAGTTCCGACCGTCAAGGTCGGCGATCTTTCCGTCCCACTCGACTCCATCACCGGGCTCACCGCGCCGGCCGCTTCCTGACCAATTTTCCACCCGTAGAAAGGCAGTTCCCATGCTCCGCTCGCTGTACTCCGGAATCTCCGGCCTTCGCGCCCACCAGACCATGCTGGACGTCACCGGCAACAACATCGCCAACGTCAACACGGCCGGCTTCAAGGCCTCCACCACCCAGTTCCAGGACACCCTCTCGCAGATGACCCAGGGCGCGTCCGCCCCGCAGACGCAGTCCGGCGGCAGCAACCCGGCGCAGATCGGCCTCGGCGTCCGCGTGGCCGGTGTCAGCACCAACTTCAGCCAGGGCTCCTCCCAGAGCACCGGCCGCGCCACCGACATGATGATCTCCGGCGAGGGCTTCTTCGTCACCAACAAGGGCGGACAGCAGTTGTTCACCCGTGCGGGATCTTTCAACTTTGACGCGGCAAGCCAGCTGGTCAGCCCCGACGGCGGAATCCTCCAGGGCTGGACGGCCAAGAGTGGTGGGGTCATCGATACGGCCGGAGCCATCGGCGACATCACCCTGAACCCGAACAACATGGTGGCCACGGCCACCTCCAAGGTCACGTTGGACGGCAACCTGCCCGGCGACGCGGCCGCCGGGACCACCTTCGATCGCGTCGTCAAGGTCTACGACGCCACTGGCGCGGCCCGCGACCTGACCCTGACATTCACAGCCAACGGCGGCAACAGCTGGAAGATCGGGGGCACCGACGGCATCGCCAGCGGCGGACCGATCACCCGGACATTCACCAACGGGAAGCTCGACCCCGGCGCCGCGCTGACAGTTGACGGCATCGACATCGATCTTTCCCAGGTCTCCGGCTACGCAGGCATGAGCTCACTGACAATCAGCGGCCAGAACGGTTCCGCCACGGGCAAGCTGGAGTCCTTCACCCTCGGCAACGACGGCTCTCTGATCGGCTCGTTCAGCAACGGCACCAAGCAGGTCCTGGCCAAGATTGCGCTGGCCAAGTTCACCAACCCCACCGGCCTGGAAAAGGCCGGCGGCTCCTCCTACGTGGCCACGGCTAACTCGGGCGGAGTCCAGCTGGGCGGCGCCGGCGACCCCGGCATCGGCACCCTGGCCGGCGGTTCCCTGGAGATGTCCAACGTGGACCTGTCCCAGGAGTTCACCAACCTGATCGTGGCGCAGCGCGGATTCCAGGCCAACGCCCGCATCATCACCACCTCCGATGAGGTCCTGCAGGAACTGACCCAGCTGAAGCGCTAGGTCCAGGCGCCCTACCCCCCGGGGTTGCCCCATCAGTCCTTGCTGCCTTTCTGGTCCGAAGGCAGCAAGGACTGATGGGGCAACGGGGCGGGCCGGGCGGTGGGGGACGGGCGGGGAGGAACTACGGCGCTCGCCGTCAGGCAGCCCGCCAGGCCACGGGAAGCTGCTTCACCCCGAAGACGATCGTGCTTTCCATCCGCTCCAACTGCGCGTCGGGGTCCACGGCCAGCCCCGGCAGCCGCGACAGCACGGCCTGCAGCGCGATCCTTGCCTCGAGCCTGGCCAGCGGCGCCCCGAGGCAGAAGTGGATGCCCTGCCCGAAGGCGAGGTGGCGGTTGGGCGAGCGTCCGACGTCGAACACGTCCGGGTGCGGGAACTGCTCCCCGTCGCGGTTCGCCGAACCGATCCAGGCGACGATCGGCGACCCGGCCGGGATGGACCGGTCCCGCAGCGTCGTTTCGACGGCGGAGATCCGGTACATGGACTGGACCGGCGAGCGGTACCGCAGCACCTCTTCGATCGCCTGTGGGAGCCGGGCCGGCTCGGCGATCAGGCTCTCCGCCACGCCCGGCGTTTCAGTGAAGCACAGCACCGCGTTGCCGATCAGGTTGGTGGTGGTCTCGTTGCCCGCCACGAGGAGCAGGCTGCAGAAGCCGAGCAGCTCGATGACGCTGAGTTTCTGCCCGTCGATCTCGGCGCCCAGGAGCGCGCTGATGAGGTCGTCGCCCGGCTGGCGCCGTCGCTGCTCGATCATGCCCATGAAGTACTCCGCCATTTCCCGGTGGGCGGCGGTATGGCTGGACTCGTCGGCGCCCGGGCGGGTCTGGCTCACGATCACGTCGGACCACTGCTTGAACCGGTCCCGGTCCGCGGCCGGGATGCCCATGAGTTCCGCGATCACGATGACCGGCAGCGGATAGGCCAGCTGTTCGATCAGGTCCGCCGTGCCGGCGGACACTACCGGGTCCAGAAGTTCGTCGGTGAGGTCAGAGATGCGCGGGGCGAGCGCTTCCACCGCCCGCGGCGTGAACGCCTGCGTCACCAAGGAACGCAACTGGCGGTGCCGGGGCGGGTCCGTGTTGATCAGGCTGGCGGCAAAGAGCTGGCCCGTTTCGGAGGGGTTGTCTCCGCCGATCCGGGAAGAGAACGTGGCGTGCTCGGACAGCACGCGCTGCACGTCGTCGTACCGGAAGGCGTGCCAGACGCCGGTCTCCTGATCCTGGAAAACGGGCTCACTTCGCCGCATGGCTTCGTAGCGGGGAAACGGGTTCAACGGCTGCTCAAGAGCGGGATATGGCACCATGGCTGGCCTTCCTGATGAGGCGGGCGGCCGTCGCGTCCTAGCAAAGGATCAACTGCAATGGACCAACTGCCAGGGACGGGCTGCAACAGAGCAGGCACCCAACGGGGCGGGCCGCGTGGCCCCGTCAGCTCCCACCCTAGTACCGCGCACCAGCCCTTGACCCGGGCAATCTGGCCCATGTCGGCCGCCCGGCGGAACCGGCACCCGGCCACGGCGCCTAACGAACACGCCGGTCCTGCCGACAGTACGGAGCAGAACACCATTCCCCTCACAAAGCAGAATCGGCCCATGATCGTCGTCACACGCCTCAACGGAACGCGCTTTGCGGTCAATCCTGACCTCATTGAACGCATCCACGAGAGCCCGGATACGCATTTGGTGACGCTCGACGGCGCCGCTTACGTAGTGCTCGAAAGCCTCGCGGAAGTGGTTGAACTCATCGCCGACTACCGGGCGTACATCCTGAGCAAGGCCCGGGACTTTCCGGCCATCACCGGGTACCCGCTGAGCCTGGTCCCGGCCGATACTGACGACGACCTTGACGGCGCCGGCCCTACGGCGCCCCTGCACCCCAGAAAGTAACCATGGATCCCGCAACAGTCATCGGACTGCTCCTCGCCTTTGGCTCCGTTATCGCAATGGTGACCATGGAAGGCGGCAGTGTCGCCTCGCTCCTGCTTCCCGCCCCCATGATCCTGGTCTTCGGTGCCACGCTCGCCGTCGGGATCGCGGGCAACACGCTCAAAGATGTCATTCAGGCTTTCAAATCCCTGCCCAAGATGTTTGCGGGAAAGACGTCCAAACCGCAGGAAAGCATCGACCAAGTGGTCAGGTTCGCGGAAAAGGCGCGCAGTGAGGGCCTGCTGTCCCTCGAGGAAGAAGCGACCAGCGTCAAGGACCCGTTCCTGACGCGGGCACTGCAGAATATTGCCGACGGCACGGACGCCGAGGAACTCCGGATGCTGATGGAGGATGAGATCGACTCCAAGTCCCGCAGCGACCACTCCAACTCTAAATTCTTCGCGAGCCTCGGCGGCTACGCCCCCACCGTCGGCATCATCGGCACGGTCGTGTCCCTGACACACGTCTTGGAAAACCTTTCCACCCCCGACGCACTGGGGCCAATGATTGCCTCAGCCTTCGTCGCCACGCTCTGGGGCCTGTTGTCCGCCAACTTCCTCTGGCTCCCGTTCAGCGGCCGTCTTGCCAGGCTGTCGGAGTTGGACGTCGAACGCATGACGCTGCTCATGGAAGGCATGCTGGCCGTCCAGGCCGGCGCCCAGCCCCTGCTGCTCGCCGAAAGGCTGCGCTCCATGGTTCCTGAACACCAGCTCAAGGCTTCCGGCGGGGACAAGAAGGCCGGCGCCAAGGAAAACTCCGACGCGCTGGAAGAAGCAGCGTGAGCTCCCGGAGGCGCGGGCGGAAGAAGCCGGAAGAACACCACGTAGACGAGCGCTGGATGGCGTCCTACATGGACATGGTCACGGTTCTGATGTGCATGTTCATCGTCCTGTACGCGATGTCCAGTGTGGACGCGAACAAATTTGAAAAGCTCCGCAATTCCTTGGCCACGGGCTTCGGCGCGGTTTCGTCGAAGACCGTGGACACGGCGTCGGGCACGGTGGTGCCGCCGGATCTGGTCGACAAAAACCTTGAGGCGTTCGCCGCCGTCAAGGGCGCGGCAACTACATCCCCCGCGAACATGGCCGAGGCAATCAAGGAAGTGGACCGGCTCAAGGCGCTGCAGGCGAAAATGCAGTCCCGGTTGGCGGCCGCCGGGCTGACCGCCAATGTCGAGTTCCAAATCGATCAGCGCGGGCTGACAGTCAAACTTGTCGGATCCCAGGCATTCTTCGAACCGGACCGGCCCGAACTCACGTCGCGGGCCACCCACGTGCTGCGAATCATCGCCCCCGTCCTGAAACCGGCCAAGATGGAAATCATGATCGAGGGACACGCCGCGAACGGCATCACGGCCTACCCGTCCACGTGGGAATTGTCCTCGGCGCGCGCCGTCAATGTGCTGCGGTACATGGTGGACAACGGCGGCATTGCCCCCGGGACCATCGGAGCCGTCGCCTTCGGCTCAGCCCGCCAGGTCAATGACGACTCCACCCCGGCGCTGATGGAGCGCAACCGCCGGGTGGACATCGTTGTCCTCTCCGACAAGCCCGACGTCGTGCGGGCGCTGATCCCGGAAGCGCTGAAGCTGAGCAAGAAATAGGCAGTCCCTGCCCGCTGCGGATTGCCTGTTGTTATTTTCCAATATTGCCCGTTGATATTGCCGAGGGCCGAACGCTTACGACGGCGGATCACTTGCCGATAGTGGCAACCGTGAGTGTTCTGGATGAGCGGGAAGTAGTACGGGAGCGGACCGTTAGCGTCTATGACTTCCGCCGTCCGGCGACGCTTGCCCGTGAACACAGCCGGGTGCTGGAACTCGCCTTCGAAACCTTCGCCCGCCAGTGGGGCACCCAGCTGACCGCCAAGGTCCGGGTCAAGTCCGTGGTGCGCCTCGAAGACGTCAGCATGCTCAGTTACGACGAGTACGCGGCCTCGCTGCCCGCAGTGACCGCCATGGTCCTGTGCACCGTCGAGGCTCACGATTCCAAACTCGTGGTGCAGTTCCCCGGTCCAGCCGCCCTGGGCTGGGTCAACCGCATGCTCGGCGCCTCGCACGATTCGCCCATGCCGGACAGGAAGTTCACCCAGATCGAGCAGGCCCTGATCAAGGGCCTGATGGACGAGGCCCTCGAGGACCTCGGCTACTCCTTGGGCCCGCTGCTCAGCGAGGCCGTCCGCGTGGACACGATCCAGTACAACTCCCAGTTCGCCCAGGCCGCTGCGCCGAGCGAGCTGATGATCGTTGCGTCCTTCACCATGAGCGTCGGCGACGTCAACGCCCCCGCCACCCTGGCCGTTCCGGCCGCCATTCTGCTGGGACGGCTCAAGAAGGTCAACCCGACCGACACACGCGGCGACGCCGCCGCGCGCATCGGCGCCCAGCTGGAGCAGGTGCCGGTGGAACTGTCGGTGCGGCTCTCGACGTCGTTGGTCACCCCCAGCCAGATCCTGGGCCTCGCCGTCGGCGACGTCCTGACCCTGCCGCACCTGGAAAACCGGCCCTTTGACCTCACCCTGGACGGAACCCGGCTGGCCACGGCCGCCCCGGCCCGCAACGGCTCCCGCGCGGCCGCAGTAATTGTCACAATCGAGGAGAACCAACGATGAGCATCACCCTGACCAAGCACGAATTGTCGGCGGAGCGGCTCGTCGAGGAACTGCCAAGCCCGGTGGCCCTGAAGGTCGTCGCCCTGGTCCCGGCCCGGGCCGCCGCCGCCTACGCCCGCCAGGCGGTCACCGCGACGTTCGTCGGCGCCGTCACCGCCGACCTCGCGCTCATGCTCAGCGACCGCACCTTCCTGGACGAGGCTGCCGGGGCAGGATCGCAGCTCGGACACGTGTCCGTCACTGACGTGCTGCGCCCGGCGATGGAAAGCGCCAGCTCGGTCTTCGGCGCTGGCGTCCTGTCTGATCTGCGCGAATCCGACGTCTCCGGGCTCCTCTCGGACCCCGACACGGCGGTCTTCGAACTCTCCGACGGCGTCAACGCCGCGGCCTGGTTCGCTGTCCGGCTCCGTGAACACGGCAACAGCCAGGAGCGGGCCGGGGACGTTTTCGCCGGCGGAGACACGGTGGCGGGCCGGCTCGGCCGGATCAACAACATCGAAATGGCGCTGACCGTGGAGATCGGGCGCACCCGGATGTCGGTCCGCGACGTGCTCTCACTGGAACCGGGCAAGATCATCGAACTGGACCGCTCCGCGGGCGCCCCGGCCGACGTCCTGCTCAACGGCCGCCTGATCGCGCACGGCGAAGTCGTGGTCCTGGACCAGGACTACGCGGTGCGAATCACCCGCATCCTCGACGTCGCCGAGGGACTCAGCTGAATGGATGCACTGATCCTCGGGCTGCGGGTAGTCGTGGCCCTGGGCGCGGTGCTGGGCCTCATGTGGCTCCTGCAGCGCAGGCTGGGCAAGGGCACCGGGCGCCGCAGGGCTGACCGTGCCCTGACCGTCGTCAGCCGGCAGAGCCTCGGACAAAAGGCGTCCGTGGTTGTGGTCGACGCCGGCGGCCAGCGCTTCCTGCTGGGCGTGACCGACCACGCCGTGAACGTCCTGCACACCGGGGACATCCCGCCCGAACCAGAAGAAGCCCCGGCCCCCGGCATCAGCCGCGGCTTCGGGGATTTCGCCCGGATGCTTGCCGAAGCCAAGCCGCTCGCCGGTAACCATTTCAGCGGCCGGCCCGCCGGGCCCGCCGTCGACAGCCCGTACGGGGCTGACCCGCTCGGTGCTGACCCGCTCGGTGCTGACCCGCACGCAGATGGCTCCGTCGCGGGCCCGGAACTGCCGCCGTCCCGCCGCAGCTCCCTTCACCGGGGCTCGCAGACGCGCGGACCCGCCGGCCGGGGGAGTGCCCCCGGCGCCCCGGCCCATCCGCCCCTGCACGGATCGATCCTTGCCGGCTCCACGTGGAAGCAGGCCGCGGCCGCTCTCAGGAGCGGACGCCGCAATTGATTCCCGCCTTCTCCACCCCTCTGACCCGGCTGAATCCCGCCAGCGCCAGACCCCTCCGGCTCCTGGCCCTGGGGCTTGCCGCCGTGCTGTTGGCCCTCCTGCTGCTGTGGCTCAATGCCTCGGCCGGCCACGCCGCACCCATCGACCCGGCACCGCCGGTGCCGCCGGCCGATCCGGCCAGCCCCGGCACAGGGAACGTCAACATCCAGATCAACGGGGCGGACGGCAAACCCTCCACCGCCGTCCTGACCCTGATCGGGATCACGCTGCTGGCCGTCGCGCCGTCGCTACTGCTGATGATGACGTCCTTCACCAAGATCTTCGTGGTCCTGGCGATGACCCGCAATGCGCTCTCCCTGCCGTCCATCCCGCCAAACCAGGTCCTGGCAGGGCTTGCACTGTTCCTGTCCATCTTTGTCATGTGGCCCGTCATCAACGAGATGAACAACCTCGGCATCCAGCCCTACCTCAACGGCAAACTGGACTTCAACGGTGCGGTCAGTGCCGCGTCGGGACCGTTGCAGCACTTCATGCTCGCCCACACGCGGGAAGAGGACATCGCCCTGATGTCCCGCGCCGCCGGGGCCGAGAACCCGGCCACGCCGGAGGCCGTCCCGCTGCAGACCCTCATTCCGGCGTTCATGGTCTCCGAACTCCGCGCGGCGTTCATCATCGGCTTCGTCATCTTCATCCCGTTCCTCGTGATCGACCTCGTGGTCTCAGCGGCGTTGATGTCCATGGGCATGATGATGCTGCCGCCGGTCATGATCTCGCTGCCCTTCAAGATCCTCCTCTTCGTCCTTGTGGACGGCTGGGGCCTGATCATCACCGCGCTCGTGCAAAGCTATGCGGGCACCGGATGAACACCAACGCCGTCCTGGACATCTGCCTCCAGGCCATGATCGTGGCCGCGAAGCTCGCCGCGCCCGTGCTCGTCACGGCACTGGTGGTGGGCCTGGCCATCTCGCTGCTGCAGTCCGTCACGCAGCTGCAGGAAGCCACCCTCTCCTTCGTGCCGAAGGCAGCCGCGGTGGCCGTGGCCCTGATCGTTTGCGGACACTGGATGATTTCGGAAATGGTCGGATTCACCAACGACCTCTTCGCAAAGATCCCGTCCCTGCTCGGAGGCCCGTGAGGTGGGCATCCCCATCGACCCGACCTGGCTGGAAGTCCTGCTGCTGGCGACGGTCCGGATGACCGCTTTCCTGATCGTGGCACCGCCTTTCTCGCACCAAGCCTTTCCGGCGCGGGTAAAGGCCATGCTGGGACTGGGCCTGGGGCTGGCAGTGACGCAGCGCATGGTTGGCGGCTACACGCCCCGTGATACCGCGGCATTCCTCACCGGGGTGGTCCTGGAGCTCCTCACCGGGCTCGTCCTGGGATTCCTGGTCCTGGTGATCTTCTCGGCCATCCAGTCCGCCGGCAGCCTGGTCGACCTATTCAGCGGGTTCCAGATGGCCCAGGCCTTTGACCCGCAAATGATGGTCAACGGCGCACAGTTCACCAGGCTCATGCAGATGGCGGCGTTGGCCCTGCTGTTCGCCTCCGACGGCTACCAGCTGGTCATCACCGGCCTCACCGGCAGTTTCGCGGCCTTGCCCCTGGCCGGCGGAATTGACCTGGCCCAGCCGGTGCAGGCCATCATCACCGCGGTGTCCGGCATGTTCCTTGCCGCCGTGCAGATCGCCGGCCCCCTCCTGGTGGTGTTGTTCCTCGCCGATGTCGGCCTCGGCCTGTTGACCCGCGTGGCGCCGGCCCTGAACGCCTTCCAGCTCGGGTTCCCGCTCAAGATCCTCCTGACCCTCTCGCTGGCCGGCTTCATGTTCCTGGCCCTGCCGCGGATCGTCTCCAGCCTCGCCGGACAGGCAGCCAAAGCAGTGCTGGGGGTGGGCTGATGGCTGATTCACAGGAGAAAACCGAGCAAGCGACCGACAAGCGGATGAAAGAGGTCCGCTCCAAGGGCCAGCTTTCCCGTTCCCAGGACCTCACCGCCTGGCTCGGCGTCGGCGCCGCCGCGCTCATGCTGCCCAGCACCGTGGAGCGGGCGGCCAACGCCGCGACGGACCAGCTCTTCACTGCCCGCGGCATCGTCTCCGCGCCCGATCCCGGCAAGGCCGTCCAGGCACTGGACAGCGGGTTCGCGTCCATTGCCGGGATCGTCGGGCCCCTGCTGATTGTGGTCTTTGTGGCCGTCCTGGCCGGCTCCGCCCTCCAGGGCGGCGTCCACCTGAAGAAATTCCGGCTCGAATTCGAACACTTCAACCTGCTCGCCGGGATCAAACGGCTTTTCGGCATGCAGGCGTTGTGGGGCGGCGTCAAGGCGCTGCTGAAAGTGAGCGTGGTGGGGCTGGTGCTCTACACGGTTGTGCAGGGCCTGGTCCCGGTGCTGCTGACCGCGGGCGGACTGCCGGTCGCCGGTGTCACGGCGGCCGCGGCAGGCGGCATCTCCTCGCTGGTCCAGTTCGCCGTAGCCGCCGGAATCGTGCTGGCCGCGGCGGACTTCTTCGTGGTGATGCGGCGCAACCGCAAGAAGACCCGGATGTCCAAGAAGGAAGTCCAGGACGAGAACAAGAGCAGCGAGGGCGATCCGCTCATCCGGTCCCAGCGCCGGGCGCGCCAGATGGCCATGAGCCGGAACCGTATGATCGCCGCGATCGGGGACGCCGACGTCGTCCTGGTCAACCCCACGCACGTGGCCGTGGTCCTCAAATACGAGCCCGGCAAGTCCGCGCCCAGGGTAGTGGCGAAGGGCGCCGGGCACGTGGCGGCCAGGATCAGGGAAGAGGCCGAGCGGAAGAACGTGCCCATGGTCCAGGACATCCCCCTGGCCAGGGCGCTTCACGGGGCCTGTGAGCTGGGGGACGAGATCCCGGTGGACTTCTACCGGGCCGTGGCCGGCGTCCTGGCGTTCGTCATGGCCCTGAAGTCCCGCGGTGCCGCCGCGGGGATGCACCGCATGAGCACGGCGTACGCCGTATGAACACGCCGTACAGGACACACGCGATGGAACACACGGCGAATCACCGGACGCGCGGCGGGAATCACGGCGTGAAAACTTTGGGAATCAGCGTCTGTGAAAGGACCGCACCATGAACAACAGACTGAGCCGGCTGGTGGTGCCCATCGGCATCGTGGGGATCGTGCTGCTGCTGGTGGTCCCCGTGCCCGCGCCGCTGCTCGACTTCCTCATCGTCTGCAACATCCTGCTGGCCCTGCTGGTCCTGCTGACCAGCATGTTCGTGAAGAAGCCGCTGGACTTCTCCGTGTTCCCGTCCCTGCTGCTGGTGGCCACGCTGTTCCGGCTGGGACTCAACGTCGCCTCCACCCGCCTGGTCCTGGGCAACGGGTACGCCGGCCAGGTCATCGATGCCTTCGGCAAGGTGACGGTCGGTGGCTCCATGATCATTGGCGCGGTCGTGTTCCTGATCCTCGTGGTGATCCAGTTCGTCGTCGTCACCAAGGGTGCCGAGCGCGTGGCCGAGGTGGGCGCGCGCTTCACCCTCGATGCCATGCCCGGCAAGCAGATGGCGATCGACGCCGACCTCAACGCGGGACTCCTGACCGACACCCAGGCGCGGGAACGGCGGGCCGAGGTCTCCGCCGAGGCCGACTTCTACGGCGCCATGGACGGTGCCTCGAAGTTCGTCAAGGGCGACGCCATCGCGGGCATCATCATTATCATCATCAACTTCGTCGGCGGCATCGCCATCGGCATGATTCAGCGCGGCCTGGACATCGGTGACGCCCTGAACACCTACGGCCTGCTGACCATGGGTGACGGTCTCGTCACGCAGATCCCGGCGCTGCTCATGGCCGTCTCCACCGGCATGATTGTGACCCGGTCCAATGCCGAGTCGGACATGGGCCGGACGGCCTCCACGCAGCTGCTGCAGTCGCCCAACGCGCTCATGATCGCCGGCGTCGCCGCCCTGGCCATGGCACTGATCCCCGGCATGCCGCCCATCCCGTTCGTGCTCGTCGGTGCCGGACTGATCCTCGCGTCCCGCCGCACCGCCGCCAGCCAGAAACGGGAGGCGAGCGCCCGGGAGGCGGAGTCCACCGCACTGAACTTCCCGGAGATGGATCCGAATGAGAAGCTCCTGGAGGACATGCGCATCCATCCGGTGGAGATTCTGCTGGCGCCGGACCTCGTGGACATGGTCTCGGGCGCGTCCGATGACCTCCTGGCCAGGGTCCGGTCCCTCCGGCACAAGATCGCCATGGAACTGGGCCTGGTCATCCCGCCGGTGCGCACGAGGGACAGCGTCGACCTGCCGCCGGCCACGTATTCAATCCGGATCGCGGGAGTGGAAGCCGGGCGCGGCACGGCCCCCAGCGGCCAGATGCTCGCCCTGGGCGACAACCTGGACTCGCTCCCCGGCCCGGCGACGATCGAGCCCGTGTTCGGTCTCGCCGGGAAGTGGATCCCGGGGGAGATGCGCCACAACGCCGAAATGACCGGTGCCACGGTGATCGACCGGGTGTCCGTGCTGGTCACCCATCTGTCCTCGATCGTCTCCGCGAACGCAGCCCGGCTGCTTTCCCGCGAAGACGTCCGCGTGCTGACCGAGGGCGTGCGGAAGCAGAGTCCGTCCGCGGTAGACGAACTGACCCCGGCACTTCTCTCCCTCGCCGAGCTGCAGCGCGTCCTCCAGGGCCTCCTGGACGAACAGGTGCCCATCAACGACCTTCCCCGTATCTACGAGGCCCTCACCCTCCGGGCCAAGATTTCCACGGACCCGGAATCCCTCGTCGAGGCGGCACGGCAAGCCCTCGGCCCGGCGCTCACGGCCAAGTTCATGGACGGCCCCGTGCTCAACGTCATCATGATCGACCCCGTTCTGGAGCAGCACATGCTCGAGGACATGAGGCCCGCGGAAGGCGGCAGCCAGATCGTCATGGGGCAGGACCGCCTCGACGCCGTGCTGCGCTCCGTAGGCTCCGCCGTGGACGCCGCGGCCGCCGCCAACCGCCAGGCCGTGCTCGTCTGCGCGCCGGCGCTCCGGCCCGCCATCCACCGCCTCGTCGGCGCACAGCCGGGCTCCGTGCCTGTGCTGTCCTACCGCGAGGTGACCTCTGCCAACGTCCGGATCGAAACAGTAGGAGTCGTGCGCCATGCCGAACCGCTATCGGCTTAAGGGAGCCTCGCTCGAGGAGATCCGCCGCAAAGCGGAACAGCAGTACGGTCCCGCAGCCCGGATCGTGTCCGCCGAACGGGTCATCAGTCCCGGAATCGCCGGGCTCTTCGCCCAGGACCGCTACGAGGCCATGGTCGAGGTCTTGCCGAACCATGAGGTGGTCACCGGCGAGGTGGTGCCCGACGCCGACATCCTGGCGGCGGCCGAAGCGGCCCCGGCCGCCGCGGTACCGTCCGCCAAGAACGACGCCGGGACACCCAACGCGGAGAATAGTGCCGCCGGGCACGCCAAGTCCGGGAAGAACGGCGCCGCCGGCCCGCCCGCGGCGCGCTTCGCGCCGGAGCCGGACCGGGCTGGCGGCGGGCCGTCCCATCAGCTGCAGGGCTCGGCCATCGCCGCCCTGCTGGACGAGGCAGACGCCGCCGAAGTCAGCCTGCACCGGCCGGCGGCCGCCGGGGTATCCACCGAGTCGCGGGACTTCGCCGAAGTGCTGGCGCAACTGGGCGCCGGGCTCCGGACCCCTGCGGAACCCGCCGCTGCCCCCGCCGGACGGGCTGCCGTCCGTCCGGCGTCCGGCACCGTAACTCCGGCAGCGGGTGACGACGGCATGCCGAATGCGGTTAGTGCCGTCGGTGCGGTCGGTACCCCCGGCGCCGGGGACGCCGTGGCCGCGCCGCCGGCGGCCGCAGTCCCGACGCCGCTGACCGGCGTCGGCGATCTCGTGGTCCTGGTGGGGCTGGGAGAGGACGCCATGGATGTTGCCCTGGCGATGTCCATGGCTGCGGGTGGTGCCGATGTGCGGACGGCCGGCGAGCTCTCCGCCTATGGCCACCTGCACGTTGACGGACGCCAAAGCGCCACGGCCGCACGGGCCCACGCGGTGGTTTCGGAGCGCACCGTCCTGGTGGCGTTCGGCCTCGGCAAGGCCCGGAACGCCCTGGCGCGGGTGCAATCCGTGGCTGCGCTCTCGGCCGACCAGGTGTGGGTTGTGGTTGACGCCGGACGCAAGCACGAGGACACGGCACGCTGGGTCGGCGTGCTCTCGGCGCAGCTCAACGTCGCCGCAGTGGCCGTGGTGGGCGCCGCGGAAACGGGGACCCCTGAAAGCGTCAACGGCTTGGGACTGCCTGTGGGCTGGATCGACGGGCGCCGGGTCGGGCCGGACCCGGCGCGGCAGAACCGGCGGGATTCGTCCGACGCTCCCCGCGGCGAAGGGTAGATTGAGAGAATGCTGGTACTAACACGCAAGCCGGGCGAACAGATCATGATCGGCGACGGCATCGTCATCACGGTCCTGGAAGGCCGCGGCGACGGTGTTCGGATAGGCATTGAGGCGCCCCGGGGCGTGCCCATTCAGCGCCGGGAAGTCATCGAAGCCATCGCCGCGGCAAACCTCGCTGCGGCGGAAGCAGGCCCGGAGGCCGAGGACGTGCTGCGCGGACTCATGCCGCCGCCCGCACCCCCGGCTGATCCCGCCGTTCCCGCCGCGGACTGAGGACCGGACTTCCGGGTCAGCCCTGTTCCCAGCCCACATACTGCGCCAGGAGGGGGTGGGATGCGCGCCTGATCACGGCCACGGACCGGTCCAGGTTCCCGGCAGCGGCCAGCTGATCCAGCAGCCCGGCGGCTCCGGCGGGACCGGGGCGGCCCGTCAGCGGGAGGGCCCGCAGCGCTTCCTCGTTCACGCGCGCGGCCTCGCCGAGCCGGGCAAGCAGCCCGCGCAGCGCGTCCAGATGCTCGCGCAGGATCTCGGCCCAGGGCCCGGCGGGTGCGGCGGAAATCAGTTCGACGAGCGTGGTCTGGGCCGGCAGGCCCCATTCAGCCGCCACGGCCGCCGATTCCACACTCCGGGCCAGCGCTTCGAAGCGCAAACGGTCCAGCACGGTTTCAACCTCGGACGCCATAAAGTTCAGCCACTCCAGGTTCCCGGCCTGGACGTGCAGCCGCTGCGTGTCCAGCCTGAACAGGAGCAATTCGAGCTGGCGCCGCTCCTGCCAGAGTGCCGCGGAGAGATCACTTGCGCTCATTGGCCCCATTCTCTTCCGCCCCCGGGATCGCGGCCCCGGGGGCGGTTACCGCATTTTTCGCCAAGCTTTTCCCTGAGGGTACACGCAGAATGTGGATCAGGTGATAGGTTTCCACCATGGGTGCTGCGCCCCACAATCGAACGTTGACTCCAATGGGGGGAGCACCGGTCCGTTCTGGGTGCGGCTCCAGGCGTTTTAAAGGGCTAGCCCTTCGGATCCGGTCTCATGGGGGGACACAGTATTGAATCGCGTGGAACGCAACGAGATGGTCACGCAGCACCTTCCGCTGGTGGGGTATCTCGTCTCAGATTTGTGCTCGAAAGCGTCACACCTTTCTCGCGATGACTTGGCTTCAGCTGGCGCAATTGCCCTGATCACCTCGGCCGATTCGTTCGATCCGGGCCTCGGCGTACCGTTCGGTGCTTTCGCGCGCCGGCGCATCCTGGGCGCCTTCGCGGACGAGATGCGGGCCAGCGACTGGGCCACCCGTTCCGCCCGGCGGCGGATCAAAGAAACCATGTCGGTGCAGGAAACCCTCTCCTCCGCCCTTGGCCGTACCCCTACAGTTGACGAGATCGCCTCCGCCCTTGGCGTCCAGCAGAGCGTCGTGGAAGCCGCGCTCGCCGACGCCTCCCGGACCCTGACGCCCCTCGACGAGGCCGTGGTGGATACCCTGGCCGCCGAAACCCTGTCCCCGGAGTACTCCGTGCTCGCAGACGAACGGCTTCAGTACCTGCGGGCCGCCGTGAAATCCCTCCCGGACCGGATGCGCTACGTTGTGGAGGAAATTTACTTCGGTGACCGGACGGTCAAGGACCTGGCCGCAGAACTCGGGTCCACGCATGCCGCGGTGTCCCAGCAGCGGTCGGAGGCCATCAGGCTCATGCGGGACGGGCTGACCGCGCACTACGCCGACGACCCGGAGCAGCCGTTCGAGCCCCAGTCCAGGATTACGCCCCGGCGCCGCAACGACTACCTCGCCCAGCTTTCACAGTCCACGTCCGGCGGCATCACCCGGGCCGTGTTGCCGCAGGGGCCCCTGCTGAACGAAGCCGTCTAGGCCTGCCCGCAACCGTTAGTCAGCTTACTTAGTAAGCTGACCGAGAAATTCCTCCCCGAACCGTCGCGGTCCGTCACGGCCCTGCGGTAGCGTCGGTAGCATCGGCCGGTGCGCCAGGAAATGGCGCGCGAGGCCCGCACGGTACCGGTTCTACCCAGGAGGACGCATGAAAGCAACACCCACCCTGACGGCCAACCTGCAGGCAGTCCTAGTGGACCTGATCGAGCTCCACGTCCAGGGCAAGCAGGCGCACTGGAACATCGTCGGCACCAACTTCCGGGACCTTCACCTCCAGCTGGACGAGATCATCGACGCCGCCCGGGCATTCGCGGACGACCTCGCCGAACGCATGCGGGCACTGCATGCCCTGCCGGACGGCCGGAGCTCAACCGTGTCCAAGTCGACCGCACTTGCCGAGTTTCCCGCAGGCCTGATCAACACCAAGGACGCCATCGAGCGGATAGTCGCGGCCCTCGAAGCGGCCGTCGGCACGATGCGGAAGGTCCATGACGAAGTGGACGAGGAAGACCCCACCACTGCCGATCTGTTGCATGCGTTCATCGCCAAGTTTGAGCAGTACGCCTGGATGGTCAATGCCGAGACCATGCGGGCCAACGCCAGCGTGACCACGCCGGACAGCAAGTAGCTCCGGGCGGGCTGTTCAGCCGAAGGGTCCGGCGCCGGGGTCTCCCGGCGCCGGACGCTCGTGTTTAAGCCGCGTTCAAGCCCCCCGCCCGGCGTCCCTTGATGCGCTGCAGAAGTAAGTCGACGCCGGGCGAGCGCTATCTGGCCTTCGGCACTTTCCTGAGCACAACCGCCGCGAGGACGCAGGCGCCGGACATCAAGACCAGGGCGATTGTCGCCGTGACGTGGACGCCCGAGTCGAAGGCGGTCCGCGCGGCCGCCGTCACTGCCTCCGCAAGGGGAGCGGGGAGCGTCCGGGCGAGCTCCACAGCGCCGGCGAGCGTTTCGTGGGCCTGGCTGGTGGCCGTGGCCGGGGCGAGCCCGGACACGCCGTCGGGGAGCCGGAGGTTTCCCTGGTAGGAGGCCGTCAGGATGGACCCGAGGATCGCCGTGCCCAGCAGGGACCCCACCTCGTAGCCCGTCTCGGAAATAGCTGCGGCGGCGCCCGCCTTGTCCGCCGGGGCGGCACCCAGGATCAGGTCATTGGAGATTGTCTCGGCGGCGCCCACGCCCAGGCAGAGAACCAGGAGGGCGGCGAGGAGCAGCGAGGGCCCATGGCTGTGGTCGCCGAATGCGACGATGAAATAGCCGGCCGCACTCAGCAGCAGGCCGCCGGCCACGACGAAGCCGGGCCGGACCTTGCGCACGAGCGGGACCACCAGCATGCCCGCGACGACCGTGGCGATGAGGGCCGGGACCATGGCGACGCCGGCGGCAGAAGGGGACTGGCCTTCGAGTAGCTGCAGGTGCTGGGCCAGGAACAGAATGAAACCGTTGTAGGAGAACAGCGCCAGGACGTTGGCAATGATGGCCGTGCTGAAAATCCGGTTGCCGAAGAGGCTGACGTCGAGCATGGGCGCCGTGCTGTGGCCTGTCCTGGGGCACGTGTTCTGGCCTTTTTTCTGGCCTACCGCCAGCGCACGCTGGCGCCGGATGAACACATAGCCCATGAACAGCCCGACGCCGATGCTCGCGAAGGCCGCCGGGGCCGGCCCGTGCGTGGCGAGGGCCTTGATCCCGTACACAACGGGGACCATGACCAGCAGGGACAGGACGATGCTGGGCACATCGACGCGCCCCGGCTTCGGGTCGCGGGATTCGGGGATCAGCGCCGGCCCGAGCAGAAGCAGGGGCAGGATGATCGGCACTGCGACCAGCAGGACGGCGCCCCACCAGAAGTGTTCCACGAGCCAGCCGCCGGCAATCGGGCCCAGGGCCGCGCCGCCGGAGAAGCCCGCGGCCCAGATCGCCACCGCGAGCCGGCGCCGGTTCGGCTGCGGGAAGATGTTGCGGATCAGGGAGAGCGTGGACGGCATGAGCATGGCGCCGAACAGGCCCAGCACGGCGCGGCCCGCGATCAGCCATTCGGCGCTCGGGGCGAACGCCGTCACGGCCGAGACAGCGGCAAAACCTGCGCTGCCGACGAAGAGCAGCCTGCGGCGGCCGATCCTGTCGCCCAGGCTGCCCATCGCAACCAGCAGTCCGGCCAGGACCAGAGGGTAGGCGTCGATGATCCAGAGCAGTTGCACGCCGGAGGCGGACAGGCTGCGGGCGATGGACGGCAGGGCGAAGGTCAGGGCGGTGTTATCCACAGCCACAAGCAAGACCGGGAACATCAGCAGGGCCAACGCCACCCAGTCACGCCAGGGTGCCTGGGGCCGGGGGGCCGCCGGGGTGCTGGTGGCTGCGGTGATCGAGGGGGTGCTCATGGGCGTTAACTATACCGTCTGGACGGTACAGTTAAGAAATGCGGGACCGGGCAGGCATGATGGGAGGCATGCCCAGGAAACCCGTGGCCCGCGAGGCCGTCCTCGATGCCTTTGAATCGCTGCTCATCGAGGTGGGTGAACGCGCCGCGACGCTGGACGCCGTGGCGCGCCGGGCCGGTGTGTCCAAGGGCGGGCTGCTCTACCACTTCCCGACCAAAGAGGCGATGATCGGAGTCCTGCTCGAACGGCTGGACCGGCACTTGGCGGCGGATGTTGCGGCCATGGCGGCGGCGCCGGAAGGCGCGGCGGCCTACTTCATCAAGTCCTCGGTGTGGGCGGACACGCCCATGGACCGGGTGTTCGTGGCGGCCACCCGGCTCGCGGAGGTGGCGCACCAGGAAACCCAGCGCCGCTTCGCCGCCGGGCAGGCTAGCTGGCTGGAACTGCTGGCGGCCGACGTCGGGCCCGCCATGGCGAAGGCGGTCCTCTACATGGGGGACGGGCTCTACTTCAACGCCATGCTGGGCCGCGGCCCCGCCGGGCCGCCTGCCGAAATCGAGGCCGACGTCGAGAGCCTCCTGGCCGCCGTCGAGAAGCTGCGCCGCTGAGCGGGACTTGCCTGCCGCCGCGTAACCTGGGTCCGCGGCCGGGAGGGAGTTTGCGGACGCGCGTCCGGCGTAGGAGAATGAGACCTGTGACTGTAGTCACCCCCGATTGAAACCCAATCGAAAAGCCAACTGAATACGCCTTTGATCTGCGGCGGGAGAGTCCTGCAAGTAGGTACAAGCAGGCGCCGTAGGAGCAAATCCTCCCCAGGAATCTCTCAGGCCCATGTACCGCCGCGGCAAGGCAACTCTGGAAAGTAGCAGGCGTGTCCCGGACATGCCGTGCTCACCGACGGTGCAAGCGGAGCCCTGAATCGCAGGCTGCGCGGAAACTCTCAGGTCCAATACAGAGCGGGGAGGAACCCAAATCACTGTGGCGTACCCTGCGCCGCCTGAGTTATGGAGTTCCTTGTGACTGTTACCCCAGCCTCCACGTCCTTCGTTGACCGGCACATTGGCGCGCGCCGCCAGGCCGACGTCGACGCCATGCTGAAGGCTGTCGGCTACGACACCGTCGACGCCCTCGTGGATACCGCCGTTCCGAAGGACATCCGGCAGGACGCGGACCTCGCGCTCGCCGCAGCCCTCAGCGAAGTCGAAGTCCTCGCGGAACTGCGCAAGCTGGCGGCGAAGAACAAGACGGCCGTGCAGATGATCGGGCAGGGCTACTACGACACCCTCACCCCGCCGGTGATCCGCCGCAACATCCTCGAAGCCCCGGCCTGGTACACCGCGTACACGCCCTACCAGCCGGAAATCTCCCAGGGCCGGCTCGAGGCGTTGCTGAACTTCCAGACCATGGTCCAGGACCTCGTCGGCCTGCCGATCGCCAACGCCTCCCTGCTGGATGAAGCCACCGCCGTGGCCGAGGCCGTGCTGATGATGCGCCGCGCGAACAAGAACAAGACGGCGCACGACGGCAAGACCGTCCTCGACGCCGACTGCCTCCCGCAGACCATCGCGATCGTCAAGGGCCGCGCCGAAGCCCTCGGTTTCGAGGTCGAGGTCGCCGACCTCTCCAAGGGCCTGCCCGACGGCGTCATCAACGGCGTCGTGCTGCAGCAGCCGGGTGTCTCCGGCCGGGTGTTCGACCACACCGCCGTGATCGCCGAGGCCAAGGAACGCGGTGCCCTCGTGACCGTCGCCGCAGACCTCCTCTCCCTGACCCTCATCACGTCCCCGGGTGAACAGGGCGCGGACATCGCCGTCGGTTCCGCCCAGCGCTTCGGCGTCCCGCTGTTCTTCGGCGGCCCGCACGCCGCCTACATGGCCGTTCAGAAGGGCCTTGAGCGCTCCATGCCCGGCCGCCTCGTGGGCGTTTCCAAGGACAACGCCGGCGTACCCGCCTACCGCCTGGCCCTGCAGACCCGCGAGCAGCACATCCGCCGCGAGAAGGCCACGTCCAACATCTGCACCGCCCAGGCCCTGCTGGCCATCGTGGCGTCCTTCTACGCCGTCTACCACGGCCCGGACGGGCTGAAGGCAATCGCCCAGTCGGTCCACGTCCACGCCAAGACCATCGCGGCCTCGCTGAAGGCCGCCGGCCTGGACGTGCTTCACACCTCCTTCTTCGACACCATCACCGTTTCCGTGCCGGGCCGGGCAGCAGAGATCATCGCGGCAGCCGACGCCAAGGGCGTCAACCTGCGCGCCATCGACGCCGACACCGTTGGCATCTCCGCCGATGAGGCCACGACTGTGCATATCGTCGCCGACGTCATCGCCGCGTTCGGCGCGTCCGTGACGGACACGGATGAAGGGTTCGGCCTGGACCCCGCCCTCGAGCGCACCTCCGACTACCTGCAGCACCCGGTGTTCAACACGCACCGCTCGGAAACGCAGCTGCTGCGCTACATCCGCCGCCTCTCGGACCGCGACCTCGCCCTGGACCGCACCATGATCCCGCTGGGTTCGTGCACCATGAAGCTGAACGCCACGGCCGAGATGGAAGCCATCTCCTGGCCGGAGTTCGCCTCCATCCACCCCTTCGCCCCGGAATCCCAGACCGCCGGCTGGCGCGAACTGATCGAGGACCTCGAAGCCCAGCTGACCGAGATCACCGGCTACGACCAGGTCTCCATCCAGCCCAACGCCGGATCCCAGGGCGAGCTCGCGGGCCTGCTGGCGATCCGCGGCTACCACCTCTCCCGCGGGGATGCCCAGCGCAACGTCTGCCTCATCCCGGCCTCCGCGCACGGCACGAACGCGGCCTCGGCCGTGCTCGCCGGCATGAAGGTGGTCGTGGTGGCCACCGCGTCGGACGGCACGATCGACCATGCGGACCTCACCGCCAAAATCGAGGCCAACCAGGACGCCCTGTCCTGCATCATGATCACCTACCCGTCCACCCACGGGGTGTACGACGCCGATGTGCGCGAGGTCTGCGACGCGATCCACGCCGCCGGCGGCCAGGTCTACATCGACGGCGCCAACCTCAACGCCCTCGTCGGGCTGGCCCAGCCCGGCATGTTCGGCGGCGACGTCTCGCACCTGAACCTGCACAAGACCTTCTGCATCCCGCACGGCGGCGGCGGACCCGGCGTCGGCCCGGTCGCTGCCAAGGCCCACCTGGCACCGTTCATGCCAGGCAACGCGGCTGACCCGGCCAACGGCGCCGACGGCACCCCGATCTCCGCTTCCCGCTATGGCTCGGCCGGCGTCCTGCCGATCTCTTGGGCCTACGTGAAGCTCATGGGCGGCCGGGGCCTCACCGAGGCCACCAAGTCGGCCCTGCTCGCGGCGAACTACATCGCGGCCCGCCTGAACGATTCGTTCCCGGTCCTCTACACCGGCGAAGGCGGCCTGGTGGCGCACGAGTGCATCCTGGACCTGCGCGAGCTCACGGCCAAGACCGGCGTGACCGCCGAGGACGTGGCCAAGCGCCTGATCGACTATGGCTTCCACGCCCCGACGCTCGCGTTCCCGGTGGCAGGCACCCTGATGGTGGAGCCCACCGAATCCGAGGACCTGGGCGAGATTGACCGATTCATCACGGCCATGATCTCCATCCGCGCCGAAATCGACCAGGTGGCCCACGGCGACTTCACCGTGGAGCACAGCCCGCTGCGCAACGCCCCGCACACCGCCGCCGCCGTGATCAGCACCGACTGGGCCCGCGAATACCCGCGCGAGCAGGCCGTCTTCCCGGTCCACACGCTCAGGCAGGACAAGTACTTCCCGCCGGTCGGCCGGATCGACGGCGCCGCGGGGGACCGCAACCTGATCTGCTCGTGCCCTCCCCTCGAAGCCTTCGAGGATCACGCTGACGACTCCGCCACCTCCGACTCCGCCAAATAAGGACAGCCAACGATGACTGAGAACTACACGGCCCTGTATGAAGAGCACAAGAAACTCGGCGCTTCCTTCACTGACTTCGGTGGCTGGCAGATGCCGCTGAAGTACAGCTCCGAACTCGCCGAGCACCACGCCGTCCGCAAGTCCGCGGGCCTGTTCGACCTCTCCCACATGGGCGAAGTCTGGGTCACCGGCCCGGACGCCGCCGCCTTCCTGGACTACGCCCTGGTCGGCAAGATCTCCGCGATGGCGATTGGCAAAGCGAAGTACTCGCTGATCTGCAACGAGGACGGCGGCATCATCGACGACCTCATCACCTACCGCCGCGGCGAAGAGAAGTTCCTCGTGGTCCCCAACGCCGGAAACGCCAAGGTCGTGGCCGCAGCCCTGGCCGAGCGCGCCGCTGCCGGAAAGGAAGGCGGATTCGACGTCACCGTCCAGGACGCCTCGGCCGAAACCTCGCTGATCGCCGTGCAGGGCCCCAAAGCGGAGGAAATCCTGCTGCGCCTGGTTCCGGCCGCGCAGCATGAGCTCGTCACCGGCCTGAAGTACTACGCCGCGGTGGACGTCCCCTTCCTCGTGGGCGGCACCAGCCAGGACCTCCTGCTGGCCCGCACCGGCTACACCGGTGAAGACGGCTTCGAGATCTTCGTGGCCAACGAGGACGCCGCCGCGCTGTGGCAGGCCCTCGTCGCTATTGCCGACGACGGCGAGCTGACGCCGGCCGGCCTGGCGTCCCGCGATTCGCTCCGGCTCGAAGCCGGCATGCCGCTCTACGGCAATGAGCTTTCCCTCGAAGGCGACCCCTTCGCCGCCGGACTGGGTCCCGTCGTAGCCCTCTCCAAGGAAGGCGACTTCATCGGCAAGGCCGCACTGGCCGCCAAGAAGGAAGCCGGCGCCGGATCTACCACGGGCCGCAAGCTCGTCGGGCTCAAGGGCTTGGGCCGCAGGGCCGGCCGCGGCCACTACCCGGTCCTCAAGGACGGCAACGTGGTCGGCGAAGTCACCTCCGGGCAGCCCTCACCCACCCTGGGCTACCCGGTGGCGATGGCCTACGTCGACGTCGAATTCACTGAGCCCGGCACGGCCCTGGACATCGACCTGCGCGGCAAGTCCGAGCCCTTCGAAGTGGTCGCACTGCCGTTCTACAAGCGCCAAAAGTAGCCGAAGCGGTCCCGGGGGCTGCGTGACTGTGGTTGCGTGAGCCCGTCGGGTCCGACATCCTCTGCATGCTCGGTCGCGAAGACGCCCGCTGGGCGGACGTGACGCTCCCGAAGGGGCCCACGCCGTCCGGGTTCCCTGGCCGAGCTTGCGAGGTTAGGGGGACGGCGGGGAGCATGCTGCCGGATGTCGGGCCCGAAGGGGCCCTGCAGCTCACCTCGGTTTCAACTCACCTCCCGTTCCAGGCGTCATTGGGGGCGCCTTCGAACGCCACAGGTGCTGGGTATGTACCGATACCAACCCCGCTTATCCCGCCGCCCAACCCAGCCACAATTGATTTAGCACCAACGACCACTCCAAGACTTAGGAAAAACACATGGCAAAAGTTGCCCCTGAACTGCAGTACTCCGACGAGCACGAGTGGGTTGCACGCGAGGCCGGGAACGTTGTGTCCATCGGCATCTCCGCCGTCGCCACGGACGCCCTCGGCGACATCGTCTACGTGGACCTGCCCGAGGTCGGCTCCGCGGTGACCGCGGGGGAGACCTGCGGCGAGGTCGAGTCGACCAAGTCCGTCTCGGACCTGTACGCCCCCGTGACGGGCGAGGTCACCGAAATCAACCCCGCCGTCGTTGACGACCCCGCACTGATCAACAGCGACCCGTACGGTGCCGGCTGGCTCTTCAAGGTCGCCGCGGAGTCCGACGGCCCGCTGCTGTCCGCCCAGGACTACGCGTCCAAGAACGGCGGCGAGCTGTGAGCGCGGCAGCCGCAGGCACCAACACCGCCGTGTTTGAGCAGGTCGTTTCCCCGAGCCTGGACGCCGAACTGTCCGCCCTGGACCCGGAGATCGCCGCGAGGATCGACGCTGAGCTCACCCGCCAGCGCGACGGCCTGGAAATGATCGCCTCGGAGAACCACACCGCCAAGGCCGTCATGCAGGCGCAGGGCTCCGTGCTGACCAACAAGTACGCCGAGGGCTACCCGGGCAAGCGCTACTACGGCGGCTGCGAGCACGTTGACGTGATCGAACAGCTCGCCATCGACCGGGTCAAGGCCCTGTTCGGCGCCGAGTACGCCAACGTCCAGCCGCACTCCGGGGCGCAGGCCAACGCCTCCGTCATGCACGCCCTGATCCGTCCGGGCGACACCATCATGGGCCTGAACCTGGCCCACGGCGGGCACCTGACGCACGGCATGAAGATCAACTTCTCCGGCCGGCTCTACAACGTCATCCCCTACCAGGTCCGTGAAGAGGACCACCGGATCGACATGGCCGAGGTCGAACGCCTGGCCCAGGAGCACAAGCCGCAGCTGATCGTTGCCGGCTGGTCCGCGTACGCCCGGCAGCTGGACTTCGCCGAGTTCCGCCGGATCGCGGACTCGGTGGGCGCCTACCTCATGGTGGACATGGCCCACTTTGCCGGGCTCGTGGCCGCGGGTCTGCACCCGTCGCCGGTGCCGCACGCCCACGTCACCACCTCCACCACGCACAAGACCCTCGCCGGTCCGCGCGGCGGCATCATCCTCTCCAACGACGCCGACATCGCCAAGAAGATCAACTCGGCCGTGTTCCCCGGACAGCAGGGCGGCCCGCTGGAGCACGTCATCGCCGGCAAAGCCGTGGCCTTCAAGATCGCCGCGTCCCCGGAGTTCAAGGAGCGCCAGGAGCGTGTGCTGGCCGGCGCGAGGATCCTCGCCGAGCGCCTGGTCCAGCCGGACGTCACCGCCCAGGGGATCAACGTGATCTCCGGGGGCACCGATGTGCACCTGGTCCTCGTGGACCTGCGCAACTGCGTGCTCAACGGTCAGGAAGCCGAGGACCGCCTCGCGGCGATCGACATCACCGTCAACCGCAACGCCGTCCCGTTCGATCCGCGCCCGCCGATGGTCACCTCGGGGCTGCGGATCGGCACCCCTGCCCTGGCCACCCGCGGTTTCGGCGAAGCGGCCTTCGCCGAGGTTGCGGACATCATCGCCGAGGCCCTGATCGCCGACGCCGATGCGGACCTGTCCGGTCTGCGCTCACGGGTGGAGGCCCTCGCCGCTGCCCACCCGCTTTACCCCTCGGTTGATAACCTCGCCTAAGCGACGTATCACTGAAAGAAGACACGACGCCGGGCGGGTTGCGGCCAGAAGCCGCCGCCCGGCGTCGTGCATCAGGCAGGACTGCCGCCGACCGGCGGCCGCACCTCCTACCGGCAAGACCCTCTGCCGGGCCACAGCAAGACCTAGTTAGGAACCGACAATGGCTGTTGGAGTCTTTGACCTTTTTTCCATCGGAATTGGGCCATCCAGCTCGCACACCGTGGGCCCCATGCGGGCCGCCGCCGTCTTCGCCGAAGAACTCAAGGCTTCCGGGGACCTGGAGAAGGTGGCCTCGCTGCGGGTTGACCTCTACGGATCCCTCGCCGCCACGGGCCACGGCCACGGCACCATGACCGCCATCCTGCTCGGGCTCGAGGGCTTCCACCCCGAGCTGATCCTCCCCGAGGAAGTGGAGGTCCGGCTCGCCGCGATCGCCGAGACCGGCACCCTGCAGCTGGCCGGGGCCGGTGATGGGAACGGTGTTCCCCTGCCCTACGGTGTGAAGGACATGATCCTGCGGCCGCTGACCATCCTGCCCCGGCACACCAACGGGATGACCTTCACGGTCTCCGACGCCGACGGCGAAGTCCTGCACAAGGCGACGTTCTTCTCGGTCGGCGGCGGCTTCATTGTCCGCGAAGGCGAGGAAGACGCGGCCCTGAAGGAACTCGCCGAGTCGAAGAAGGAACTTCCCCTGCCCTTCCGCACTGCCGCGGAACTGCTGGGCCGCTGCCAGTCCAAGGGCCTCTCGATCGGCGACATTATGTTCGTCAACGAACGCGCCTCCCGCACCGAAGAGGAGATCCGGGAGGGCCTTCTGCACATCTATTCGGTGATGGAGGGCTGCGTCGAGGTCAGCCTCAAACGCGTTGGGCTGCTGCCCGGCGGGCTCAAGGTGCGGCGCCGCGCGCCCGACTGGCACGAACGCCTGATGAAGGAAGACAAGGACCGGGATCCGAAGTACTGGCAGGAATGGGTCAACCTCATCGCCCTGGCCGTGAACGAGGAAAACGCCTCCGGCGGCCGCGTGGTCACCGCCCCCACGAACGGTGCCGCGGGCATCATCCCCGCCGTGCTCTACTATGCGCTGCACTTCGCCCCCGGGATGGACAAGGCAACCCAGCAGGACCGCGACGATACCATCGTTAAGTTCCTGCTGACCGCGGCTGCCATCGGGGTGCTGTACAAGGAGCAGGCATCGATTTCCGGCGCCGAAGTCGGCTGCCAGGGCGAGGTGGGCTCGGCGTCGTCGATGGCCGCCGCCGGCCTGGCCGAGGTCATGGGCGGCACGCCCCAGCAGGTGGAGAACGCCGCGGAAATCGCGATGGAACACAATCTGGGCCTGACTTGTGATCCTATCGGCGGGCTCGTCCAGGTCCCGTGCATTGAACGCAACGCGATCGCCGCGGCGAAGGCCATCAACGCCGCCAAGATGGCCCTGTGGGGCGACGGCACCCACCGGGTCTCCCTGGACGAGGTGATTGTGACCATGCGCGAGACCGGCAAGGACATGAGCTCCAAGTACAAGGAAACCGCGATGGGCGGCCTCGCCGTGAACGTGGTGGAGTGCTGACGGGCTGCCGCCGCCGGTAGCCGCTGGCTGTGCAGCCGTCAGTTGTGCAGCCGTCAGTTGTGCAGCCGTCAGTTGTGCAGCCGTCAGTTGTGCAGCGCGGCCCACAGATTCAGCGAGGCCGCGAACACGATCCAGGACAGGTAGGGCAGCATCAGCAGCCCCGCCGTCCGGCTGATGGGCCCGAAGAGCACCACGGTCACCGCCACGGCGACGGCCAGCGCCACGATGATCACGAACGCAATCCACAGCGCAGGCGTCCCCAGCGCCGGGTACAGGGCAAAGAAGACCGGGGTCCACAGCAGGTTCAGCCCCAGCTGGACGCCGTAGGCGGTGAGGGCCGTCCGCTTGTTCGGTGTCCGGGGCCCTTCGGCATGGCTGCGCCAGACCAGCCATGCCGCGACTGCCATGGCGGTGTACAGGACGGTCCACACTGGGCCGAACACCCAGTTGGGCGGGGACCACGGGGCCTTGTCCGCCGTGGCGTACCAGCCGTTGACGTGGTTGGCGGTGGCCAGGCCGCCGAGCGCCGCAACGAGCGCCGACGCGCCGAGGAACAAAATCAGTGCGATCACCTGTGAGCCGCTGCCGGCGCGTCGCGACCGGCCGCCGGCCTGCCCGGGAGGGCCCTCCAGCGGTTGCTGCTGCGCGTGCATGAGACCAGCGTAACCGCCTTGGCCGGACAGGCGGCAGGGTCCGGACCGATAGACTTGGGGCTGCATGTCCGCATACCGCCGAAGCTCGTACCGCAATGATTGGATGCCGCACCCTTGCGTGAATTCACTGCCCGCTTTGCCTCTGCCGAAGAGATAGCCAACTGGGATGCCCACGTCACGGCGAACCCCAATGGCGGCAATCTCTTGCAATCGGAAGCGTTCGCCGAGGTCAAGCAGCACTTTGGCTGGAAGCCCCTGCACCTCGTCTACGAGACCGCCGACTACACCAGCTACAACCTGGTCTTGGAGAAGTCCTTTCCGCTGCTCGGCAAGCTCTGGTACCTGATCAAAGGCCCCGACGTAGCGTCCGTCGAGGACATTCCCGGGATCACCGCCGCCAACGCGGACTTCGTGAAACGGGCCAAGCTGGGCGTCTTCGCGATCAAGATCGAGCCGGATATCATCCTCTCCGACGACGCCACCCGGGTCCTCGAGGCGGCGGGACTGGTCAAAACCCACAACCTGCAGCCCAACGACTCCACGGCGCTTCTCGACATTGCGCCGGAGGAAAACCAGCTGCTGCGCAACCTCCACTCCCGCGGCCGCAACGCCGTGCGCCGCGCCATCCGCGAGGGCGTCGAGGTCCGCAACGTCGAGCCCACGGAAGAGAACTTCCGGGCCATGTACTCCCTGATGACCACCACCGTGGAGGCCAAATCCCAGGTCCGCGTCCGCGAGTATGAGTACTACCGCCAGTTCTGGACCAACTTCCTGAAGCGGGACCAGGGCAGGCTCCTCTTCGTGTACGAAAACGGCGTACCCTCGGTCGGCGCGTTCGTGATCAACTACGGCCGCAAGGGAACGTACAAGGACGGGGGCTCACTGCAGAAGCGCAGCCAGTACGGTGACTCGCACCTTGTGCAGTGGACTGCGATCAACCAAGTCAAGGACCTCGGCTGCACCGAATACGACTTCTGCGGGACCCCGCCGAGCGACAAGCTCAAGGACACCTCGAACCCCTTCCACGGGCTGGGCTTGTTCAAGACCAGCTTCAGCAAGACCGTGACCGACTTCGTTGGCTGCTATGACCAGGTCCTCAGCCCGCTGAAGTACAAGGCCTGGATGACGGCTGGGGAGCGCGTGGCGCGCCAGCTTTACACCCGACGCACGGGCCAGCAGTTTTACTAAACGAGCGGCAAGGACAGTGAGGAGGCCGGAATGAATACACAACCCGACGGCCGCCGCAGGCCGCCCACGGACGGACTGCCCCGGACCGAACCGATGTCGGCCATGCAGGTGCGCCAAAACGCCGCGGCCAAGCGCATGCTGCGGCGGCTGGTGCAGGGGGAAAACCCGCCAACGGCACCGCTGAGCATCGTGGACCGGCTCGCCGGCAGCCCCTACGCCAACCCGATGATCCAGGTCGGCGGGGTGGACGCCTCAGCCCGCAAGACCATCGACTTCGCCTTGAAACTGGCGGAATCCATGTTCCGGTACGGCGCCGGCGCCCTCGAAGTCGAAACCAGTATCATCGCCATCACCGCCGCGCTGGGGCTGAAGCACATCGAGGTGGACATCACCAACCAGTCGGTGGCCATCAACTATGCCCCAAAGGACCAGACGCCCATCTCCCTGCTGCGCGTCGTGCGGTCCTGGACCAACAACTACGCCGGACTCTCGCAGGTCCACCAGCTGGTCACGGACATCGTGGCCGGCGGGGTCGGCCGCGAGGAAGCGGTGCGCCGGCTCGAGGACATCACCCGCAGCGCCAAGCCGTTCCCGCGGTGGATGGTCACCGTGGCCTTTGGCGTGTTCTCCGCCGTTTTCGTGGGTGTCCTGGGCGGCGGACTGGGCGCCTCGATGGTCGCGTTCGTGTCCAACCTGCTTGTCAGCCTGCTGGCCCGCCAGCTGGGCCGCTGGCGTACCCCGGACTTCTTCATCACGGCCGCGTGTTCGTTCCTGGTGACCATCATCGCCCTCCTGCTGTGGCGTTTCGGCAGCCCGCTGGGAGTGCAGATTGCCCCCGAGATCGTGGTGGTCGGCGGGATCCTGCTGCTCCTGCCGACCGGACGGCTCGTATCCTCCGTGCAGGATGCGATCAACGGCTTCCCCGTCACGGCGGCCGGCCGGTTCCTGTCCACCATGCTGACCTTCGGGGCACTGGTCGCCGGCATAGCCGTCGGCTTCGTCGTGGGAAACATGGCCGGCATGGCGCCGATCGACGTCACCAAAACATTCCCGCCCAAGTATGCCTTGTGGGTGATCGTCATCCTGATCGCCATTGCGGTGCTGATGATCGGCATCACCGAACAGACCAGCCTGAGGCTGCTGCTTCCGACGGCGGCCGTCGGTGTAGTGGGCTATCTGGTTCTGATCGGGGGTGATGCCCTGGGCATCGGGTCCCGGTTCGCGCCGGCCCTCGCCGCCGTCGTGATCGGCCTGCTGGCCCGGGTAGTGGCGCTCCGCATGGGTGCTCCCCAGCTGGTCGTCGCTGTCCCGGCGGCGTTGATCCTGCTCCCCGGCCTCACTATATTCCGGTCCATGTATGTACTGACCATCGAGGAATCGAAGATTCTCATGGGTGCCGGCGGCATGCTCAACGCCGGGGCCATCGTGCTCGGCGTCGCGGCCGGCATCGTGCTCGGCGACACCCTGGCCCGGCCCCTGACGCGGAGCCTGGCCAGCAACGAACGGCGCCGGGCCCGCCGCCGCTAGGCCGTCCGGCCAGCGGCGCCTTTGGACCTTGTGCCGTTAGATCTTGCCTATCGGCAGCTTCTTCTCGGCCTGGAAGTCGTCCTCCACCCGGCCCTGGGCCCAGTAGCCCGAGAGGGACACCTGGGTCCGCTCCAGCCCGCGCTGCACGTAGAAGACCTCCCGGAGGCCCTTCATGGAGCCCCGCTCGCCGTGGGCAAACACCTGCACCCGGCCCTCGGGCCACTCGGCGTCGCGGACTGCCGCTACCAACAGTTCGCTCTCACCGGCGGGGCGGCCGCCGCGCAGCAGCCAGTGCAGTTCGACGCCGGCAGGCGCCGCGAGCCCCTGGATGTCGGCGTCGCTGTCCACCTCGAGAATGGCGAGGCCGCGCGCATCTTGCGGCAGCGACTCAATGGCGGCGCCGATGGCCGGCAGCGCCGATTCATCACCGGCAAACAGATACCAGTCGGCCGCCGGGTCCGGGTTGTAGCCGCCACCCGGGCCCGTGAACGTCAGACGGTCGCCGGGCTTGGCCGCTGCCGCCCACGGGCCGGCCAGGCCTTCATCGCCGTGGACGACGAAGTCGATGGCGAGTTCCTGGGCCGCCGTGTCCACCCAGCGGACCGTGTAGGTCCTGGTGAACGGCCACTGGCTGCGCGGCATCGATTCCCGGATCGCCCACAGGTCCAGAGGGTCCGGGTAGTCGATCCCGGGCTGCGGAAATACGATCTTGACGTACCGGTCCACATAGTCGTTGTTGACGTATCCGGCGAAACCGGGGCCGCCGGCGATGATCCGCACCATGTGCGGGGAGAGCTCTTCCCGGCGCAGGACCGTCAGGTCCGTCTGGGGGCGGGAGTTCCGGTTGGCGGTGGTGGCGGCGGGGGCGGAGGTCATGCTGCTAAGCCTAACCAAGAACCCGTCCGGCAACCGTGGCCGGGAGGCCTGTTACGGCAGCGGGGGCAGTTCCCAATCCACCGTTCCGTCGCCCTGCTCCTGCAGCAGGTCGTTGGTGCGGCTGAACGGCCGGGACCCGAAGAAGCCGCGCGAGGCCGAGAGCGGGCTGGGGTGTGCGCTGGCGAGCACGGCGGCAGAGCCGAGCAGGGGCCGCGCGGACTCGGCGTCCTTGCCCCACAGGATCCCCACGAGGGGAGCCGGGCCCGCACCGTCCGCGGATGCACGGTTCGCGACTGCCCGGATGGCGGCCGTCGTGACGGCCTCCCAGCCTTTGTTCCGGTGCGACCCCGCCGCGCCAGCCCGGACACTGAGAACCCTGTTGAGCAGCAGCACGCCCTGGTCCGCCCAGTGGCCGAGGTCCCCATGGACGCGCGGCGGGAAGCCGAGATCGGCCTGAAGTTCCTTGTACATGTTCGCGAGGCTGCGGGGGATCGGCCGGGTGGCGCCATCCACGGCGAAGGACAGCCCCACGGCGTGCCCCGGTGTCGGATAGGGGTCCTGGCCCACGATCAGGACCCGGACGCCGGCCAGCGGCTGCCGGAAAGCGCGCAGGACGTTCGACGGCGATGGCAGCACCTCGTGCCCCGCGGCCGCCTCGCCGGCCAGGAAGGCCAGGACTTCCCGCAGCTGCGGCTCCACCGGGGCCAGCGCCTCCGCCCAGTCCGGGGCGACCAGCTCATGGAGCGGCCGCCGCGCCAGGTCCGCGAAACTGAGGTCGTCGGCGGCTGCGGGTTCCAGCTCGAACAAGGCATCGGAATCAAACACAGGTCCCATTCTTCCGCAGGTCCGTCCCGGCCGCCTCCGCCGGCACCGCGAGTCAAATGACAACCTTGTCGTTTCGGCCGTAGCATGGGACTGACTTTTTACCGGATCCAGCCAGGGAGTGTGTCGTGGCCGAAACAGCGCAAGAGCACGTGCTCGCGGGGGATTCTGACGATGTTTCCGACGCCGTCGCGAGTCCAGGAGGGGTGGCCGAGGAGTCGCCTCTTAGTCCCCGTGACCAGCAGATGCTGGCCCTCGAGCGGCAGTGGTGGAAGTATGCGGGGGCCAAGGAACAGGCCATCCGGGAGCTGTTCGATCTTTCCGCTACGCACTACTACCAGATCCTCAACGCCCTCATCGATACCGAGGATGCTCTGGCCCACGATCCCATGCTGGTCAAGAGATTGCGTAGACTACGTACATCACGCCAACGTGCCCGAACTGCCCGCCGTCTGGGAACAGATTCGTAAAGTCGCGTCACGCGCGGCCGGTTGCGCAGGTCCTCTTGTGTCCGCTTCCGGCTTCGGGCACCCGTATGAAATCAGCAAGGACGTCGTTTTACCATGACCAAATACGCTCGGGATGAATTTGATCGGGTCCCGGAGACCTCCACCCGGCAGGGTGTCCACCGGGCAGCTGCCGCATCGCGTCGCCGGAGCCTCGCGCCCATCCTGGCGGCGGGCTGCGTGGCCCTGGCCATCGGACTGGTGGCCTTCCTGATCCTGCCGAAGCTCGGCTTTTCCGCGGGACAGGCCGCGAACGTGACGGCCGGCGCCAGTGCGTCTGCCACGAGCACGGCGAGCCCCGGCTCCGCCACCCCCAGCCCCGCGCAGACGCGTCCCGAGGCCGCAGGCACCGCCCCGGCGGCGTCGCCCTCAGCGACGCCCAGCGCCAGCGCCACTGCCACAGCTGCCGGTGTGGACAAGACGCAGCCGGTGACGGTCTACAACGGGACCACCACCGCCGGCCTCGCCAACCGCGTCGGCGGTACTGTCAGCTCCGCCGGTTGGGTCGTGGCCGAGAAGGGAAACTGGAGCGGCGTCCCGCAACAAACGTCAGTGATTTTCTACAGCAGCGCCGATCAGAAGGGCAACGCGAAGGCCCTGGGAACGCTCCTCGGCATCGACACCCTCGAGGAGTCCGCCGAGTTCAACACGCCGCTCGTCGTGGTGATCGGACCCGGCTTCCAGTAGGCCAATCCGGTTACGCCTCAATAACTATTAGCCGGCGGCCCTGCCCGCCGGCGGCGTTCCTGGGGGACGCTGTGAGTACAGTATCTGCGGATTTCTCTTCGCATTCCGCGGCACACATCGAGGTGGGCCGCACGCAAGCTAGCTGAAAGTGTGGACGCCATGGCACTGGGAACCGTCAAATGGTTCAACGCCGAAAAGGGCTACGGCTTTATCACCGTGGATGGTTCCGAAGACGACGTCTTCGTGCATTGGTCCGCGATCGTCGGGGAAGGCTACCGCGCCCTGGATGAGGGCCAGCGGGTGGAGCTGGAAATCGGCGAGGGCGAAAAGGGCCCGCAGGCTGATAGCGTTCGGCCCGCCTAGTGGCACTTTCTGCCGTCACGAAGAGCCCGCGGGACCCGGCCCGGCGCCGTACCGGACGTTTCTCGTTGGGCCGCGCCCTTGCCGCGGGAACGGTTTCCGCCCTGGCGCTGACAGGCTGCCTGGGTCCGTCCGGCAGCGCCCGCGTAGCCAGCGCTGACGCCAGCGGTGACGGCACCCTGCGCATCGGCCTGCTCCTGGACAACACGGGGCAGCAGAACTTCCTCAACGCCCCCCAGCTCGCGGCGGCAAAGCTTGCCATCAAGGACATCAACGCCGCCGGCGGCCACAAGGGCAAGCCCGTGGAGCTGCTGCCGGAAACCATCAGCACGGACACCGCCGCCCAGGCCAAAGCGCTCGTGGCCGCCAAGGCCGACGTCGTGATCGGCCCGACCGATTCCAGCCGCGCCCCCGCCGCCATCGACGTGCTCGCGAACGCCAAAGTCGCGGTCATCTCGCCAGCCAACTCGGCCGGCGCACTGAGTAACTACAAGAACGGCGGCTACTATTTCCGCACCTCGGCGGCCGACACCGCCCAGGCGTCAGTCCTCGCCAAGCTGGCCAAAGACGGCGGCGCCAAGACCCTGGCGGTCCTGCACGAGGAAGGCGACTACGGCAAGGACGTTGCCGACGCCGTCGCTAGCGCGGCCAAACAGTCCGGCATGGACGCCGTCGCGGACGCCGAGTTCAAACCGGGCCACGCGGACCAGGCTGCCGCCGCCCTGAAAGCGGCGAACCCGGACGCCGTGGTCCTGGTCGCGCGCGAAGGCGCCCAGGGCGCCGTCGCGGAGCTGAACAACGTCGGCCTTGCCGGCAAGAAACTCGTCCTCAGCGACGGAGCAGTCAACCAGTACGGCTCCGGACTGGGCGCACGCGCCCTGGACGGCGCACGCGGAATCCTGCCCGGCGTCTTCCCCTCCACCGACTTTCAGGCGGGCCTCGTCGCCGTCGATCCCGGTCTGAAGGACATGACCTTCGCCGCCGAGACGTACGACGCCGTCATCCTGGCCGCCCTCGCCGCCGCAGCGGCAGAGGACGACGCCGGAACCTCCATCGCGGCGTCCCTCGTCGGCGTCTCGGGCGGAACCACAGCCGGGGGCGGTAAGCCAGGCGGCCAGCCCGCCAGCCAGGGCCCCAGCCAGGCCTGCACGACGTACAAGGCCTGCGTCGACGTCCTGCGGGCGGGCAAGCGGCCGGACTATGACGGTAAGTCCGGCCGGATCAACTTCGATTCCCGCGGCGACATCACGCAGGCGAACTATGTGGTCTACACCTATGGCGGGGACAACCAGTCCACGATGACCGGCACGGAAGTCGCCAGCAGCAGCGGCGGCTGATCGCTCCTAGCGTATTGGCCGCCCGGAGCGGGCGGTTCGGGCCGGGCACTGCTTGCACTCTCCCCGGGGGAGTGCTAATTATTGAGTTAGCACTCCAGCGCACTGACTGCTAACACGACGCCCGGTCCGTCCGGCCGCGAAGTGGAGCGGCCGGTCCAGGAGCTGAAGAAACACCTTGCTGGGGTGAGATCCCGGGCCCAGCGGCATACAGAGGCCGCCGGGTAGGGGTCGTCCGTCGCGGGCACCACAGCGAAGGTTCATTCTTAACGACTGTCCCGAAAGGACTACTGCCGTTATGGCCAAGATCATTGCATTTGATGAAGAGGCACGCCGCGGTCTTGAGCGGGGCCTGAACATCCTCGCCGACGCCGTCAAGGTCACCCTCGGCCCGCGGGGACGCAACGTCGTCCTCGAAAAGAAGTGGGGCGCCCCCACGATCACCAACGATGGTGTTTCCATCGCCAAGGAGATCGAGCTGGACGATCCTTACGAGAAGATCGGCGCCGAGCTGGTCAAGGAAGTTGCCAAGAAGACGGACGACGTCGCTGGCGACGGCACCACCACCGCTACGGTTCTGGCACAGGCACTGGTCAAGGAAGGCCTGCGCAACGTCGCGGCCGGCGCTGACCCGCTGTCCCTCAAGCGCGGCATCGAGAAGGCTGTTGAGGCCGTCACGGTCGAGCTCCTGGCCTCCGCCAAGGAAATCGAGACCAAGGAAGAGATCGCCGCCACCGCGTCCATCTCCGCCGGCGACAACGAGATCGGCGCCCTGATTGCCGAAGCCCTCGACAAGGTCGGCAAGGAAGGCGTCATCACGGTCGAGGAGTCGAACACGTTCGGCCTCGAGCTGGAGCTCACCGAAGGCATGCGCTTCGATAAGGGCTACATCTCCGCTTACTTCGTCACCGACGCCGAGCGCCAGGAAACGGTCCTTGAGGACCCGTACATCCTGATCGTCAACTCCAAGATCTCCAACGTCAAGGAACTGGTTGCTGTCCTCGAAAAGGTCATGCAGTCCAACAAGCCGCTGCTGATCATTGCCGAAGACATCGAGGGCGAGGCCCTGGCCACCCTGATCGTCAACAAGATCCGCGGCACCTTCAAGTCCGTTGCCGTCAAGGCTCCGGGCTTCGGCGACCGCCGCAAGGCGCAGCTGGCCGACATCGCCATCCTCACCGGTGGCCAGGTCATCTCCGAGGAAGTCGGACTCAAGCTTGAGACCGCCGGACTCGAACTCCTCGGCAAGGCCCGCAAGGTTGTTGTCACCAAGGATGAGACCACGATCGTCGAGGGTGCAGGCGACGCCGACCAGATCGCCGGCCGCGTGTCCCAGATCCGCGCCGAGATCGAGAACTCGGATTCCGACTACGACCGCGAGAAGCTGCAGGAGCGCCTGGCCAAGCTGGCCGGCGGCGTTGCAGTCATCAAGGCCGGAGCCGCAACCGAGGTTGAGCTCAAGGAACGCAAGCACCGCATTGAGGACGCTGTCCGCAACGCAAAGGCTGCCGTTGAAGAGGGCATCGTCGCCGGCGGTGGCGTTGCCCTGATCCAGGCCGGCGCCAAGGCCTTCGCGAACCTGCAGCTCTCCGGCGACGAAGCGACCGGGGCGAACATCGTCCGCGTCGCCATCGACGCCCCGCTCAAGCAGATCGCCTTCAACGCCGGCCTCGAGCCCGGCGTCGTGGTGGACAAGGTCCGCGGCCTGCCCGCAGGCCACGGCCTCAACGCCGCCACCGGCGAGTACGTTGACCTGCTGGCCGCCGGCATCAACGACCCGGTCAAGGTGACCCGCTCTGCCCTGCAGAACGCGGCCTCCATCGCCGGCCTGTTCCTCACCACCGAGGCCGTTGTGGCCGACAAGCCGGAGAAGAACTCCCCGGCTATGGGCGGCGACGACATGGGCGGCATGGGCGGCATGGGCGGTTTCTAACCCTCTGGCGTCCAGCCACCTGAACTGACGAGTTCACCTCAGTAGTTCAACGACGGCGGTCCCACCTTCGGGTGGGGCCGCCGCCGTCAATTAAACGCACTTCCCCCACGCTCCCTCACGTCTCGCCCCCATCCATCCGACGCTCCCTCAGTTTGTGCAGCGATTTAGCCGACGCTGCCTCAGGTATCACAGCGCTCAAGCGAATGCTCCCTCACTTGAGAACGGGCGGGGAGGGCGCGTCGGGTGGTTTGGCGCCGGATGTGAGGGAGCGCGGGGTGGTTTGGCGCCGGATGTGCGGGAGCGTCGGGCGGGTGGGCGCCGGATGTGAGGGAGCGCGGGGTGGTTTGGCGCCGGATGTGAGGGAGCGTCGGCGGGGGCCGGCGGGGTCTGGCAGGATAGGTCAGTGACGATTACAGCAGCGGCCGACGGTTCGGCTTTAGGAAATCCCGGCCCGGCCGGCTGGGCCTGGTACGTGAATGACGACTGCTGGCGGGCCGGCGGGTGGCCCCATGGCACCAACAACCAGGGCGAACTGATGGCGGTACTGGACCTGTTCCGGGCCACGGCTCATGTCCCCGGCGAAGACCTGCTGATCCTCTGCGACAGCCAGTACGTCATCAACGCCGTGACCAAGTGGATGCCCGGTTGGAAGCGCAAAGGCTGGCGCAAGGCCGACGGCAAGCCCGTCCTGAACGTAGACCTGCTCAAAGATATCGACCGGGAACTCGTGGGCCGCAAGTACACCTTCGAATGGGTGCGGGGCCATGCCGGGCACGAGCTCAACGAGGCGGCCGACGACCGCGCCAGGGCGGCCGCCACGGCTTACCAGCAGGGCGTTGCCGTCCGGCAGGGGCCCGGATTCGGGGCTCCGGAGGGAGCGCCCGCACAGGCACACCCGCCGGGCTCCACGGCCCCGCAGGCAGCCCCGCAGGCCACGCCGCCAGCCAAGGCACCGCAGGCGTCGCCCCTGATCTCGTCCCAAGCCCCAGCCGAGGCCCCGCCGCGGGCAGCAACGGCGCCGACGGGCCAGCAGGAGCTCTTCGGCGCGCCGGGCTCCTTCGACGAACCGGACCTCTTCAGCGAACTCGACGAAGTGCAGGCCGGAGCCGGGGCCCCGGACGTGAGCCCGGAAAGCGTGGTCGAGTCCCTCGAGCGTGAACTGCTCCGCCCGGAAACCCGCGCGGACCTGGGCCGGACCGGCGTCCTGCTCCACCCGGATTTCACCGAGATCGGCACCTCCGGCCGGATCTGGACCCGCGACGCCATGATGATGGCCCTGGAGGACAACCCGGGAGGACCCACGGAGTTGGAGCTCTTGGCCGCGGACCGGCTGGGCGAGAAGACCATGCTCCTGACCTACCGCAGCCGCAACCGCGAGGGATCAGCCCTGCGCAGCTCCCTGTGGATCCTTGACGGCGCGCAATGGCGGCTGCGGTTCCATCAGGGCACCCCCGAGGCCTGAGGCCCGGACAAGCTCACCTGAAGCGCTGCGCGTTGCCCAGTTCTGCCTGGGCGTAGGTGGCCGCCGCGGAATTCAGTGCGAGATTGATGGACGCCAGCGAGGCCTCGACCCTGCCCTGGGTCAGCGTCCATTCCGCGACCAGGCTCTGGAAGTTTGTCGCCGCGGAACCGCGCCAGCTGCCCTGCAGCTCGTCCAGCCCGCGCTTCATGGCGTGGACGTCCGCACTGATCCGCTCCACCGTGGCCTTGACGTTGGCGGATTTCAGCTCGAGGAGCTCCGTGTCGACGGAGATGATGCTCATGGGAATGCCCTCTCGACGGTTCGGGAGGCAGTACTGGACGCGGGGGAGCCTGCGGGGGAGTGCCTGCCTCATCCGGATGTTCCGGACATCCCGAGCGTAGGCGGCAGCGCAGCGTGGGGACACCGCCGTCGGGTCCTATGTGGACATCTCTTTGGCGGACAGTTCCATGGCGTCTTCATCCAGGAACGGGATGCTGACCACCAGCGTGGCCCCGCCGCCCTCGGTCTTCCCAACCCGCACGGATCCGGAATGCGCGCCGACAATTGCGGCCACGATCGCCAGGCCAAGCCCGCTGCCGCCGGTTTCCCTGGTCCTTGAGGTGTCCGACCGGTAGAAGCGCTCGAAGATCCGGGCAGCTTCCTCGTCCGGGACACCGGGCCCGTGGTCCCGGACCTCAATCGCGGACTGCCGTGAGCCGTCCGGCGTCGTCCGGACGCCGACGCCGATTTCAATGGGGGTTCCCTCCGGCGTGTAGCGCAGGGCATTGCCGACCAAGTTGCTGACCACCTGGCGCAGCTTGGCTTCGTCGCCCAGCACGGGGGCGGCAGCGGGGGCCGCACCATCCAGGCCGGTGAGGGTGATGGTGCGGCTGCGGTCGCTCGCCTGGGTGTCCACCACCGCGTCGTTGGCCAGCAGCAGCAGGTCCGCGGGTTTCTGCTGGAGCGGCCGTTGCTCATCGATCCTGGCCAGCAGCAGCAGGTCCTCCACCATGGCGCCCATGCGCTTGGCTTCGCTCTCGATCCGTCCCATCGCGGTGGCCACGTCTTCCGGGGTGGACAGCGCGCCGTGCCGGTAGAGCTCGGAGAAGCCCCGAATGGTCACCAGCGGGGTGCGCAGTTCGTGCGAGGCGTCCGCGGCGAAGCGCCGCATCCGCGCCTCGGACGCCATCCGGGCGGCGAACGCCGTTTCGATGTGCGCGAGCATGGCATTGAGCGAGCTGCCGAGCCGGCCCACCTCGGTGCCCGGGTTCTCCACCTCCACGCGCCGGGACAAGTCTCCGGCCGCGATCGCGGCGGCCGTCTTCTCCACCCGGGTCAGCGGCCGGAAGGACCGCGTGACGGTCCATGTGGCGATGAAGAATGCCAGGACAAGCGTGAGCAGCCCGACTCCGACAACCACCAGGGCGGCGTGTTCCATGACGGAATCGACCGGGTTCAGGGGGAGGCCGATGACGACGACGGCGCTGTGCTGGTTGTTGTCAACGACGTTGACCGCCACGACCCTCCAGTTGCCGCCCTCGGAACCGCGCACCTGGAACGGAACCTGCTGGCGCTCCCGGGCTTCGACCGCCGAAAAGGTACTGATGGCGGGGTGGGAGTCCTTGTCCCCGCCGAAGACCCAGGGCTTCACGCCCGGGCTGAAGAGCATCAGGGAATAGTCGGTGGGGACGTTGGACGTGGTTTCCTGCAGTTGGGTGAAGGACTGCTGTTGGCGCGCGGAATCGACCGCGTCCCGAAGCTTGTCGTCCACCTGGCCTTGCAGGAAGCTGTGCAGCAGCGTCAGCGTGCCCGCGCCCGTGGCGGTGAGGGCCACGAGCATGAGCGCCATCATGATGGCCACGAGCTGCGACCGCAGCGACGCCGACTTCCAGCGGTGCAGCAAGGTCAGCGCTTCTCCGCGGTCCGCAGGACGTAGCCGACGCCGCGCTTGGTCTGGATCAGCGCGGGCGCGTCGGGATCGATATCCACCTTGCGGCGCAAGTAGGAGATGTAGGACTCCACGATCGAGGCGTCACCGTTGAAGTCGTACTCCCACACGTGATCGAGGATCTGGGCCTTGGACAGGACCCGGTTCGGGTTGAGCATCAGGTAGCGCAGGAGCTTGAACTCCGTGGGGGACAGCTCGATCACGGTCCCGCCACGGCGGACCTCATGGGCGTCGTCGTCGAGCTGGAGGTCATCGACCCGGATGACCGCATCGTCGTCGATCTGGGGCTGCGTGCGCCGGAGCACCGCGCGGATCCGGGCCACCACCTCATCGAGGCTGAAGGGCTTGGTGACGTAATCGTCGCCGCCCACGGTCAAACCGGTGACTTTGTCCTCGGTATCGTCCTTGGCCGTCAGGAACAGGACGGGGAAGTGCTTGCCGGCGGCGCGGAGCCGCCGGGTCACGGTGAAGCCGTCCATGTCCGGGAGCATGACGTCCAGGACCGCCAGATCGGGGGCGTGCAGCTCGGCGGCAGCCAGTGCCTCGCGCCCGCTGCCAGCTGAGACAACTTCAAAGCCTGCGAAGCGCAGGGACGTTGACAGCAGCTCGCGGATGTTTGGTTCATCATCGACGACGAGCAGCTTGGCTTCGGGACCGTTCTTCTTCATGTTCCCATGATGCTCCCAGACTCTGTGAGTTATCTGAATGGAAGGTGGATGTTGAATGGGCGGTGCCGGAGGGCCGCGCAGGCCGGACGGAGTGCCGAACGGCGTGCTAAAAGCCGGGGCTGCCCGGCGGTCCTAACCGGCGGCGCCGACATCCTTGGCGTCCATGATCCGGTAGGCATAGCCCTGCTCGGCGAGGAAGCGCTGCCGCTTCGCCGCGAAGTCCTGGTCCAGGGTGTCCCGGGCCACGAGGGAGTAGAACCGGGCGGCACGGCCGTCCTTCTTGGGCCGCAGCAGCCGGCCCAGCCGCTGGGCCTCCTCCTGACGGGAACCGAAGGACCCCGAGACCTGGATCGCGACCGACGCCTCGGGCAGGTCAATGGAGAAGTTGGCCACCTTGGAGACCACCAGGGTCTGCACCTCGCCGGCCCGGAAGGCTTCAAAAAGCCGCTGGCGCTCCTTGACCGATGTATCTCCCTTGATCACCGGCGCGCCCAGGCGCTCGCCGATCTCGTCGAGCTGGTCGATGTACTGCCCGATCACCAGGAGCTGTTCGCCCGCGTGCGCGGCCACGAGCTCTTCCACCACCCGGGTCTTCGTCTCCGACGTGGCGCACAGGCGGTACTTGTCGGCGTCCTCGGCCATGGCGTAGGCCACCCGCTCGTCCCGGGGCAGGTCGACCCGGACCTCCACGCAGTCGGCGGGGGCGATATAGCCCTGGCTCTCGATGTCTTTCCACGGGGCGTCGTAGCGTTTCGGACCGATCAGGCTGAAGACCTCGCCCTCCCGGCCGTCCTCCCGCACCAGGGTGGCGGTCAGTCCCAGCCGGCGCCGGGCCTGGAGGTCCGCCGTCATCCGGAAAATCGGTGCCGGGAGCAGATGGACCTCGTCGTAGATGATCAGGCCCCAGTCGTTGCCGTCCACGAGCTCCAGGTGCGGATACAGCCCGCCGCGCTTCGTGGTCAGGACCTGATAGGTGGCGATCGTGACCGGGCGGACCTCCTTGACCGAGCCGGAGTACTCGCCGATCTCCTCCTCGGTCAGCGACGTCCGTTTGAGGAGCTCGTCCTTCCACTGCCGCGCGGACACGGTGTTGGTCACCAGGATCAGCGTGGTGGTGGAGCTGGTGGCCATGGCGGCCGCTCCGACGAGGGTTTTGCCGGCGCCGCAGGGAAGCACGACGACGCCGCTGCCGCCGGCCCAGAAGTTCTCCGTGGCCAGTTGCTGGTACGGCCGCAGTTTCCAGCCGGTTTCGTTGAGCATAATGGGATGCGGCGTGCCGTCAACGTAGCCGGCCAGGTCCTCCGCCGGCCAGCCGATCTTGAGCAGCAGTTGTTTGAGCTGGCCTCGCTGGGACGAATGCACCACCACCGTCTCCCCGTCGATCCGCGGCCCGAGCAGCGGGGCGATCTTCTTGGCGCGGCTGACCTCTTCCAGCACCGGGTAGTCGGACGTGCGCATGACCAGGCCGTGCTGCGGGTCCTTTTCCAGCCGCAGGCGTCCGTACCGGGACATGGTCTCTTCGACGTCGATCAGCAGCGAGTGGGGCACCGGGAACCGGGAGTACTTCAGCAGGGTGTCCAGCACCTTTTCGGCGTCCAGTCCGGCGGCCCGGGCGTTCCAGAGACCCAGCGGCGTCAGCCGGTAGCTGTGCACATGCTCCGGCGCCCGTTCCAGTTCGGCGAACGCCGCGATGGCGTGCCGTGCCTCGGTGGCGAGTTCGTGGTCAACCTCCAGCAGGATGGTCTTATCACTCTGGACGATCAGGGGCCCGTCATTCACTGGAGCAGTTCCTCAGTAGCTTCTACGTCGATGATCCGGTGGATGGACAGCACGCGTTCGGTCTCCTTGTCCGGATCGAACACCCGCACGCGGCCGCCGTTCACCGCTACTGGAACAACGGTTTCGCGGCTGGCATTCCCCATGCTGTCCACGACATTCATGACCACCCGCTGCTTGAGGCGGATCGCCTTCAGCAGGGTCTCCAGCCCGAGCTGGGTCGCTTCCTCGCTGCCGGGTGCGGCTGCCGGGGGATTCCCGCCCGCCGTTGCCGGGGCCAGCGCGCCGTCATTGCGCAGTACGGCCAGCTGGGCGTCGATGTCGGCCTCGGGCGGGGCGGTGCGCGGGGCGGTGTAGACCGGCCGGCCGCTGCCGGGAACCGGCGTGGTGCGGCGCAGCCGGATAACGCCGGCTGCCGCCTCCTCCAGGACGGGGGAGAGCCCGAGGCCTCTGAGTACTTGGGCGGTGTCCCGCGGTGCGGCGTGCGAGATCACCACGGTGGGTGCGATCCGCACCAGCCCGAGACCGGACGCGGCCGGGGCGTTGAGGACGTCCAGCAGGGCCGTCTCGTCCTCGCTTTGGATGAAGCTGGCCGCAGCCCCTACCCGGAGCCGCGAGTGGCGGGCGGCGGTGTCTTCGATCAGGTACTGCAGGGGCTGCGGGATGGCGGTGGCTGAATGCTGGCGCAGGAAGTCCAGCATCGCCGTGGCGTCCTGGCCGGCGTCGAGGGCCCGGCGGACCGATGCGACGGAAAAGCGGTAAATGGTTGCCGGCCCCTTGCCTTCCGCCTCGGCCATGGTGAGCAGCCGGTCACTCAGTTCCGGATCAAGATAGCCCGGTGCCACCGCGGTCATGTCCGCCTGCAGCAACACGTGTTGCAGGGCTGCGGGCAGGTGTTCGCCCAGGATCCCCAGGGCGGCGTCAGGCTGTTCTGCGGCAATCGCGGCGCCCAGTTGGCTGAGCGCCCCGGACCCGATCAGGCCAAGCATCTCCGCCTCCGTGAGGAGACCGCGGATCAGCGAGCTGAAGCGGCGGGCCATCCGGGGCTGCGCCCACTCGGCACGCTCCAGCACGGCGGCGGCATCCAGCACGGGAGCCTGCCCGTCCGGCGCCGCGGCCTCGAGCGTGAGCTCATGCAGGATTTCCAGGACGCGTTTGCGGACCACGGGGGCGTCCGGCCGCTGCGCCTCGGCGGAAAGCGCATTGATGGTGGTCCCGGCCGGGCCGCGGTGGCCGGCCGCCCCCGGGGCGGCAGCGTTCACCGGCTGGCCCACGAGGGAGGGTGCGCGCTCGCTGGCCAGCCAGGCATTGACCAGCCACAGCCACTGTTCCTGCCGCGGCAGCGCCAGCCACTCCAGTTGCGGCGGCTGCACCCATGCGGAACTGTCGACGTCCAGCCGCAGGAGACCGGCCATCCCGCAGAGCTCCGCGAGGACGCCGGCCTCGTGCACGTCGATCCGCAGGGAATCCGCCAGCCGCTTCATCTCCCGGACTCCGACGCCTCCGCTGCGCAGCGTGGCCAGGGGCTGCGCACGCACGGTGTACAGCAGTTCGCCCACGAGCCGCAGCGTCTCGGCGATGGCACCCAGCGCGGCGTTGCGGCGGAGCGCTGCGCTCGTGTGCCCCAGCCGGGGGACCGGGGGCAGCAGGGAAAAGTCCTCAATGACAAACCCGCCGCGCAGCGACACCCCCACGCTGTGCGGCAGTTCGACGTGGGCGGCGTCCAGCGGCACCAGCAGCCCCCGGGCCAGCAGCCAGTCCACCGGGCCGACGTCGGCACTTTCGTGAAGCACCGAGGCGCGGCGCTGCGCCTGGGGAACGGCGCCCATGGCCCAGTTTCCGAACCGGGCCAGGAGCGCGGCGGTCCGTTCCGGCGCGGTGGCCAGGATGGCCTGGAGCGACTCCGGCGTCGCCGTCCAGTGCTGCAGCGACAGGGCCGCTTCCATCGGCGTGGTGGCGGGCGAGATGGATGCGCCGCTGCGGTGCAGTTCTCCGACCAGCTGCACCACCCGCTGCGCGAAGGCCGGCTGGAGCCGAACGAGCTCGGTGTAGCTGCGGCCGAGCCCGGCCGGATAGATGCCAATCACGTCTTTGAGGCTGCCGACCGGAAGGTAGTGCCGCTGCTTGGCTGCGGCGGGAGTCACCCCGTGGGGTGGGTCGGCGCGGTGGACGAGGGCCAGTTCCTGCAGGGAATGGAGCAGGCGGTCGATGGCGGCAATCGAGGCGCCATTGATCAGTTTCTTCAGCATCGCCGCCGACGCGCTGTGCCCGGTATCGGCATTAGTGCACAGGTGCAGGGTTTCCAGCACCTGCATCTGCGGCCGGTTGAGCCGCTCCAGCGCACGCTGCACGCTGACCCGCCCGCTGGCCCGCGCGGCCAGGGCCGCGAAGTCCGGGACGCCGGGGGAAATCAGGTCCGGCCGCGCGCAGAACAAGGCCCGCAGCGAATCGTCGTTTCGTGCCTGAAGTTCCTTGCTGAGCGCACGGATGAGGGACATCGTTCCCACGTTACCTTTCGCCAGGTCCGCGCGGGCGGCGCCGGGCGACCACACCGTCCACAACAAGCGCGAGCATGAGGATGAAGGCCACCGGGAGCCCGTAGAGGGCCACCGAAGTGATCCACGCGGGCGCAACGACGTGGTTGAGGGCCATGGCCATGACCGTGCCGACGGCGATGACGGACAACACGGCAAGGGTGGCCGTGAGGATCAGGAAGGGCCGCCGGTAACGCGTCAGTGTCATGTGGGCAACGCTAACAGTCCGGCCCCGCCCGCGCCTCAAACCGCTAAAGTGAACAAGGCAGGATAACCTTGGAGATACAGACCAACACGATCCGGGCAGTCATACCCTGAACCCGCGTATCCATGCGGATGCGGTGGCCGCCGGCCGTGTCCCCGCAGAACGAAGAAGGTTGATTACGTGCCTACCGGCAAGGTCAAGTGGTATGACAAGGAAAAAGGCTTCGGATTCCTCGCTGGCGAGGACGGCCAGGAAGTCTTCCTGCCCAAGTCCGCGCTGCCCGAGGGCGTCACGGAGCTCAAGGCCGGAACTCGCGTTGAATTTGGGGTGGCAGACGGCCGCAAGGGCGCCCAGGCGCTCGGACTGCGTGTGCTGGACAAAATGCCGTCCATCGCCAAGGCAAAGCGGCCCAGCGCCAGGGACCTTGCCCCGCTGGTTCAGGACCTCGTCAGCGTGCTGGACAACCTGTCCGGGACCCTGTCCGCGGGAAAGTACCCGGAAGGCAACAAGGGCAAAGCGATAGCGGCCGCCCTCCGTAAGGTTGCCGACGAGCTGGACGTCTAAGGCCCTTGATGACTCAGGAACCCGATCAGTTGCCGGCGCAGGATGCCGGATCCATCGTGCCGGCAGGCTCCAAGGGAGCCGGCTCAAAGCCGGGGTCCCGTCCGCGCGCCGGTGTGCCCGTCTGGCGGACCGGCAAACCGGACGCCTTCCTGGCCGCCGCCGTCGACGTCGCCCGTGCCGCCGTGGAGGGCATTGCCCCTGCCGAGCAGATCGGGGAGCACCTGGCGGCCCGCAGCGAAGGCGACCGCCTGGTGACCCACCTCTTCGAATCCAAGCTGCCCGGCTACGGCGGCTGGCAGTGGTACGCCGTGCTGACCCGCAACTCGCGGTCCAAAGTGGTGACGGTCGACGAACTCGGCCTCCTGCCCTCGGAGGACTCCATCCTCGCTCCGGCTTGGGTCCCGTGGGCTGAGCGGGTCCGCCCGGAAGACGCGCAGGCTGACGAGGCCGAGGAAGCATTGGGCGCCGAACCGGCGTCGCAGGGCTCCGACTCCGCGCACCCTGATGCTGACGAGGCCGACGCCGACAAGGCTGACCCCGAGGAGACTAATGCCAACGGTGCGGATGCCGACGACGACGGGGAACGCCCCGCGGACGAGGCCGATTAGCGGTTGAAAGCGTCAGGGAGCGAGCAGGAGGAGGGCTGGGCATGATGTCCACGTTCAAGTCCCTGCACATCCTGAACTACCGGATCTGGTTCGTCGGCGCGCTCATCTCCAACATCGGTACCTGGATGCAGCGCACCGCCCAGGACTGGTTGGTGTTCGCCCACCTGACGAACCAGGACGCCGGGGCCGTGGGCATCACCATGGCCCTGCAACTGGGCCCCCAGCTGTTCCTGGCACCGGTCGCCGGACTGGTTGCGGACCGCTTTAACCGCAAGCGGCTCCTGGTGCTGACCCAGTCCTCCATGGCACTTCTAAGTGCCGGGCTGGGCATCCTGGTGGTTTCCGGGGCGGCACAGCTCTGGCAGGTGTACGTCTTCGCCCTGATGCTTGGGGTGGTTTCCGCGCTGGACGCCCCCGTGCGGCAGACCTTTGTCTCGGAACTGGTCCAGGACGATTACCTTCCCAATGCCGTGGCCCTCAACAGCGCCTCCTTCAACGTTGCCCGCATGATCGGCCCGGCAGTCGCCGGCGTGCTGACGGCCGTTGTCGGCCCGGGCTGGGTCTTCCTCATCAACGCGTTCACGTTCGTCCCACTGCTGCTGAGCCTGGCGAGAATCCCGGCGGGATCGCTGCGGCGGCTGCCCCGGGCACCGGCGGGCAAAGGCAGGATCCGGGAGGGGCTGCAGTATGTGCGGTACCGCCCGGACCTCGTGGTGGTCCTCGTGGCCATCTTCATCGTTGGCACCCTGGGGCTGAACTTCGCCCTGTTCATTGCGGCCATGGTGGGCACGGAATTCGGTCTCGGCGCGGGAGCCTTCGGCCTGATGAATTCGATCATGGCCATCGGCTCCGTCGCCGGGGCGCTCCTCTCCGCCGGCCGCGGCAAACCGCGGCTGCGGGTCATTTTCGGCGCGGCCGGAGCCTTCGGCGTGACCTCGGGCCTCGCGGCGCTGGCCCCAAGCTACTTCTGGTTCGGGATTGCGCTGGTGCCGGTGGGGCTGTTCGCGATCACCATGATGACAAGCGCCAACGGGTACGTCCAGACCACGACGGACCCGGTGATGCGGGGCCGGGTGATGGCGCTTTATATGGCGATCTTCATGGGCGGAACGCCCATCGGTGCGCCGTTCGTCGGCTGGGTGGCAAACGTCGCCGGCCCCCGCTGGTCCATGGCGGTAGCGGCCGGCGCCGGCCTGCTCGCGGCCCTGATCGGGCTGCTGTGGATCATCCGGGCGAAGCAGCTGCGGCTCCACTTCAACCGCCGGGCGCGCGGGCTGCGCTACTTCCGCCTGGCCGCGGACACCGCCGCCGCGGGCGCGCAGATGGACGGGCAGCCAGCCGGCGCCGCCGGAAACGGCGACGGCGCCGTCCGGGCACCTGGCCGGGACGACGCCGTCGGACGCTGAGGCTACTTCTTGAGTTCGGCCACGACGAAATCGATGCATTCGAGCAGCGCCGAGACATCGTCCGGCTCGATCGCCACGAAGGTGGCGATGCGCAGCTGGTTCCGGCCCAATTTACGGTAAGGCTCAGTGTCGACGATGCCGTTGGCGCGGAGAACCTTGGCGATGGCTGCGGCGTCGATCGATTCGTCGAAGTCGATCGTGGCGATCACGTTCGAGCGGTCCTCGGCGTTGACCACGAACGGCGTGGCGTAGCCGGACGCCTCGGCCCAGCGGTAAATCCGGCCGGCTGAATCCGCGGTACGTGCGGAGGCGAAGTCCATGCCGCCGTTGGCGTTGAGCCACTGCACCTGGGCATCCAGGGTGACCAGGGTGGCCAGCGCGGGGGTGTTGTAGGTCTGGTTCAGCCGGGAGTTGTCGATTGCGGTCTGGAGATCCAGGAAATCGGGGATCCAGCGGTTGCTGGCCTTGATCCGGGCTGCCCGCTCCAGCGCAGCCGGGGAGAACAAGCCAAGCCACAGGCCGCCGTCGGACGCGAAGTTCTTCTGCGGCGCAAAGTAATAGACGTCCGACTCCGCCACGTCCACGTCCAGGCCGCCGGCGGCCGAGGTCGCGTCCACGAGGACCAAGGACCCGTCGTCGGCACCTGCCACGCGCCGGACGGGAGCCGCCACGCCGGTGGACGTCTCGTTCTGCGGCCACGCGTAGACGTCCACGCCGGACTCGGCCCTGGCGGTGGGACGGGTGCCGGGCTCGGCCTTGAGGATGGAGGACTCGGCGAGGAACGGTGCCTTGTTGGTGGCCGAGGCAAACTTCGAGCCGAACTCGCCGAAGGACAGGTGCTGCGCCTTGTTCTCCACGAGTCCGAAGCTGGCAATGTCCCAGAACGCCGTGGAGCCGCCGACGCCGAGGATCACTTCATAGCCTTCCGGGGCGCGGAAGAAATCACTGAGGCCGCTGCGGACAGAGCCGACCAGGTTCTTCACGGGTGCCTGGCGGTGCGAAGTTCCCAGCAGGTTCGCCGCCGCCGCGGCGAGGGCCTCCATCTGCTCCGGCCGGACCTTGGACGGTCCGGCGCCAAACCGTCCGTCCTTGGGCAGCAGGTTGGCGGGGATCGTGATGCTGGTGTCGCTCACAGTGGCTCCAATTTTCGGCTGGGTCGTGACGTGGCGGGGAGGTGGACGGGAAGGGATGGCTGCAACGGGCACCCTTTTCATTCTGCCTGTCCCATTTTGCCTGACGGCCCCCGTCGACACGGAAAATCCTCTGTCATAGTCCGGTCATTGAGACGCCCGGCGATCGGCCGGGCTTCGGGCGTCGGGCGCCTTCCTGGCAGGACGAATAATTATCTGGAGTAATTCAAAATAGGCTAGGCTGTCCTGCGAACGTACGGCGGATCCCGCTAGGGCGCATCCTGCACGCAGCCCGCACGCGGTACGGTGGGAATGACGCAAGGACTGCGCTCGAGGAGCTGAGCTGAATGACGGATCTGATCGATACCACGGAGATGTATCTCCGGACCATTCTGGAACTTGAAGAAGAAAACATCGTCGCCCTCCGCGCCCGCATCGCCGAACGGCTCCGCCACTCCGGCCCCACAGTTTCCCAGACCATCGGCCGCATGGAGCGGGACGGGCTGGTGGTTGTATCCGGCGACCGGCACCTTGAGCTGACCGAAACTGGCCGGAAACGCGCCATCGGTGTCATGCGCAAGCACCGACTCGCCGAACGCCTGCTCGCAGACGTGATCGGGCTCGACTGGGCGTACGTCCATGAGGAAGCCTGCCGCTGGGAGCACGTCATGAGCGAACGCGTCGAGCGTAGGATCTTCGAGCTGCTCAACCACCCGACGGTTTCGCCCTATGGAAACCCCATTCCGGGGCTGGCCGAGCTGGGTGGTGCACCGTCCGGTGCCCACGCTGACGGGGTCCTGAACCTGCTGCAGGCCATGACCGGCTATGGTCCGGACTCGCGGATTACGGTCAACCGGCTCGCGGAGCCGATCCAGGTGGAACCGGAGCTTTTGGCCCAGCTCGACGAGGGCGGCATCCGGCCCGGCGCGCTGGTCTCGCTGGAGCGGGTGGGGGAGTACATCTCGGTCCGCGTGCCGGATATCGAAGGCGCCCTGGAATTGCCGCCCGAAGTTGCCGCGCATGTCTTTGTCACCGTCGCCTGACCAGCCACAACGTGCCAGTCATGGGACAACCCACGAGTTTTGCACAGGGCGGTCACGGATTTATTACCGGGTGGCTTGATCCCCTATAGTTAGTGCCCTGTACCGATACCAAAGCGTTATCTGATCCGAAGCCGAGCCCTGCCAGCGGATCAGCAGCAGAACGACCTCCTGGCAGGGGCGGGGGAACCACTTTCGGCTGCTTCATCGCAGCCTCGGGGTGAAGTCCGTCAGCGGCAAGCAGCTTTCACGGCGGATCCCCAGGGATACCTCTGCGTCTGGTGCTTGCAGCGGCGGACCGGGTCTGTGATCTCTCTGACCCGAATCCGACAGCTAACTTCGCAGGCTCTCCAGAGAGGAACCGTTCTTGACCACCCAGACCGTCAGGGGACGTCGCCGCGCGACCGGTCCCGCTCCGGAGCCGCGTCCCGTTCTTGAGCCTATGGCCGATCGGCCGCGCGACCCGCACCGCGATGAACGCCGTCGGCGGCGCGGCCCGTTCCGTCAGGTAACGGACTTCGCCGCGGCCAGCGGCGTCGGCCAGAAGGCCGGGATCGCTCTGGCCGCAGCCGGTCTGATCCTCACAGTGACGGTTCCCGTCACTAGCCCGGTCATGGCTAATACGGGCGCATCGGGCGCACTTTCCGCCGCGGTGCAGCCGGATGTCACGGCTGCCGCCGCGGCGAAAGTCGATTTCAGCCGGACCGCCATCGCCACCAAGGGCGACCCGGACGGCAAGCTGAAACAGTTACTCAGTGCCCAGTCCGTCGGCAGCATCACCCGCGCGGCATCGAAGGGCACCTTGGGCCCACCCCTGGACCAGATGATCACTGCCTCGCCGTTCGGCTACCGTGTCAGCCCCATCACCGGCGTTGTGGGCGAGTTTCACCGCGGCCAGGATTTCGTCGCCCAGTGCGGCACCCAGGTCCACGCGGCAGCCAGCGGCACCGTGACCTTCAACGGATGGCACCCCTACGGCGGCGGAAACCGTGTGGTCATCGATCACGGCAACGGCCTGGAGACCACCTACAACCACCTGTCCTCGTCCTTGGTCACGGTGGGCCAGAAGGTCTCCCGCGGCGACGTCATTGCCCTGAGCGGGACCACCGGCGCCTCCACGGGCTGCCACCTCCACTTTGAAGTCATGGTCAACGGCAACGTCGTTGATCCGCTCGGCTGGCTCTAAATAGACGATGGACCTCTCTCGCATCCATGTGACACGCCGTGATCTGAATGTGACATTGAGGCCGGACTCCTGTAGGGTTTGAAGCACGCCAACTTTTCCGAAGTTGGCGCTCTTGAGTGGATTGCCTAGCTCTGCCACCGCTCAAGGTCCGTTCGCATTACATCGTCTGGCAGGGGCGGGGGAACCAATTTTGGCCTTCGAAAGAAGGCCTAGGGGTTAAGTCGCAAAGCTTCTCAGGAAGCGGAGCGGCCGGGTGACTCCCATCCGAATCCGACAGCTCACCTCGTAGGCATTGGGAGAGGCTACTTTCGTGTCTTCACGCCACAATGCTGCGCGTCTGCGCACTGGCGCGGCTCTTACGAGCCCGCTGGAATCCATATCACGTGCCGCCCTTGCCGGCGCCCGGATTGGATCACGTTCCGCACGCTCGTTTTCTATCGAGCCCGGACAGCATGCAGTTCCCGCTTTTGGCGCGTCTTCGCAGTACACCCTTCGCTAAGTAACCCATTTCGGGGCGATCCGGCGTACCCCCAAGATGCCGGAGCGTCCTCAGCCCGCGCCCGAAAACGCGCGGTCCAAGGATCACGAAAGAGAGAACTTAATGACTACTCGTGCAACCATTGCACGGCACCGCGCCGAGGTCACCAAGACCAACTCGCTGGCTGTTATTGCCAAGGCAGTCGGCGACAACGCCGGCGGCATGGGCCGTCAGGCCGCGGTTATCGCCGCAGCTTCCGGTCTGGTTTTGACCAGCGGAATCGCAGCCAACGCTGCTGAGACCAATGTTCAGCGCGAATCCACCTCCGCTTCGGCCCTGGAAGTCCAGTCGTCCGCACCGGCGACGATTTCGGCTGCGTCCAGCATCGCGATCTCTTACGAGAAGCCTGCTGTGACCACGTCACCGGCTCCCGCCGTCGCGGCTCCGGTCGCGGCTCCCAAGCCTGTCGTGAAGGTCCAGGATGCGACGGCTCCCCAGGCCGGCGGCGCCCAGGTTGGCGCCACCGCCGCGGTTGCCGCCCCGGCCGCAACCGGTGTTGCCAGCGGCATGGGCGCGACCATCGCAGCCGCCGCCTACGCCCAGATCGGCGTGTCGCAGGACTGCACCATGCTCGCCACCAACGCCCTGGCCGCGGCCGGCATCCACTACCACGGCTGGCCGGCTGGTTACCTGTCCCTCGGCCGCACGGTGAGCGCCGCCGAAGCTCGTCCCGGTGACCTCGCCTACTACCAGAACGGCGGAGTCGGCATGGCCCACATCGCGGTTTACGTCGGCAACGGCATGGCCGTCCACGGCGGCTGGAACGGTGGCACCACCGCGCTGTACAGCGTGAACATCGGCTCCGGCCCGGTCTTCATCCGCGTCGGCGGCTAGGCTCACACCCCCGCACTTCGAAGGACCCCTGCCTCTTGAGGCCGGGGTCCTTTGGGTTAAGCGCGAGGCAATTTCTGCGTCAGTTACCGGGCCAGCGAAAAAATATTCGGTGATCCGGCAGTTGAGTGTTTACTCTTGTCTTGTCGATCCATAGCCCGACCATGCACAGGGCAGCCGGCCCTCGTGCCCCTGGCGGGTGCGGCCGTGAAGAGGTATGCGGATGCGCACTCTCGTTCTGAATGCTGGATATGAACCGCTGGCGGTAGTGACCTTCCGCCGGGCGCTCGTCCTTGTCCTGACCGGAAAGGCCAGCGTCGTGGCCGAAGGAGACGATCCCGTCGTCGGCCCCCAGGACGTTCTGGGACGACCATCCGTGATCCTCCTTAACCGCTACATCCGGCCGCGATACAACACGACGACGGCGGTCAGCCGCCGCGGGGTGCTTCGCCGCGACGCGCACCGCTGCGCGTACTGCGGCAAGGCCGCCCACACGATCGACCACGTCCAGCCCAAATCGCGGGGCGGCGCTGATTCCTGGGAGAATCTGGTCGCGGCCTGCCTGCGCTGCAACAACGCCAAAGGCGACCACACCCCGGCGGAGATGGGCTGGAAGGTCGGGTTTGTTCCGGGGCCGCCGAAGGGCACCATCTGGCAGATCAAGGAGCTCGAGAAGCCGACGCCTGCCTGGGATCCGTTCCTGCTCCCGGAGTCGGCCGCCTGAACCAGTTGCCGGGCCGTCCCGCTGCGTGAGGACTGAACCGCGGGCACCCCCGGCGGTCCCGGCCGGGCAGGATTCGCCGGCAGCCCGCGCCGCGATAGTCTGAATCGGTGCAGTTCGATGCCATTATTCTCGCCGGGGGCAGATCGTCCCGCCTTGGCGGCGTGCCCAAGTCCGGGTTGATTTTCGACGGCGCCACCCTCCTTGAGCGATCACTGCGCGCCGCGGACGCGGCCGGGCACATCGTCGTCGTCGGGCCCGACCCCGGTGACCTGCCCAGCGGCGTCCTGAGCTGCCGGGAAGAGCCGCGCTTTGCAGGGCCGGCCGCCGCGATCGCCGCAGGTTTGGGCGCGTTGGCCGCGAGCCGGGCCGGTCGCCCTGGAGCCGCCGCCGCGCCGCCTTTTGTCCTCGTCCTCGCCTGCGACATGCCGCGGGCGGCCGCGGCCGTAAGCGCCCTGCGCGAAGCGGTGGCCGCTGTGCCGGGCGCTGACCGGGGCGGGGACCGCACCGACGGCGTCATGGCCGTCGCGTCCGACGGCCGAAAGCAGCCCCTCGTGGCACTTTATAGCACGGCCGCGCTACAACGATGCGCGTCGGACGCCGCGCGCCGGGGAAGTCTGGAAAACGCCTCGGTGTTCGCCCTTCTTGCTAGGCTGGACGTGCGTGAAGTTAGCGTTCCCCCCGGTTCCACGGATGATGTTGACACGTGGGGCGACGCTGCGGCACTCGGGGTGTCCGGTGTGATCCCGAACCCAGGCCCGGGCTCCGGTCCGGAACTCCCCAGCTGAACTCGACCATGGAGGCAAACGGTGAAAAGCCAGGATGAAATGCTGGAAGACTGGTGCCGTGCCCTGCTCCAGGCGCTGGAGCTGGACAATGTTGAGATTGACGTGAACGAGGTGCTGGCCCTCGCAGGCGTGGCCGCCCATTCGGTGGTCCGTCCGGCGGCGCCGCTGACCACGTTCATTGCCGGCTTTGCCGCCGGCCTGGCCTCGGGCTCTGGTCAGAGCACGGACGTCGCATCCATGCAGGCCGCCATGGCCGTAGCGCGCCGGTTCGCCACGGACTACGCAGCCGCCGAAGCCCCCGGGGCATGACGCCGGCGCTCCCGGACGACGGCGGACCGGCCTCCGCAGGCGGGGACAGGCCCACGGCCCCTCTTGTTGCTGCAGGCCCGGAGACGGCAGGCGCGGATCCGGCAGGCACGCTCACAGCAGGCGCGGAGACGGCGGATTCAGACATAGCGGGCCAGGTCCCGGCTGACCAGAACACGGCGGTGGTGCAGCACCGGCATCTGGCCCACACGTGGCAGGAAGCCCGGCAGCTCGCCTTCGACTGTGCCGTTCCGATCCCGGCCGCCCCCGTCCCGCTCCGGCAGGCCCTGGGCCGGACGCTGGCGGCCGACGTCGTTGCCCTGCAGGACATGCCCCACTATGCCTCCTCTGCCATGGATGGGTGGGCGGTCAACGGCAGCGGTCCCTGGATCCTGGCCGAACCCAGCCAGCGGCTGGTGCCGCATCAGGCAAGTCCGATTGTCACCGGCGGCCTCATTCCGGTCGGGGCCAAGGCTGTGCTGCGCAGTGAAAGCGGCGTTATCGACACGGACGAGGACGGCCTGCCCGTCCTGAGACTGGGCGGCAGCGCGAAGCCGGGGGACCCGCGTAACGGCGAGCACATCAGGAAAGCAGGGGAGGAGGCAGCCGACGGGGACATCCTGATCAAGCGCGGCACCGTCCTGAATCCGGCGCACCTGGCCCTCGCCGCTTTGGCCGGAACCGACGCTCTCGCGGTGCTCGGCAAGGCCGTGGTGCGGCTCGTCTTCACCGGCTCGGAGGTCGTGGCGTCCGGGATGCCGGCACCCGGGAAGGTCCGTGACACGTTCGGTCCCCAACTGGCAGCCGTGGTGGGGATGCTCGGCGGGATCTGCACCGAAGAAGTGAAAATCGGCGACTCCTACGCCGAATGGCTCGCCGCGCTCGAGGACACGGAGCCCGTCCTGGCAGCCGCCGGGGAGAGCCTGCCTGCCGACGTCGTCATCACCACCGGCGGCACGGGCCGCTCCGGAACAGATCACCTGCGGCGTTCGGTCGCCGAACTGGGCGGACGCCTGCTGATCGACGGGATCGCGATGCGGCCGGGCCACCCCGCCGTGCTGGCCGAACTGCCGGACGGACGGTACATCCTCGGCCTGCCGGGAAACCCGCTCGCGGCCATGATGGCGCTGTCCACCATCGGAGCTCCGCTCCTGGCCGCCCTGGGGCACCGGCCCATGCCGCCGCTCGGCGAGGTGCCCTGCGGTTCGACGATTGACGCTGATCCCGGCCGGACGCGGCTCATGCCCTACCGGCTTCTCTACGGCATGGCATCGCCGGCGCAGCACTCAGGATCGGGGATGATGCGGGGCCTGGCCGCCGCCGACGGCGTGCTGGTGGTTCCGCCCCACGGTGTGCAGCTGGGGGAGCTGGTCCGCGCCTTCGCGCTCCCGTGGGGGCCGCCGCTCCCGGACCCGGCGGCGGCATCGCCCGAGCCAAAGCCTGCCGCGAAGCGCACGGCCAGGAAACCGGCAGCCAATGACGGGCCGGTGGACTGGAGTGCCCTCCTGGGCTGAAAATCGCCGGAGACCCGGCCCGTACACGGCCCGTATCCTGCCGGTGCGGCCCGCCCCAGCCCGCCCGATGGGTCCGACCCCTCAGGCCTCCGGATCGGCACCGCGGTCGGAGCCGCGGGTCGGACCCACAGCCCTTTGGCGCGCTGGCTTCAGCGTCGGGCGCTTGCAATGATGGAACCAGTCAGAGAATTAACACAACCGCACACTATGTTGCTTAGGAGTACCGGATGGGCCGTGTGACACAGCGCCGCAAGGTGCACAAAATCGTCCTGGACGGTTCCCCGCAGGCCCTCGAGTTCCCGGTCCGGCACCGGGAAGACGTCCTGGCCGTCGAGGAACCGCTGGAAGTCCGGCTCGGAAGCATGCAGTTCTCTGTCACGATGCGAACGCCGGGCAACGACTTCGACCTCGTCGCGGGATTCCTGGTCTCGGAGGGGATCATTTGGACCCCCGAGCAGCTGGTCTCGCTCCGGTTCTGCGCCGGCGAGGACGCCGACGGCGTGCAGACCTTCAACGTCGTGGAGGCCCAGCTCCGTCCCGACGTCGTCCGGCCGGAGATTGGACGCAACGTCTTTACCTCCAGTTCCTGCGGCATTTGCGGGACGGACTCCATTGAGGCCGTGAGCAAATCCTCGCACTTCAGCCCGGCCGGGGATCCGTTGACCGTCCCCGTGGAAACGTTGGCGGCCCTCCCGGACGCGCTCCGGTCCGCCCAGGACGTCTTTGACGTCACCGGCGGCGTGCATGCCGCCGGCCTCTTCAGGATCGCCGACGACGGCTCGGCCGAGCTGCTGTGCCTCAGGGAAGACGTCGGACGACACAACGCCGTGGACAAAGTGGTGGGCTGGGCGCTCCGCGAGGGACTGCTGCCGCTCCGGGGGACCGTGCTGCAGGTATCCGGCCGGGCCTCGTTTGAACTCGTCCAAAAGGCATCCCTTGCCGGAATCCCGGTGCTCGCCGCTGTGAGCGCACCCTCGAGCCTGGCCGTCGAGCTCGCCGAGGCCAGCGGGATGACCCTGGCCGGGTTCAGCCGCCGGACCAGCTTGAACGTCTACGCCGGCCAGCACCGCGTGGCGTTTCCCGCTCCCGCCCCGGCGCCCGCGGCGGGCGCGGCCGTCTAGACCGGCCCCTCCGACCGGAGGTGTGGCTGGCCAGTGGCCTGGCCGGCCGGCGGCAACACTTGGCCTGAAGGGTGCCCGCGACGTAAGTTTTATCCATCGATTGGAACCGATCGGTCCCCGGCGCGGAAGAGGATCACATTGCACGACGACCGCCGTCTTACGGAAGTCCGGCTGGACCGCTTTCTGCGTGACCGCATCGACCCCGCGGTGTACCCGCGCACTCTGCCGCTGACGCTGAGCAGCTGGGACGCGCCGGACGAGCCCGTGCCGGCGTTGGAGGCGTTGCGGCACGAGTTCACGCCGCAGGAACACGGCGCGGCCTGGGGCCGGCCGTGGAGCACCAAGTGGCTCCGGCTACAGGGCGAGGTGCCGGAAGCCTGGGGCACGGCGGACGGCATGTCGGTGGAAGTCCTTGTGGACCTGGGGTTCAGCGGCGACCTCCCGGGATTCCAGTGCGAAGGCATCGCCTGGCGGTCCGACGGGACCATCATCAAGGCGATCTCGCCACGGAACCAATACATTCCGCTCAAGCTCCTGGGCGGCGGCATGGCCGTCGATTTCTACGTCGAAGCCGCGGCCAACCCGGACCTGTCGCAGAACTGGACCTTCGCAGCCACCCCCTACGGTGACAAGGCGACCTCGGGCAGCGAGCCGAAATACCGCCTCGGCCGAATCGCCATCGCCGAGCGCAACCAGACGGTCTGGGAGCTGCAGCAGGACATTCTGGCCCTGAGCGGGCTCATGCACGAACTTCCCATGGACCTGCCCCGCCGCCATGAGCTCCTGCGGGCGCTCGAACGCATGCTGGACATCATGGACCCGGACGACGTCGCCGGAACCGCGGAAGCCGGACGGGCCGCCTTGGCCGAGGCCCTGTCCCGGCCGGCCTATGCCTCGGCCCATCAGCTCGTAGCCACGGGGCATGCCCATATCGATTCAGCATGGCTGTGGCCCGTGCGGGAAACCATCCGCAAGTGCGCCCGGACGTTCTCAAACGTCGTCGCGCTCATGGACGAGCACCCCGACTTCGTCTTCTCATGCTCCTCGGCCCAGCAGCTCGCATGGATGAAGGAGTACTACCCGGAGCTCTTCGCGCGCATCCGGGACAAGGTCCGCGGCGGCCAGTTCGTTCCGGTCGGCGGGATGTGGGTCGAATCGGACTCCAACATGCCCGGCGGCGAGGCCATGGCGCGGCAGTTCCTTGAGGGCAAGAGCTTCTTCCTGGCCGAGTTCGGCGTGGATTGCCAGGAGGCATGGCTCCCGGACACCTTCGGGTATTCCGCCGCCCTGCCGCAGATCATCAAGGCAGCAGGCAGCCGCTGGTTCCTGACCCAGAAGATCTCGTGGAACCAGGTCAACAAGATGCCGCACCACACGTTCAACTGGGAGGGGATCGACGGCACGCGGGTGTTCACCCATTTCCCGCCGGTGGACAGCTACAACTCCGACCTCAGCGCCAGGGATCTGGCGCACGCGGAACGCAACTACCGGGACCATGGACACGGGACAACCTCCCTGGTGCCGTTCGGGTACGGCGACGGCGGCGGCGGCCCGACGCGGGAGATGCTCGCCGCGGCGCAGCGCACGGCTGACCTGGAAGGATCCCCGAAGGTGCGGATCGGCTCGGCGGCCAGCTTCTTCACGCGGGCCCAGGCTGAGTACGGTCCCCTGCCGGTCTGGGTGGGGGAGATGTACCTGGAACTGCACCGCGGAACCTACACCAGCCAGGCCCGGACCAAGCTCGGGAACAGGCGCAGCGAGCACCTGCTCCGGGAAGCCGAACTCTGGAGCGCCACGGCGGCGGTGCGGGCCGGGCACACCTACCCCGCGGCTGAGCTCAGGCGCCTGTGGCGGCTGGTCCTGCTCCAGCAGTTTCATGACATCCTGCCTGGAAGTTCCATCGCGTGGGTCCACCAGGACGCCGAACGGAATTATGCCGCCGTCGAACGGGGACTGGAGGCCATTATCAGCGACGCCGCAGCCGCGGTCCTGGGCGCGGGGAACCGGGAGTTCCTGCTCAACGCCGCCCCGCACGGGCGCCAGGGCGTGCCGGCGCTGGCCGCTGCCGAGCCGGTCCCGCCCGGGAACCCGGTGGCCGTAACCGAAGCCGACGGCGGCTACATCCTGGACAACGGCATCATCCGGGCCGTGGTGGACACCGACGGGCTGCTGGCCTCGCTCATGGACCACGCCACCGGGCGTGAGGCGATCGCGCCCGGGGAACGCGGCAACCTCCTGGAGCTGCACCGGGACACGCCGAACGAATGGGACGCGTGGGACATCGACGCGTTTTACCGCCGCAACGTCGTCCGGTTGGATGAGGCGAGGTCGGTGACGCTGGAACACGATCCCCGGGGGGAATACCCGGGCGCCGTCGTGGTGGTGGAGCGGATGGCCGGTTCCTCTGCCGTGACCCAGCGGATCGCGCTTGGCGCCGGGGCCGACTCCCTTGCGATCACCACAGCGGTGGACTGGCAGGAAAGCGAAAAGCTTCTCAAGCTCGGCTTTGCCCTGGACGTGAAGGCGGACCGTTCGGCGGCGGAGACGCAGTTCGGGCACGTCTTCCGCCCCACCCATCTCAATACATCCTGGGAGGCCGCGAAGTTCGAGATTTGCGCCCACCGCTGGATCCACGTTGCCGAACCCGGCTACGGGGTGGCCATCGCCAACGCGTCCAGCTACGGCCACGACGTCACCCGCAACGTCCGGGACGCCGACGGCGGGACCACCACCACGGTGCGGGTTTCGCTGCTGCGGGCACCGAAGTTTCCGGATCCCGGCGCGGACCAGGGCCGGCACGAACTGTACGTCACCATCCGGCCGGGCGCCACAATCGCGGACGCGGTCGAGGAGGGCTACCGCACCAATCTGACACCGCGGATTGCACGAGGCGCCCACGGGGTGGAGCCGCTGTTCGCCGTGTCCAATCCTGCCCTCGTCATTGAGGCGGTCAAACTCGCTGAGGACGGCTCCGGCGATGTGGTCGTCAGGCTGTATGAATCGCTGGGGGAGCGGTCCGTGGGCGTGGTCGCGGCCAATTTCCCGGCACTCCGGGTGCAGGCCGTGGACCTGCTGGAACGGCCCGTTGAGGCGCCCGGGGTGACGACGGCGCACGTGGATACCGCCGAGGTCACGCTCCGGCCGTTCCAGCTGGTCACGCTCCGGTTCGGGCGCTGACGCCCGGAGCCGATGCGCCCCTTAAACAGGCTGAGTGGGAGCGGTCCTCGCGGACCGCTACCACTCATCCCCCCAATGGCGCTTGGACGACTGCCTCGGCTTTGCACGGCTCAATCCGTACACAAAGCGGATGTCGCTTTCACACATTCATGATTCTCTCACGGTCTAATGATTTTGTGAATGTCTATTCCTGGTTCTTGCGAAATGTTGCGCGAGCGTTACCAGATTCCTTAGGGACGCGACCGGAAATCCAGAACAGTCCCAGCCCCAGGACATAACCAAGGACGGCCACATAGTTGACCGTCTGCTGCGCAGGGATCCAGGGCTCCGGGGCGAAGGATGCGGGGACGCTGGTGGCGGTGGCGAGGGCGCCGAAGGACGTCAGGAAGGCGCCGGCACGCACCAGCCGCGGCAACTGGCTCCTCGTGGTGGCCAGTAACGCCGGCAGGAGGGCGAGCGAAACATAGGCCGGATACGCGCGGCCGGCCGCGGCATAGAACGGCGCCAGGATGGTGTTGCGTCCACCATGGTCCGGAATGCCCAGCAGGCCGGCCGAGGAGCCGCGGGTGTCCATCAGGAAGAAAGTCGCCGCGGCGGCGGCAGCACTGATCGCCAGAGCCCAGCGCCCGGCCGGGCCCGCAATGAGACGGTAGCCGCGCTGATCTGCCAGCCCCCGGGCAACCCGCAGGCCAACCAGCAGAACCGCGGCGAACACCAGGAAGCGCAGGATGAGATGCGTGAGGTTCCATCCCCCGAGAGCCGCGTCGATCGCCTCGTAGGGCCCGGGCACCGAGAGCAGGCTGCACAGCGTCGCGAGAACCAAAATCCCGAAAACCGTCCTGTTCCGGCCCTGGATCGCGTCCGGAACACGGAGGAGGAGCACCACGGAACAAATGATCAGCGTTCCCCACTGAAGGGTTGCAATCATTCCGGGTTCTCCTACATCACTCGCCTGCTCAGCGCCACGTCACTCCGGTGAGGCTAGCTTGCTTCTTAGACCCCCGCTTCGCAAGACCCTTCGCCATCCAGAACAGGACCAGCCCCAGAACCACGCAGAGCACCGCCGTGTAGTTGATGACGAAGCGCAAGAAGCCCAGGGGCGGCGGAATAGCGGGAAACAGCAGGCTCAGGGAAATGGCCACGGCACCCAGCGCCAGTAGCGCCGCGCCGGACCGGACCAGGACGGAGAGGCCGCTGCGAAGGGTCCGCATCATGGCCGGAAACAGGGCCAGCATGATAAACGTCGGATAGAGCCTCCCAGCGGCCCCGTAGCACTCCACCAAGGCGGCCTGGTGGCCGTCTTTGGCGGCAATCCCGGCCAGTCCCGCCGAGGAGCCGGCCGTGTCCATCATGAGGAAGACCACCACCACCGCGGCCGAGGCGGCTGCGGCTGCTGCGATGCCGATGGGGCCGGTGATGAGCCGGCGGGCGTCGTCCGCGCCAAAACCCCGGGCCATCCGGAACCCGAGGAAGAAGACGGCGGCGAAGATGACGAACCGGAGCACGAGATTGGCGACATTCATGCCGCCCAAGGCCTGGTCTACGGCCACATACGGGGCATCGATGCTGAGCAGGATCGCCAGGGTCAACAGCGCAAATATCGAGAACAGGGACCGGTTTTCACCCCGGAGGGCACTCGGAAGGCGGCCGAGCGTGATGATGCAGCACACTGCCAGCGTGCCCCACTGCAGGACCCCGATCATCCCAGGTTCTCCCAAATTTTCTCTGTCTGTGCCTGTTCCTGCTCCTGGCGGCGCAGCGATTTTCCGAGCGCCTGTAGCCGTTCACCGGCGAGGGCGGTCAGTTCTCCGTCGGAGAGTGCGTCCAACGCTGCCTGCTTGGCCCCCGGCGGCCAGCCGGCCTCGTCCTCGGTGATCAAGCCGGTGGCGACGAGCCCGCCCGTGAATCCTACGCCCGCCGCACGGGCAGTCGCGATCGCCAGTTCCGGGGACAGCCTGTTGGCCGTGAGCTGGGCCGAAAAATTTTGCGGCGCCACGCCGGTGGCGGCTGACACCCGGTGACGCAACTCGCCGTCGTCGATCGCGTCCACCCAGTTCCGGACGGACGTGGCGTGCGGGGCCGGGGTCAGTGCGGGCGTCATTGAGCTGCCGTTGTCGCCATACCCGCCGTAGGCCGGGGAAGACCGCGAAATGACCGCCCGCAACAGGTCCATGGTCGCGATTTGGCTGACGAGTTCGGCGGGTGTCGGCGGCTGCGGCCCAGTGGCCAGTTCCTCGTAGTGCTCGAAGGAGGCCAGAGCCGCCAGCGGACTCAAATGCAGGGCCCTGCTGATGCTGACCACCGTCGCTTCGCCTACTTTCCCGCGCACCAGTTGCTGCGCAAGCGTAGTGCGCTTGATCCCGGAGATTCTGCAGATATCGGCTGTGCTCGCGGATGGGGCAACCTGATGAAGCCAGAGTTGGAACGCCTTGGCGGGTAGGGGCATCTAGGGCTTCCTGCGGAGTCGATGGGCAGTGTGGTTACTGGCATGCGGTGGGGCAGTGGAGGCTGGTGGTTGTGGTGTGTCGGTGGATCGGGCTGGGATTTTACGTGAGGTCCTAATTCAACTATGCTAAATGGTCGAACCCGCTGGTCCGTACACCCCCCAAGTCCGGACCGGCGGGTTCTTCTATGCCCGGTGTGGTTTCGGCCCGGGGGATGGCCGGTTTTCGGCGCGTTATCCGGCCGGTTCTGCCGGCCGGGAGGGCCCGTTTTGGGCCGCAGTGAGAGGATGAAGTAATGACTGCAACCCTTGTTGCGAAAGACCTTTCCGGTGGTCACGATCACCGCACACTCTTCTCAAAACTTTCCCTGACGGTGGCCCCCGGCGACGTCGTCGGCGTCGTCGGCGCCAACGGTGCCGGCAAATCCACCCTGCTGCGGCTGCTGGCCGGCGTCGACGATCCGCAGGAGGGCTCGGTGAGCCTGGCCCCGGCCGACGCCTTTGTGGGCTGGCTGCCCCAGGAACACGAACGCATTGCCGGCGAGACGATCTCCGGCTACATCGGCCGGCGCACGGGCTGCGCCCAGGCGACCGCAGCCATGGAATCCACCGCCGAGGCTCTCGGCTCGGGCGCCCCGGGCGCGGACGATGCCTACTCCCTCGCGTTCGACCGGTGGATGGCCTCCGGCGCCGCGGACCTCGAAGACCGGATTCCGGCCGTCCTGGCCGACCTGGGCCTCGAGGTGGGGCCGGACGCCGGGATGACCGGGCTGTCCGGGGGCCAGGCCGCGCGCGTTGCCCTGGCTGCGCTGCTGCTCAGCCGCTTCGACATCGTGCTGCTCGACGAGCCCACCAACGACCTCGACCTCAACGGCCTGGCCAAACTGGAGGCCTTCGTACAGGGGCTGCGGGGCGGCGTCGTCCTGGTCTCGCACGACCGCGAATTCCTTGCCCGCTGCGTCTCCACCGTCGTCGAACTGGACCTGGCCCAGAATTCGGTGGCCGTGTACGACGGCGGGTACGAGTCTTATCTGGAGGAGCGTGCGGTCGCACGCCGCCACGCCCGTGAACGCTTCGAGGAATTCGCCGCCACCAAGGCCGACCTCGTCTCGCGGGCCCGCACGCAGCGCGAGTGGAGCTCGCAGGGCGTCCGAAATGCCATGAAGAAGAACCCGGACAATGACAAGATCCGTCGGGCGGCCAGCACCGAGTCCTCGGAAAAGCAGGGGCAGAAGGTCCGGCAGATGGAATCGCGCATCGCCCGGCTCGAGGAAGTCGAAGAGCCGCGCAAGGAGTGGCAGCTGCAGTTCAGCATCGGGGCCGCGCCCCGGTCCAGTGCCGTGGTGGCCACCCTGCGCGACGCCGTCGCGCAGCAGGGCGACTTTACCCTGGGTCCGGTGAACCTGCAGCTGAATGCTGGCGAGCGGATCGGGATCACCGGTCCCAACGGCGCGGGCAAATCCACGCTGCTCCGGCTCCTCCTGGGCATCCAGCAGCCCGACTCCGGGGACGCGTCCATGGGGGTCTCCGTGGCGGTCGGGGAGATCGACCAGGCCCGCGGGCTGCTGGCCGGCGATCGGCTGCTGGGGGATGCCGTCGAGGCGGTACTGACGGAGCAGACCCCGGCGGAGGTGCGCACCCTGCTGGCCAAGTTCGGCCTCAAGGCCGATCACACCAGCCGGTCCGTCGACTCCCTCTCCCCGGGGGAACGGACCAGGGCCGCGCTGGCGCTGCTGCAGGCCCGGGGCGTGAACCTCTTGGTCCTGGATGAACCCACCAACCACCTGGACCTGCCCGCGATTGAGCAGCTCGAGGAAGCCCTCGAGAGCTACGACGGCGCCCTGCTGCTCGTCACCCACGACCGCCGGCTGCTGGAAAACGTGCGCCTTGATACGCGCTGGAACGTCGAGAACGGCGTCGTCACCGAACTGCACGCCACTGCCCCGAAAGGCAACATCACATGAGCATGGACCGGGTCGCCTGGAGCTCCCTCTACAACATCACCCGTGCCTCAAGCGGGTCCAAGCCGTTCTCGAAGGCGACGCTGAAGCGTGTCTTCAGTTTTGCCCGCCCGTTCCGCGGCAAGCTGATCGCCTTCGTGCTGCTGTCCATCGTGATGGCCTTCCTGGCCGTCGCCACCCCGGTCCTCGCCGGGCAGGTGGTTGACGCGATCATCGCCCACGCGGATGCCTCCACGGTGATCCGCCTCGCCGTCCTGATCGCGATCGTGGCGGTCGCCGAGGCCGGAATCGGCCTCGTCACGCGCTGGATGTCCTCCACCATCGGCGAAGGCGTGATCGTGGACCTGCGCACCAAGGTCTTCGACCACGTCCAGAAGATGCCGATTGCCTTCTTCACCCGGACCCGCACCGGCGCCCTGGTGAGCCGGCTGAACAACGACGTCATCGGGGCACAATCGGCCTTCGCCGGCACGCTCTCCGGCGTGGTCAGCAACGTCGTGGCCCTGGCCCTGACCCTCGCGGTCATGCTCAACAAATCGTGGCTCGTGACGGTGCTCGCCATGATCCTGCTCCCGATCTTCCTCATTCCGGCCCGCCGGATGGGCTCGAAACTGGCAGACCTGCGGCGCGAGGCAGCCGAACACAACGCCGCCATGGGCACCCAGATGACCGAGCGCTTCTCCGCGCCCGGCGCCACCCTGGTCAAACTGTTCGGCCGCCCGGACGAGGAGTCCCACGAGTTCGCGCTCCGGGCCGGGCGGGTCCGGGACATCGGCGTCCGGACCGCGATGCTGCAGTTCACCTTCGTCACGGCGCTGACGCTGGTCTCGGCGCTGGCCCTCGCGCTGGTCTACGGCCTGGGCGGCTGGCTCGCGCTCGCCGGGCAACTGGCCGCGGGCGACGTCGTCGTCCTCGCCCTGCTGCTCACCCGCCTCTACGCGCCGCTGACGGCGCTCTCGAGCGCCCGGGTCGAGGTCATGAGCGCCCTGGTCAGCTTCGAGCGTGTCTTCGAGATCCTGGACCTCAAGCCTCTCATCGAGCAGAAGCCGGACGCGGTGGCCTCCCCGCGCGGTCCGCTGTCCGTGGAGTTCGACGACGTCCGCTTCGCCTACCCCTCGGCGGACAAGGTCTCTCTGGCCTCACTGGAAGATGTTCTGACGTTGGACACCCGCGGCGGCGAGGAAGTGCTGCACGGCATCAGCTTCCGGGTGGAGCCGGGGCAGACCGTGGCCCTGGTGGGCTCCTCGGGCGCCGGCAAGTCCACTATTGCGCAGCTTCTGTCCCGCTTGTACGACGTCGATTCGGGGGCAGTCCGCTTCGGCGGCACCGAGCCCGGCACCGGCGTGGACGTCCGCGACCTCACCTTCGATTCGATGCGCGAGACCCTCGGCATGGTGACCCAGGACGGTCACCTGTTCCACGAGAGCATCGCCTCCAACCTGCGCCTGGCCCGGCCCGAGGCCACCGAAGAGCAGATGTGGGATGTGCTGCGGCGCGCCCGGCTCGAAGACATGATTCGTTCCCTCCCCGACGGGCTGAACACCATAGTCGGGGAGCGCGGCTACCGGCTCTCCGGCGGCGAACGGCAACGCCTGACGATCGCCCGCCTGCTCATCGCGCAGCCCCGGGTGGTCATCCTCGACGAGGCCACCGCCGCCCTGGACTCCACCAACGAGGCCGCCGTCCAGGAGGCGCTGGGCGCCGCGCTGGAGGGCCGCACCGCCGTCGTCATCGCCCACCGGCTCTCCACCATCCGCGCGGCCGACGCGATCCTCGTCGTGGAGGGCGGCACCATCGTGGAGCGCGGCACCCACAGCGAGCTCCTCGCCGCCGAGGGCCGCTACGCGGAGCTGTACCGGACGCAGTTCGCTGAGGCCAGTGCGGTTGCCCAGGAGTCTGTTCCCGGGTATTAGGCCCGGTACGAAGCGGGGCGCCTGGCGGACAGCGCCGGCAGCACATGGTCCGTCAGGAGCGGGGCGAGGTCGTCCGGGAGTTCGGCGGCCAAGTCCAGCCAGCGGATCTCGGCGATTTCAGCCGACGGCCGGGCGCTCCAGACGCCCGGGGCGGTGAAGACGGTGGCCTCGATCTGGGTGGCAGCCTCGTTCGCGGCTTCCGCCAGCCAGTGGCCCAGCAAATCCAGCCGGTCGGGGGCCAGCATGATGCCCACTTCTTCCTGCAGCTCGCGCGCCGCGGCCTCGGCGGCGCTTTCGCCGGCCTCGGGCTTGCCGCCGGGGTGCATGAATTTGTCCGTGCCGCGTTTGCGGACGGTCAGCAGGCGTCCGGCGCCATCAAAGACGCAGACGGCGGAGACCACAATGCGGGGGTTCACTCTGCAGGCCTTGTGGCTGGGTCTGCGGCCGCTGCCGGGTCGAGCCGGCGCAGGGATGACTCCAGTAGCTGGTCCTTGGCAGGTCCGGTGACGTCCCAGCGGTAGCCGCACTCGTCCGGCCCTAGCACCGTGTACGTCACGCGGTACGTGTCGGGGGCGCACCAGTGCACATCCTGGCTGGACTGCCCGGCGAAGCCCATCCGGTGGAAGGGGCGTCCGTCCGGGAAGTACACGTCCAGGACGGCGGGTGTGTCCGCGGGCCGCAGCACGTATTCCCGGCTCGCCGGCCCGCTGAACGGCGCGCCGTTCCCGGATGACCAGCGAACGGTGCCGTCTTCACGCCAGTTCAGGCCGCCGTCGGGCGTGTCCGTAAAACGGACGACGCCGGTAAAAGTTCCGCGTGTCCCGCTGCTGCGGTCCAGCAGGGTGCGGTCGACGGACCAGGAGCCGCGCAGGTAGGCGCGGAGGTCAACGTCCGGACCCGAGTCCGGGGTTTCGTCCGGGGCAGGAATATTCAAGTGCCCTCGATTGGAATCGAACCAACGACACCGGCTTTAGGAGAGCCGTGCTCTATCCACTGAGCTACGAGGGCGGGCGTCCGGGGCCGGTCAACGGCCGGCCCGGTCGGACACGGATATAAGCATACAAGGTGAGCACGCGTACTACGCTCTTGGCATGACCGCAGGAACCACCGAGCTTTCCGCCGGAGCCCTCTATTACCCAAATGTCGCCTCCACGCGTTTCTATGTCGGGGCGCTGGCGAAGCTGAGCGTGCTGCAGTATTTCGTGGCGGAGGCAGCCGTGATCGGCGCCTGGGCGGGCCCGGAGCCCTACAGCCGCCGCACCGGCTATATCAGCGACCTCGGCGCCTCGGCCTGCGGGGACTTTTCCGGCCGGGACGTCTGCTCGCCGGCGCATCTGCTGATGAACGTGTCCTTTATGGTCCAGGGTCTTGGCATGATCGTCGGCGCGTTCCTGCTCGGTTCGGCGCTCCTGTGCTGCGCCGCCCGTCGCGGCGTCCCGTCGGTACGGGGCCGGATGGCGGGCACGGCGCCGTTCCCGGGCCTGGTCCCAGTTCCGGGTCTGGCCGGGGCTGCGGGGCGAACGCACGGGAGCGCGGGCGTGGTCGCCGCAGGCACAGCCCGGCTGCTGACCGGCGTCGCGGGGGCGGGCACCGTGATCGTGGGGCTGGTGCCCGAGAACACCGGGTCCGTCTGGCACATCGCCGGTGCCCTGATGTATTTTGCGGCCGGTGCCGTGGCGCTCCTGGTTCTGGGCTGGCTGTGGCTGCGGCAGACACCGCTGGGCTGGCTCATCCTGGCCTGCGGTGCGGTGTCCCTGGCGGCGCTCATTGCGGGCGGCCTGACGGGCATGCACGTCCCGGAACCGGGCACGCTGGAAAGGCTCATGGGGTACCCCATTACGGTTGGCGTCGCCGCGGCCGGCCTCGTGATCGCCCAGCGGGTCAAGCACGAGCGCACGCTGCGCCGGCGTGTCCGGGTGACGAGCGGCTAATACCTGTTGCTTCCCAGAGGCATCGCGTGGCAGCCTCAAAGTGATCCCGTCGCCGGGGCAACGGGGCAACGGGGCGGCAGGGAAGGAGCGCGGCATGGGACTCATCCATATCGACCTGTTCACCACTCTCGACGGCGTGGCGCAGGCGCCCGGCGGCCCGGACGAGGACCCGGAGAACGGTTTCGCGTTTGGCGGCTGGCAGGCACCTCTCTTCGACGAAGTCGTCGGCGAGCAGGTGGTCTCCGGAATGGCGGGGATGGACGCACTGCTGCTTGGGCGCCGGACCTACGACATTTTTGCCGGGTACTGGCCGCACGCGGACGGGGGTATCGCGCGGCTGTTCAACCGGATCCCGAAATACGTGGCCTCGCGCCGCACGCCGACCCTCGACTGGGCCGACTCCACCCTGCTCGGTCCCGACGTCGTCGCCGCCGTTCGCGAACTGCGCGACCGGCACGCGAACATCCACGTCATCGGCAGCCTCGACTTCGTGCAGACCCTCTTCGCCGAGAGGCTCTTCGATCGGCTCACGCTCTGGGTGTATCCGATCCTCCTCGGCAGCGGAAAGAAGGTCTTCACCGACGGGGTGGTTCCGACGAACCTCAGACTCATCGAGCCGGTCGTCGCGACACCGAAGGGTGCGGTGCTGCAGCGCTACGCGCTCGCCGATGGCACGCCCGGGGCCGGCGACATGTCAGCCGCCGGCCACGAGCGCTAAGGCGCCGGAGCGGGCGCCGTCGAAGTTGCCATGACCTTGAGCAGCTCCTCATCGCGAAGTTTGGACCACGGCGAGTCGGGCGAGCCCTGCAAGGAAGCTTCGGGGCTGTCGGTCTGGGTCCACCATTTTGCTTCGAAGACCCGGCCCTCGAAGAGCACCCGGTCGCCCTTGCGGTAGACCTTGGACGGCTGCCAGGCCGGTGCCGTGCCCGCCGGTGCCGTCAGCTGGGGCGTCGGCCGGTCGCCGGCCAGGACCGGACCGATGATGCGCCACGGGGTCGCGGTGCCCTGGAGTACGGGATCATCCGGGGTGTCGTCGCGGGTCCACCACTTGGCCTCGTACACGTTCGAATGCCACACGATCCGCTCGCCGGCGGTGTAGGCCGCGGTCTCGGACCACACCGGATACGGGCTGGTGGAGGGATCGTCGCTGACAACCGGGGCGGGGGTCTGCCGAGCCACTGCGGCGGGGGAGGCGGACGGGCTTGCCGTCACTCCGGCGCCGAGGATCGTGGCGAAGGACGAGCCGCCCTGGTCCACGCCGCTGCAGCCATCGGAAACCTTCGTGACGTCGGGGAAATTCTGGCTGCAGGTGCGGTCCCGGTTCAGGGACCACATGGACAGCCGGCCGATGCCCTGCGCGCTCGCGTAGGCGCTGAGCTCCTGCGCGTCCTTGAGCGTGAAGATTTCGCCGGCGACGTCGTTCTGGCCGATCATCGGCGTCAGCCCGACCTTCCGCCACACGGTTTCGCTGCCAAGTTCGCTGCCGGCGGCCCGGTACAGGCCGGTCAGCTGCCGGTGGGTGGCTTCCGCGGCGGACACTGCGTTCTCATACATGGAGCGGCCGGGAAGCTTGCTCCCGCCGTAGTCCATCGTCATGGCGTTCACGCCCGAGAGGTCGACGCCGGCGGTAATCATCCGCTTCACGGCGTCTGTGCCCGCCGTCGTGAGGCCGTTCGGATCCGCCGGAAGGGTCAGCCAGACGCTGAGGGCCTTGCCGTCGCGCTGACGGTCCTGCTGGAGCGCGGCGATGGCAGCGGAACGCCGTTGCAGGGACGCCGGGTCGGCGAGGGCCTCGCCTTCCACATCAAGATCGATGCTGCTGACGTTGTAGCGGGAGACGACGGCGGCGTAGGCCGACTTCAGCTTGGCGGGATCCGTGCAGCTCACGGCCAGCTCCTGGTTGGTCAGCCCGCCAAAGGACACGGCCACGGTGCCGCCGAGCTGCTGGAGCCGGGCCACGCGCCGATCCAGGTCCAACGCGGTCGCCGCGTCGGAGAGCGAGTAGGCGGCGCCCCAGGACGGTGTGCACGGATCTTTGGGATCGGCCACCACGAAGGACAGCACAATCTTGTCGGCCTCCTTGGAGACCGGGGCCTCGAAGGCATATCGCGGGGTCGCCGTGACGTCCACGTATCCGGAGAACACGGACGGGATGGCCTCGGCCGCCCGGACATCCTGGAAGTTGCCCCATGCGGCCACTCCGCCGGCAGCCGCAGCCACCACGGCGCCGATGAGCACGCCCACCCGGACTACCGATAGCTTGCGGCCTGGGAATCGATCGGACACAGCGCCCCCTATGTGAGTTTTTCGTTGGACAGCCGGGAATGCGCCGGCGGCCGGTATCAGCTCGTGCAATTTCCGGGGTGTCTGATGTCCGGCAAGCGTCTGACCTTGCATTATCATAAGGGCACTCACCGGAACATCCGGTGCGGCGTGCGGGTTTTGATTGAGGCGCGCGCCAATATGCCGACTTTGCAGTCTTATGGGGACTAATGCCAGATCAGCTTGTCTTGCCGCGCGTAGAAGCGGAAAGCGTGACTACCGAAGAAAAGGGTGCGGTCCGGCGCCGTCAATGGGGGTCCGAGAGGCGTTCCGAGCCGCTGTCAATTGTTCATCCGAGACCCTCAAAGCGCAAAATCATCCTTGGCCGGCTGGGAATTCTCACCACGCTGGCGGCGTGGGTGACGTACGTTATTTCCACCATCCTGAAAGAGCTCGCGGACAACCCGAATGCGGGCTTCAGGTTTCAGTTTGAGACGATTTCCTATCTTGTCGTCGTAACATTTCTGACATTTTCCGCCCTCATGTATCTCCTTGCCCGGCAAGGGGCCCTCTACCGTTTCCGTGACCACTCCCGGGTGCCGCGCGGCGAGCTGGACCGCCACTTCGCCGAGTACTCCGAGGGCATCACCGTCCTGGTCCCCTCCTACGCCGAGGAACCCCAGGTGGTGCGCGCCACGCTGTGGTCCGCGGCCCTGCAGGAATTCCCTGACCTCAAAGTCGTGCTGCTCCTTGATGACCCGCCGCACCCCTCGGACCCGGCGGACCGGGCCCGGCTGGACAAGACCCGCGCCCTGACCGCTGAGATCGCCGCGGAACTCAGCGTCCCGGCCTCCCGTTTCAATGCGGCCCTGGCCGATTTCCGACGCCGGGGCAAGGTTTGCGTGGGGGGCGAGGCGGCCGAACTGGACCTGCTGATCGCCGAATACGAGGCCGCCGCCGGATGGCTTGAAACGATGGCCGCCGCCGAAAAGGTGGAGGACCACGTCGACGAGTTCTTCGTCGACCTCGTCCTCATGGGCCTGGCCCGGGAGCTTCGCCTGGTGCTGCTGGGGCTGACCGCCGCTTCGGTGCAGCTGGCCTCGCCGCCGCGGTCCCGGATCGAGGAGCTGTACCTCCGGCTGACCTGGATCTTCAACGTCTCCACCGAGACGTTTGAACGCAAGAAGTACGCGAGCCTTTCCCACGAGGCGAACAAGGCCATGAACCTCAACGCCTACATCTCGCTGATGGGGCACACCTGGAACAAAGAAACCACCGCCGACGGCGTGGTCCTTCGCAAGGTGACCACCGACGTCGGCCTCGGCGGGCAGGGCGAGACCATGGAGGTCCGTGACACCACGTACCTGCTGACGCTCGACGCCGACTCGCTGCTCCTGCGGGATTACTGCCTCCGGCTGGTGTACTTCCTGGAATCGGCCGGCAGCGAGCAGGTCGCGGTCACGCAGACGCCGTATTCTTCCTTCCGTGGCGCCCCCACCCGCATCGAGCGGGTGGCCGGAGCCACTACCGACCTCCAGCACATCCTCCATCAGGGCATGAGCTACTACGGGGCGACCTTCTGGGTGGGCGCCAACGCCGTCATCCGCAAACGCGCCCTCGAGGACATCGTCGAGGTGGAGACCACGGGCGGCTTCGAGATCCGGACCTACATCCAGGACCGGACCGTCATCGAGGACACCGAATCCAGCATCGACCTTGGCCAGCACGGCTGGACTCTGGTGAACTATCCGGAGCGGCTCAGCTACAGCGCCACGCCCCCGGACTTCGGCTCCCTCGTGGTCCAGCGCCGGCGCTGGGCCAACGGCGGCCTGCTGATCCTGCCTAAGCTGTGGGTCCAGCTCCGCCAGCACCGGTCCGAGCGGCGCGCGATCTTGTTCCGTGAGGTCCTGCTGCGGGTGAACTACATGGCCTCCATCGCCTGGGCCAGCTTCGGCCTCGTCTTCCTGCTGGCGTATCCCTACGACAGCAGGCTGCTCAGCCCGATCGTGTTCATCGCGGCCCTGCCGTATTTTCTGGCCATGGGCAGCGACTTGCGTGACTGCGGCCACCGCTTCAGCGACATTTTCCGGATCTACGGCTTCAACCTGGTGCTGCTGCCGGTCAACCTGGCGGGCGTGCTGAAATCGCTGCAGCAGGCCGTCACCGGCGACAAGATTCCCTTCGCCCGCACCCCCAAAGTCAAGGACCGCACCGCGGCCCCGGCCATTTACGTCCTGACGCCGTACGCGATTGTGGCGTTTTCGCTGCTGACGGTGTGGCGGGACGCGCAAGTGGGGAACTGGGGCAACGTGGCGTTCGCATCCCTGAACGCCGTTCTGGCCGCCGGCGCCATTCGCGCCTACATCGGAGTTTTCAACTCTGCCGTGGATATCTTCCTGGGAGTGGTTAACTGGCTGTATGTCAGTCCCCGGCCCAAGCGCGTGAAGGAGAGCCCCGTGATTGCGAAGACAGCCGAGGAAGTCGACTGGGAGACGATTCTGTATCACGGCGACCGCCGGCTGAACCGTGACCTGCGGGGTTCCACGGACCGCCGCCGTCGAATTGCGGTCCGATGACGGTCGAGGCCCTGGCCGGGCCTGACGAGCGGCTCCCGGACGAGGCAGCCGGTGCCCTCCAAGGTGTCGCGGCAACGATCGCGACCGCCATTCCGGCCGCCATGCCGGCCGGGCCCACCGCAGACCTCGATGCGGCCCAGGACACGGCCCCGGCCGCGGACCGCGCCATCGGGGTGCGGATGATCGACGGCGGAATCATCGAAGTTGTGCTGCCCCCCAACCAGGAAATCGAGGGTCCGGAGGCGCGCGTTGCGGGCGACGCCGTCCGAGCCCTCGCCGCGGGCCGGCGGATGCCGGTGCTCCTGGTGATCACCGGCGTCGTCGGTGTCAGCGTTGAGGCACGGCAGGTCTACACCGGATCCATAGCGGCGACGGCGTTCGCCCTGGTAGGCGATGGGCCGGTGGATCGGGTCATCGCCCACTATCTCTTGCGGTCCAGAAGCGAAACGATTCCGGCGCAGTTCTTCCCCTCTGAACCCGCGGCCGTTGAATGGCTAAGGCAGTACGCCCGTGAAGAGTGACACTCCGGACCCCCGGCTGCACGCCCTCGTCGAAGGCATTGTCCGGATCGCCGGAGGCGATCTGAGCACCAGGATCCCGCCTTCGGGGGCCCGTGACGACGTCGCCGCCGTCATTGCCGGCATCAACCTGATGGCTGATGACCTGCAGACCATCTACCAGGAGCTCGAAGAGCGGGTCGAAAGCCGAACGGCCATGCTGCGCGAGGCGCAGGTGGAACTCGAACGCATGGCGCTGACCGACCCGCTGACCCAACTTGCCAACCGGACGGCACTCAACTCGGTCCTGAGCCACGCCCTGGCCGAATCCTCGCGCGGCGAGATGCCGCCGGCACTGCTGATCCTTGATCTGGATTCGTTCAAGGGCATCAACGACACCCTGGGACACAGCGCCGGCGACGACGTCCTGCGGGTGATCGCGCGCCGCCTCCAGGACGCCGTCCGGGAGACCGACACCGTGGCGCGCCTCGGCGGCGACGAATTCGCCGTCATGCTGCCGAAGTCCAATCTGGTCCGGGCGCGCCGGGTCGCGAACAGGATCCTCAAGGCGCTCAACGAGAGTCTCGACGTCGGCGACCTGAGAATCACGTGCGGCACCAGCATCGGCCTGCGCATCGCCGAACCCGGCCAGTCCGTTGATGACCTGGTGATGGAGGCCGATACCGCGATGTACGCGGCCAAGGCCCAGCCGCACGGCAGCATCAAGGTCTTCGAGCCGGCCCTGCTGTACGCACGCCGGCTGCAGAGCGTCATGATCACGGAAATGCGCGAAGCGATCCTGCAGGACCAGCTGACGCTTCACTACCAGCCGGTGGTGGACCTCGCCACGGGCAGGATCGAGGGCGTGGAGGCGCTGGTCCGCTGGAACCACCCGGAGCGCGGCCTGCTCATGCCGGACCAGTTCATTCCCTTGGCCGAGGAAACCGGGATGATCGTGGACCTGGGCCACTGGGTGCTGCGCAATGCCGTGCGTCAACTGCGCCAATGGCAGCAAGACGAACAGGTGGACAGCACCTTCAACGTCCGCGTCAACATCTCCACCACCGAGCTGCAAAACCTTGAGCTGATCGAGCATGTGCGCGACATCCTCCGGGAGACGGGGGTGGATGCGTCGAACCTGATCGTGGAGCTGACGGAGTCCATGGCCGTCAACGGCGGGGACGTGGACCAGTATTCGCTCAACGGTCTCCGGCGGCTCGGCGTGCAGCTTGAGATCGATGACTTCGGGACCGGCTACTCCTCCATCAGCTACCTGCGGAAGCTGCCCGTGAATGTGGTCAAGATCGACCGGAGCCTGATCAGCGGCCTGGGCGATGACGAGCAGCAGCGGGACTTCGTGTCCGCGGTGCTGCATCTCATCCACGCCTGCGGACTCAAGGCGCTGGCCGAGGGGATCGAGACACAAGAACAGGCGGACATGCTCCGCGAGATGGGCTGCGGCAGCGGCCAGGGTTACTACTTCGGCCGGCCCGCGCCGGCGGCCGAGGTTGTGGCGATGATTAACCCCAGTAAGAGGCTCGCGTAGGTCTGGACTGAGGGTTGTTGCGTGAGCGAACGTTAAACAGCGACGGCGGGTGTCGGAATCACTTCCGACACCCGCCGCCTGTCAATGCAGTCTCCGTTACTTCTTTGTGGAGTCCGGCCACCAGCCGATAGCGGCGACTGAGCTCTGTCCGGAGTTGTCAGCAGCAGCAGAAATCGCTGCGGACGCGGACATGCCCGCAGTTGCCAGCGCACCGGCGACGAGGAGTGTTGCAAGGGTCTTCTTCATTAGGACTCCTGATACGTAAGAGGCTGATGTGACTCGTGTGATACAAGATCAGTATAGAGGCATGCGACACGCCGTTGTATAACAATTCGTTCCGCAATGTATAGATTCGTGTTATTCGCGCGAAGCTGCGTGAGTCCTGAGGCAATATTGCGCAGGTCTTGCTTGCGCGGTTTGTTCGTTTCCGCTCCTTCGGCAACGGATAATTGAGGCATGCAACAAAGTTCCGTTTCACCTTCGTACGCCGCTGCAGAGCTGCAGGCGCGCGAGCTCCGATCCAGTCACGACTTCCGCGAGGCCGCGAACGCCGCGCAGATGGCCGCGGATATTGCCCTTGCCGAAGGTGATTCGTCGTCGTGGTGGCACATGACGCTTTTCCGTGCCGAGAGCCTCATTGCCGCCGGAGAAATTGAGGCTTGCGCTGAACTTGCCGGCACCTTGATTGCTGAACCCTGGGACGGAAACCGACAGCTCCAGGCTCAAGTACACATCCTCCTGGCCCTAACCCGTCGGGGCATGGGTCTGCTCGAAGAGGCAGCCGACGAGGCAAGAATCGCAGCGGACCTTATGAATGACGAGGACGACGTCGAAATTGCCGTCAAGGCCAGACAGGCCCTCATTGCGGCGCTCGCCGATAGCGGAAGGCTTGAGGAAGCGTGGGCGGAAAGCCTCATCATGGCCGACATTATTTCGGGCGAAGTCGATGACCAAATCGTGGGAAAAGCGTACTGGGTCATCGGAAACGTCGCGTTCCTTTGCAGCAAAGTCGCTGAGGGACTGCACTATCACGAGCTCGCCGCTGCCACCTTTTCGCCGGCTCGAAACCTCACTGTTTGGGCCAAATTCAACAAGGCCTCCGCGGCTATGCGGCTCGCGGCCGATGTTGCGGACGCGGATACGCTGCGCTGTATTGAACGCGCGGAACTCGCCACCGACGTCATTGGGGGCACCGACGAAGATCACATATTGCTCAAACTGAACCGCGGCCACTGGAACTTTCTGGCGGGGGATCAGAAGACGGCAGTCGATACGCTTGGTGACATCTTCCCGGTCCCTGAAAAGACTTCGCCACAAATACTGGGCGAGGCCAATCTGTTGCTGGGCCGGTCGCACGCCGCTTTGGGAAACGGTGCCGAAGCAAGGACCCACTTGCTGGAAGCCGCCGACCACTTTGAGAAGGCGGGAGCCCCGCAACGCGCGGAGCAGGCCCGCGAATTCCTCACGGAACTATCCTGATTCATCGCTGACTTGGACATGCCCTCCGCCGCTTGCGGCGACTGGGCATAACGCCAAGATGTCCAAGAACTACGTCCACGGCTGGACATGTCCCGCTGACGGCGCACCCTGCGCCGGGCGAACGTGCCCAGTTCGAGGCTCGGGGAATGGACATAGGCCCATTTAGTTCAGTGCTCACGCCCAAGGATGGACATGCCCCGCTTCGAGACCCGAGTGCGAGTGAGCAGCCCACTGGCGCGGGCTCAGGACTGAGCGTGTCCCGCGGTAGGAGAAACAGCCACGGTCTTGCGACCGAGGAACACCGCCGCGCCGCCGGCCAGGAGGCACAGCGCCAGAAGTGCCCAGCCGGCGACGGTGAGCCCGGACGCCAGGGCGACCTGACCGGCGTCGAGGTTTTGGGCGGACAGCATGGCGTCGATCGCCGTGTTGCCCCACAGCCGGACCGCGGCAAAGAGCAGCGGGAGCGCCCAGAGGGCCCAGCGCAGGGGTTTGCGGGCCACATTGATGCCGATCAGGAGCAGCCACGTGAAGCCAAAGATCAGCGGGAAGAGCGTGCCGGCCGTCTTGTGGACGTAGCTCAGCTGGCCCAGGGCGTCGGCGTCCATGGCCGCGCGCAGGTGCGCCACGAACCCCTGGTCGAAGCCGCCGATCAGCGAGTCCGGCATCGCCTGACCACCCGACAGCTGCGTGAGCTGGTTGAGGGTCAGGAGATGCAGGTACCAGAACAGGAAGACGCTGGCCACGACCCCGGCGATCACAATCAGGCTGCTGTTGCTCTGGGCCTTCGGCGGGGTCCGGCTGGCCGTCGGATTGATCACCGGGGGCAGATGGTGCTGGGGGACCGCCGCATTGGCGCCGTGCTTCTTGATCCGCTGTGCGGGTGTCTTGGCCATTGCTCCATTATCGCCCGTCCGGCACGGCCGCCCGCGCCGGCTATCCAGTGCGGACCGGCGCCGATAGGCTGGAATGCGTGACTGAACTTGGAAAACACCGGCTTGGCCGGCACAGCACTGCAGATCTGGACCCTTCGCTGGATGACTACCAACTGGCCGAGGCCCTGGTCCGCGAGGCCGGCACCCTGGCGCTGCTGATGCGGCAGGCAGGGCTTGAGGGCAGGCAGAAGACCTCGGTTTCGGACGTGGTCACGGCCGCCGATCACGCCGCCGAGTCTTACGTGCTGGAGCAGCTCCGGCGCTGCCGGCCCGACGACGCCATCCTGGGCGAAGAGGGTGCCTCCGTGGCGGGCAGCAGCGGCCGGACCTGGGTCATCGACCCTGTGGACGGGACTTACAACTTCCTGCATGGGTCCTCCTACTGGTGCTCGGCCATTGCCCTGAAGGATTCAACCGGGGCGAGGCTCGGGGCCATTTTCCAGCCGGATGAGGACAAGCTCTGGCTCGGCGGGACCTCCCGGCCGTCCACGCTCAACGGCGAGAAGCTGCTCACCTTTCTCCCCGGCACATCCGGCGGCAAGGGACGGTCGGACATTCCGGTTTCCGAACTCGGCGCCGCAACCTACATCCACCCGACGTGGCTGGCCGATCCGATGTGTGCCATGCCCTGGCACGCGGCAGCGACGTCGGCGGCCGCGCTGCGCATGTTCGGGTCCGGCTCCTGCGACCTCGGCCGGGTGGCCGACGGCGAGCTCGGCTGCTGGTTCCAGCACAGTTGCCCTGAATGGGACTGGCTGCCCGGCCAGGCAATCGTCGAGGCGGCCGGCGGCGCGACCGACGTCGTGCGCGTCAACGGACTCGAGTGGTTCATTGCGGGAGGAACGACGGCGGTTCGGCAGTTGCGTGCCGCGCTCAGCTCCGGAGCCGTCGGCTAGCCTTCCGGGACGCAGAACGCCGCCGCGGGACACGCTCACTCTTTAGCGCGGGGCCCAGGGGACATGCTCACTCTTTAGCGCGGGGCCCAGGGGACATGCTCATTTTTCATAACGGGGCCCAGGGGACATGCTCACTCTTTAGCGCGGGGCCCAGGGGACATGCTCACTTTTCATAACGGGGCCCAGAGGACATGCTCATTGTTCGCGCTCAGGAGTGGGCATATGAGGACTATGTCCACTGGCCGAGGGCGGCGGAGGGCATGTCCCGGGGGAGCGGACGCGGCCGTCAGTGCCACCGCCTAGACTTAGATACACCATGGATATGTTGTTTGACCCTTACGCCGACGGACCCTTCCAAGCTGCCTCCACGGCGGCGGCAGGCGCTAAATCGCGGGCCGGGACCGGTCTGGCGGGCCGCGATTTAGGCGCGGGATCGGCCCCGCAGGGCATCGGATCCGCCGCGGAAGGCAGCGCCAGCGCCCACGGCCACGGACCCGGACCCGGCAACGCTCCGGACGGCGGCGGGTGGGACCGTCCCCGGCTTCCGAACGCCAGCGAACTCCTTGAGGGGCTGAACCCGCAGCAGGAGGAAGCCGTCAAGCACGCCGGCAGCGCGCTGCTGATCGTCGCCGGTGCAGGCTCGGGCAAGACCCGGGTGCTCAGCAACCGGATCGCCTACCTCATCGCCACGGGACGGGCGCACCACGGGGAAATCCTGGCCATTACGTTCACCAACAAGGCGGCGGCCGAGATGCGGGAACGCATTGAGGCCCTGGTCGGCGGCCGGGCCAAGACCATGTGGATCTCCACCTTCCACTCCTCCTGCGTCCGGATCCTGCGCCGAGAGGCCAAGAACGTCGGGCTCAACTCCAACTTCTCGATCTACGACTCCGCGGACTCGCTGCGGCTGATCACGCTCGTGGCCAAGAACCTGGACCTCGATCCCAAGCGGTTCGCGCCCAAGGCCATCCAGCACAAGATCTCCGCGCTGAAGAACGAGCTGATCGACGCCGACAGCTACTCCTCCAGCGCCAACTACAACGACCCCTTCGAACAGGCCGTCGCCGAGGTCTTCAAGGGCTACAGCCAGCGGCTGCGCCAGGCCAACGCCATGGATTTCGATGACCTGATCGCCGAGACGGTGTACATGTTCCGGGCCTTCCCGGCGCTCGCCGACTCCTACCGACGCCGCTTCCGGCACGTCCTCGTGGACGAATACCAGGACACCAACCACGCCCAGTACGCCCTCGTGCGCGAGATCGTCGGCGAGGGCCCCGGCGCCGCCGAGCTCACCGTCGTCGGCGATTCCGACCAGTCCATCTACGCCTTCCGCGGCGCGGACATCCGCAACATCGTGGAGTTCGAGAAGGACTATCCGGACGCCCGCACCATCAAGCTGGAGCAGAACTACCGCTCCACCCAGACCATCCTCAGCGCCGCCAACTCGGTCATCTCCCGCAACCCCAACCGGCCGGAGAAACGGCTCTGGACGGCCGAGGGCGACGGCGAAAAGATCGTCGGCTACGTCGGCGAGAACGAGCACGACGAGGCCCAGTTCATCGCCAAGGAAATCGACCGGCTGCAGGACGAGGGCAACCTGCGCCCCGGCGACGTCGCCATTTTCTACCGCACCAACGCCCAGTCCCGTTCCATCGAAGACGTCCTGGTGCGCGTGGGCCTGCCCTACAAGGTGGTCGGCGGCACGCGCTTCTACGAGCGCAAAGAGATCAAGGACGCCCTCGCCTACCTGCGGGTCCTGGTCAACCCGGACGACGACGTCAACCTCCGCAGGATCCTGAACGAACCGAAGCGCGGCATTGGCGACCGCGCCGAGGGCGCCGTCGCCGCCCTTGCCGAGCGGGAGCGCACCTCCTTCATGGCCGCCGCGAGGCGCGCCGACGAGGCCCGGGGCATGGCGACCCGCTCGGTCAACGCCGTGCTGGGCTTCGTGAAACTCCTCGACGACCTCGCCGAGGTGGCCTCCGGCTCCGGCGCGGCCGCCGCCTTGGAAGCCGTGCTGGAACAGACCGGGTACCTCGCGGCGCTGCGCTCCAGCACGGACCCCCAGGACGAATCGCGGGTGGAGAACCTCGCGGAGCTGGTCGCCGTCGTCCGGGAATATGAACGCGACAACCCCGAAGGCTCCCTGGGAGCCTTCCTGGAACAGGTCTCCCTAGTCGCCGACGCCGACCAGATTCCGGACGCGCCCGGGGCAGATATCGATGCCGCCGTCGCCGAAGCCAAGCGCCTCGGCGTCGTGACCCTGATGACCCTGCACACGGCGAAGGGGCTGGAATTCCCGGTGGTGTTCCTCACCGGCATGGAGCACGGGCTGTTCCCGCACCAGCGCTCCGCCACCGATCCCAAGGAACTGGCCGAGGAACGGCGTTTGGCCTATGTGGGGCTGACCCGTGCCCGCAAGCGTCTCTATCTGACCAGGTCCGAGGTCCGGAGCATGTGGGGCCAGAGCCAGTACAACCCCGCCAGCCAGTTCATCGAGGAGATCCCGGCCGAGCTGGTCGAGTGGAAGCGGGAAGGCGCCAGCCGCCAGACCGGCGGCTGGGGGACCGGCGCCGGGATCGGCTCAAGCCGTTACGGCGGCTCATTCTGGGGTGCCGGAACCGCCCGCGGCGCCGGTACCGGGCCGTCTGCGGGCTTCAACGCCGATGTTCCCGCTGCCGTAGCCAAGAGCAGGGTGCAGCCGCAGAAGGAAGTCGTCGCCGTCAGCGTGGGGGACAAGGTCAACCACACCAGCTTCGGCAACGGCACGGTCCTGGCGGTGGAGGGCTCGGGGGACAAGACGGTCGCCAAGGTGAAGTTCGACGTCGGCGAGAAGCGGCTGCTGCTGCGCTACGCGCCGCTGACCAAGCTGGACGCCTAGCAGCTCTCCTGCCCACGCCCCGGCGTGGGCCTGCGACGGCGTGCCCGCCTACATTACGGACGCGGATCCGACGCCCCCGCGCCGCCTGTCCGCACGCCGTCGTACACCCGAAAAACCGCGTAATCTAGCGGTTTTTCTACGTCTCATAGAATAGTGTCCTTACTCACATAACGGGTACTCTGGGACGGGCTGGTCCGATCGAAGGACTAGAGTTCCCAGAGGAGCATTGCGCCGTGTGGCTCGTTTCCAAGCTTGTCGCAGGGTGCGTTTATTCCGCAGCCCGGTAACCGCGAATACGTGGGGTCCGGCTGTACAGAAACTACTTCGACGTAGAAGGACACTAAACCGTGGACCTGTTTGAATACCAGGCGCGCGATATGTTCGAGGCGCACGGTGTACCCGTGCTTGCTGGCATCGTGGCGCACACCCCTGAAGAAGCAAAGGCAGCTGCCGAGAAAATCGGCGGCGTAACTGTCGTCAAGGCACAGGTTAAGGCCGGAGGCCGCGGCAAGGCCGGCGGCGTCAAGGTCGCCAAGACCGCTGACGAGGCATTTGAACACTCCACCAACATCCTCGGCATGGACATCAAGGGCCACACGGTCCACCGCGTGATGATCGCCCAGGGCGCAGACATCGCCGAGGAATACTACTTCTCCGTTCTTTTGGATCGGGCCAACCGCAACTACCTGGCCATGTGCTCGGTTGAAGGCGGCATGGAAATCGAGCAGCTCGCCGTTGAGCGCCCCGAGGCCCTGGCCAAGATCGCGATCGACCCGGCCGTCGGCATCGACCAGGCCAAGGCAGACGAAATTGTCGCCGCTGCGGGCTTCGCCGAGGAACTGCGCGGCAAGGTCGCCGGCGTAATCCTGAAGCTCTGGGACGTTTTCAAGAAGGAAGACGCCACCCTCGTGGAGGTCAACCCGCTCGTCCTGACCGGCGCTGGTGACATCGTCGCGCTCGATGGCAAGGTTTCCCTCGACGAGAACGCCGATTTCCGTCACCCGAAGCACGCCACCCTTGAAGACAAGGACGCTGCGGATCCGCTCGAGGCCAAGGCCAAGGCGCAGGACCTCAACTACGTCAAGCTCGACGGCGAAGTCGGCATCATCGGTAACGGCGCTGGCCTGGTCATGTCCACGCTCGACGTCGTTGCTTACGCCGGCGAGAACCACGGCAACGTCAAGCCCGCCAACTTCCTGGACATCGGCGGTGGAGCGTCCGCCGAGGTCATGGCAGCCGGCCTCGACGTCATCCTGGGCGACCCGCAGGTCAAGTCCGTCTTCGTCAACGTCTTCGGCGGCATCACCGCCTGCGACGCCGTCGCCAAGGGCATCGTGGGCGCACTGGCCGAGCTCGGCCACTCCGCCAACAAGCCGCTGGTCGTCCGCCTCGACGGCAACAACGTTGAGGAAGGCCGCCGCATCCTGGCCGAGGCCAACCACCCGCTGGTTACCCTGGCCGCCACCATGGACGAGGGCGCCGACAAGGCCGCCGAGCTCGCCAACGCAGCGAAGTAGAGGGACTCGACTATGTCTATTTATCTGAACAAGGACTCCAAGGTCATCGTCCAGGGCATCACCGGCGGCGAAGGCACCAAGCACACCGCCCTGATGCTGAAGGCCGGCACCAACATTGTGGGCGGCGTCAACGCCCGCAAGGCCGGCACCACGGTCCTGCACGGCGATAACGAAATCACCGTCTTCGGCACCGTCAAGGAAGCCATGGCCGAGACCGGCGCCGACGTCTCCATCGTCTTCGTCCCGCCGGCCTTCACCAAGGACGCCGTCGTCGAGGCCATCGAGGCCGGCATCGGCCTGGTCGTCGTCATCACCGAAGGCGTGCCGGTCCAGGACTCCGCCGAGTTCTGGGCACTGGCCCAGTCCAAGGTGGACGCCAACGGCAAGCAGGTCACCCGCATCATCGGACCGAACTGCCCCGGCATCATCACCCCGGGTGAGGCCCTCGTCGGCATCACCCCGGCCAACATCACCGGCAAGGGCCCCATCGGACTCGTCTCCAAGTCGGGCACCCTGACCTACCAGATGATGTACGAGCTGCGCGACCTCGGCTTCTCCACCGCCATCGGCATCGGCGGCGACCCCGTCATCGGCACCACGCACATTGACGCACTCGAGGCGTTCGAAGCCGATCCGGAGACCAAGGCGATCGTTATGATCGGCGAAATCGGTGGCGACGCCGAAGAGCGTGCCGCGGACTACATCAAGGCACACGTCACGAAGCCGGTTGTGGGCTACGTGGCCGGCTTCACCGCTCCGGAAGGCAAGACCATGGGCCACGCAGGCGCCATCGTCTCGGGTTCAGCTGGCACCGCCCAGGCCAAGAAGGAAGCCCTCGAGGCTGCCGGCGTCAAGGTCGGCAAGACGCCGTCCGAGACCGCCAAGCTCCTGCGCGAAGTCTTCGCCACCGTCTAGGTTCCAAGCACCAAGCACCAAAAGCAACGCGGGGTCACTTACGGCCCATTCCACTCGCTGGGATGGGCGCGGAGTGACCCCGCGTTGCTTTGTTTAAGGACTCAGACCCTGGCCCCGGAGAGGAGCTCTTCGAGCCGCTCGTAGGCTTCGGACATGCCGCCCTCCATTCCGGACTGGGCCATGCCGTCACGGGCCTCCATGCTGGGGTAGACCGCATGGCCGGTGAGCCGCGAACGGCCGCCGCCAAGGTCCTCGAAGGTTAGGAACTCTATGCTCACCACGTCGGGGTAGCCGTCGAACTCGAAGGTCTGGATGGCGAAGTCGTTCTCGCGGACGGTGTGGAACACTCCACTGAAGACATACTCGCCGCCGTCCGGCCCGGTGTGGGTGTAGCGGTAACCTCCGCCGGTCCTGAAGTCGTAGTGGCTAACGCTCATCGTCATCCGCCGAGGTCCGAGCCATTGGGCTACGAGCTCGGGGTCCTTGTGTGCCCGGAAGACCTCGGCGACAGGAAAGTCGAAGTCCCGGGAGAAATCGATGAAGGGCAGCCCTTCGGGGACTGTCAGTGTCAATGCGTTGCTCATGATGCATCCTTTCCCTGTGTGCCGCCTTCCGCGGCTCGGGTTTCAAGCACGGCGTCAAGGCTGCGGAACTGCCCCTCGCGGACCAGCCGGTACTGGAAGATCCATGCGGTGAGCGCCTCCAGCCGTGCGGGGTTCAGGTGGACGGGCCGGCGTTGGGCGTCACGGGTGCGCGTAACGAGCTGCGCCTGCTCGAGGACCTGGATGTGTTTCGAGACCGCCTGCTTGGTGATCGCGAAAGGTTCCGCCAGTTCATTCACGGTGGCCGGACCCCGGCTGAGCCGGGCAATGATGCGGCGGCGGACGGGATCGGCGAGGGCCAGGAAGGCCATGTCGAGCAGTTCGTCGTCGCGTGCTTCCACGAAGTGCCCGCCTCCTGTCCCGACCTCGTGGGTAATCAATCAGCTTGTTGATCAACCTTTAGGTTGTTAACGCTACGCCTGGGCTTCGGCCCGCGCAATACCCCAACCCGGGGTCACTTAGCGCCCATTGCGCACCCGAGGATGGGCGCTAAGTGACCCCGCGTTGCTGTGTGCCGCGGGAATCCTTGCGTGGGTGCCGCACCCTTTGTTAGTATGTCAGGACAAACTACGAAGGAGATGCGAGTGCCTCTCGTGCGAATCGACATCAACCAGGGCCGCACCCCGGAGCAACTCCAGGGGATCAGTCGGGGGATCCATGCCGCGATAGTGGCCGAATATGGCATACCCGAGCGGGACTACTTCCACATCCTCACGGAGCATCCGATCGGGCAAATCGTCGCCCAGGACGCCGGCCTCGGCTTCGAGCGGACGCCGGATGTGGTGATGATCCAGATCTTCACCCAGTCCGGGCGCAGCCAGCTGGCCAAACAGTCCCTGTTTGCCGCCCTCGCGGAGCGGTTGTCCGCCGAGGGGATTGCGGGGGAGGACGTCTTCATTGGGTATGTCGAGAACTCTGCGGGGGACTGGTCGTTCGGCTTCGGCCGGGCGCAGTACGTCACCGGCGAGCTTGGGGTCCCCGCCAAGTAGTCGCCCGGCCGCGCCGGCCGCCGTGGCAGCCGTCCGAGCGGCCGTCTGGACCGCCGCGCCGCGGGCCAGTAGACGCTCCGTGTAATGTTGTAAATATGTCAGTACAAACCTTTGACAGTACATGGATTCTAAGGCAAAGTAGTGGATGTGGTCCGGCTCACGCTGGCCCCTAGGCAACGAAGCTCAGGCTGCGCAAAGGTACCGAGTTCACACCAGAAAGGTCCGCGATCACCGTGACCCACGAACTGCTCACGATCGGGCGCATCAGCGTTGATATCTACCCGAACGACATCGGGGTGGATCTGGAGGATGTGACGTCCTTCGGAAAATATCTTGGCGGATCACCGTCCAACGTGACCGTGGCCGCCGCCCGCCATGGCCGCCGCGCCGCTGTCATTACCCGCACCGGCGACGACGCCTTCGGCAGATACCTGCACCGGGAACTGCGCAAGTTCGGCGTGGACGATTCCTTCGTCACCGCGGTCAAGGAATGGCCCACCGCGGTCACGTTCTGCGCCATCAAGCCGCCGGAGGACTTCCCGCTCTACTTCTACGGCCGCTTCCCCACGGCCCCGGACCTGCAGATCAAGACCGAAGAACTCGACCTGGACTCCATCAGGGACGCGGGAATCTTCTGGTCCACCGTCACCGGCCTCTGCCAGGAACCCAGCCGCACCGCCCATCTCAGGGCCCACGAGGCGCGGCCCCGCACCGGGCTGAAGCCCGGCCAGTTCACCATCCTGGACCTGGACTACCGGCCGATGTTCTGGGCGTCCGAGGAAGAAGCCCGGGAACAGGTCGCCAAGATCCTGCCGCACGTCACCGTCGCGATTGGCAATGACAAGGAATGCGCCGTCGCCGTCGGCGAGGGCACTCCCGACGATCAAGCGGACCGGCTGCTCGCGGCCGGCGTCGAAATCGCCGTCGTGAAGCTGGGACCGGAAGGGGTCATGGCCAAGACCCGCACCGAACGCGTGGTCTCCGCCCCGGTCCCGGTGGAAACCGTCAACGGCCTCGGCGCCGGCGACTCTTTCGGCGGGGCCTTCTGCCACGGCCTGCTTTCCGGCTGGCCGCTCGCGCAGGTCCTCGACTTCGCCAACGCCGCCGGCGCCCTCGTCGCCTCCCGGCTTTCCTGCGCCGACGCGATGCCGACGCCGGAAGAAGTCACCGGCCTGCTCGCCGAACGCGGCCGCCTGGTGCCGGGTACCTACGCCTCCGAAGGAGCCACACTGTGAGCGCAACCCCAGCCGGCTCCACCCTTGCGGTGGACGATGATCCCCGCCGTTACGAGCACCTGAGCATCATCCGGCTCGAAGACCCGGAGGCGATTGCCCGCGCCGCCAAGGCCCGGCGCCGCCACCCCGGCGTCAGGGCGCATCGGCAGAACTTCATCGTTGCCGCCGACCACCCCGCCCGCGGCGCCCTCGCCGTCGGCAATGATCCCGTGGCCATGGCCGACCGCCGTCAGCTCCTGGACCGCCTGCGGATTGCCCTGGCCAACCCGGACGTGGACGGCGTCCTCGCCTCGCCGGACATCATGGACGATCTGCTCCTGCTCGGCGCGCTCGAGGGCAAGCTGCTCTTCGGCTCGATGAACCGCGGCGGTCTCTCCGGCCTGGTCAACGAATTCGATGACCGCTTCACCGGGCACACCGCGGCCGCGCTTCAGGCTTTGGGCGCCGACGGCGGCAAGATGCTCACCCGCATCTGCCTCGGCGACCCGGACACCGTGGCCACCCTCGAAGCGACCGCAAAGGCAATCGACTCCCTGGCTGAGCGCAAGCTGATCGCCATGGTGGAGCCGTTCCTCTCCGTCCGCGAGAACGGCAGGGTCCGCAACGACCTCTCCACCAACGCCGTCATCAAGTCTGTCGCCATCGCCGAAGGCCTCGGCGCCAGCAGCGCCTACACCTGGATGAAGCTGCCCGTGGTCGCCGGGATGGACCGCGTCATGGCGTCCACCACCATGCCCACCGTGCTCCTCGGCGGCGACCCGGAAGGCAGCCAGGACGACGTCTTCGCCAGCTGGCAGGCCGCCCTCGCCCTTCCGGGGGTCCAAGGCCTCACCGTCGGCCGGACCCTGCTCTACCCGCACGACGGCGACGTCGCCGGCGCCGTCGCAACGGCCGCCTCCCTGTTGCATCGCCCAGAATCCACCCGCACCGAAGAAGCATCGGAGTAACTTCCCATGGGAATGAGAACTGCCTCAGGAACACGCAGAATGACAGTCGCCCAGGCCGTCGTGGAATACCTGTCCAAGCAGTACACCGTCGATTCGATCGGCGGCCAGGACTTCCGGGAGCGCCTGATTCCTGGCACCTTCGGCATCTTCGGTCACGGCAATGTGGCCGGCGTCGGCCAGGCCCTCAAGCAGTACCAGCAGCTCGATCCGACGATCATGCCCTACTACCAGGGCCGCAACGAACAGGCCCAGTCCCACCAGGCCGTCGGCTTCGCCCGGCACACCCGGCGCCGCCAGACCTTCGCGATCAGCACCTCGATCGGCCCGGGTTCCTCGAACCTGCTCACCGGTGCTGCGCTGGCAACCACGAACAGGCTGCCGGTCCTGCTGCTGCCGTCCGACACCTTCGCCACCCGGGCCGCCGACCCGGTGCTGCAGCAGCTGGAACGCCCGGAAGCCTACGACATCACCGTCAACGACGCTTTCCGGCCGCTGTCCAAGTTCTTTGACCGCGTCTCCCGGCCCGAGCAACTGTTCTCCGCGTTCCACCACGGCCTGCGCGTCCTCACCGACCCGGCCGAGACCGGCGCGGTCACCATCTCGCTGCCCCAGGACGTCCAGGCCGAGGCCCTGGACGTGCCCGCGGAATTCCTGGCCGAACGCGAATGGCGGATCCGCCGCCCCGACGCCGACGACGAGGACATCCGCCGGGCCGCCGAGGCGATCCGCGCCGCGAAGCGCCCGCTGATCATCGCCGGCGGCGGCGTGCTCTACGCCTACGCCAACGAGGCACTCGCGGAGTTCGCCGAGCTGACCGGCATCCCGGTCGGCAACACCCAGGCCGGCGTCGGCGTCCTGCCCTGGGACCACAGGTTCTCCCTCGGCGCGATCGGTTCCACCGGCACGACGGCGGCCAACGCCATCGCCGCCGAAGCGGACCTCATCATCGGCATCGGCACCCGGTACGAGGACTTCACCACCGCGTCCCGGACCGCGTTCCAGAACCCGGACGTGAGGTTCATCAACATCAACGTCGCGCCGATCGACGCCTACAAGCACGGGACGTCGCTGCCGATCGTCGCGGACGCCCGCAAGGCCCTGCTCAAGCTGAACCAGGCCCTCGGCGGCTACCGGATCGGCGAGGACCTCGAACAGCAGATCGCGAACGAGAAGAAGCGCTGGGACGCCACGGTGGATGAGGCGTTCGACACCCGGTTCACCCCGTTGCCGGCGCAGAACGAGATCATCGGCGCCACGAACCGCGCCATGGACGCGGCGGACGTCGTCATCTGCGCCGCCGGTTCCCTCCCGGGTGACCTGCACAAGATGTGGCGCGTCCGGGATCCGTTCGGCTATCACGTCGAATATGCCTACTCCTGCATGGGCTATGAAATCCCCGGTGGCCTCGGCGTCAAGCGGGCCGCCCTGGCCGAAGCCGCGAGGGGCGGGGCGCAGCGCGACGTCGTCGTGATGGTGGGGGACGGCTCCTACCTGATGATGCACACCGAACTCGTCACCGCCGTCGCCGAGCGGATCAAGCTGATCGTGGTCCTGATCCAGAACCACGGCTACGCCTCGATCGGCTCGCTCTCCGAGTCCCTCGGCTCCCAGCGCTTCGGCACCCAGTACCGGGCCCTGGACGAGGAGCACCACAGCTTCGACGACGGCGACCGGCTCCCGGTGGACCTGGCCCTGAACGCCGAAAGCCTCGGCGTGAAGGTGATCCGCATCGAACCGGGCGAGAAAGTCATCGCCGAACTCGAGCAGGCCATCCGCGACGCCAAGGCCGCCCCCGAGAACGGCGGCCCGATCGTCATCCACGTCGAATCCGACCCGCTGCTGGATGCCCCCAGCTCCGAGTCCTGGTGGGACGTTCCCGTCTCGCAGGTCTCCGAGCTCGAGTCCACGCAGCAGGCCTTCCAGACCTACACCGACCACAAGAGCCGCCAGCGCAAACTGCTCGGCTGACCCCCTTCACCACCCCGAACAAGCCACAGACCAAGGAAGTCCACCACCATGTCAACGACGACCGTCGCCACCATTAGCCACTTCATCAACGGCGCCGAAACCGCGGGCGTCGGCACCCGCACCCAGCCCGTCTACAACCCCGCCACCGGCGCCGTCACCGCGGAGCTGCGGCTGGCCAACCGGGAAGACCTGGACGCCACCGTCGCCGCCGCCCGCGCCGCGGCCGATTCCTGGGGCGACATCTCCCTGGCCAAGCGCACCGCCGTGCTGTTCAAATTCCGCGAACTCGTCGCGGCGCACGTGGACGACCTCGCCGAGCTGATCACCGCCGAGCATGGCAAGGTCCTCTCCGATGCCAAGGGCGAGATCGGCCGCGGCCTGGAAGTCATCGAGTTCGCCTGTGGCATCCCGCAGCTGCTCAAGGGCGACTACTCGGACCAGGTCTCCACCGGGATCGACGTCTTCTCCTTCCGCGAGCCGCTCGGCGTCGTCGCCGGCATCACCCCGTTCAACTTCCCGGTCATGGTGCCGCTGTGGATGGCGCCGATGGCGATCGCCACCGGCAACGCCTTCATCCTCAAGCCCTCCGAGCGCGATCCCTCCGCCTCGATGCTGCTCGCCAAGCTGTGGAAGCAGGCCGGCCTGCCCGACGGCGTCTTCCAGGTCCTGCACGGCGACAAGGAAACGGTCGAGGGCCTCCTGACCCACCCAGACGTGGACGGCATCTCCTTCGTCGGCTCCACCCCCGTCGCCAGGTACATCCACGAGACCGCCACGGCGCACGGCAAGCGGGTCCAGGCCCTGGGCGGCGCGAAAAACCACGCGATCATCCTGCCCGACGCCGACCTTGACAACGCCGCCGACCACCTCGCCGCCGCCGCCTTCGGCTCCGCCGGCGAGCGCTGCATGGCCATCTCGGTGGCGGTCGCCGTCGGCGAGGCTGCCGACCTGCTGGTCAAGAAGGTCGAGGAGCGCGCCCTGGCCGTCAGGGTCAACAACGGCACCGTGCCCGACGCCGAAATGGGGCCGGTCATCACCCCGGCGTCCAAGGAACGCATCGTCCGGATCGTCACCGAGGCCGAGGCCGCCGGCGCCGCCATGGTGGTGGACGGCCGCGACCTCGTGGTCCCCGGCCACGAGGACGGCTTCTGGGTCGGCCCCACCGTCCTGGACCACGTCACGGCCGGGATGACCGCGTACACCGAAGAAATCTTCGGCCCGGTCCTGGTGGTGGTCCGGGTGGAGGACCTCGACGCCGGCATCGCCCTGATCAACGCCAACCCCTACGGCAACGGCACGGCGATCTTCACCTCCTCCGGCGCCGCGGCCCGGAAGTTCCAGCGCTCCGTCACGGTGGGCATGATCGGCATCAACGTGCCGCTGCCCGTGCCGGTGGCCTACCACTCCTTCGGCGGCTGGAAGGCCTCGCTGTTCGGCGACAAGCACATCTACGGCCCGGAAGGCGTCTCCTTCTACACCCGCGGCAAGGTGGTCACCTCCCGCTGGCCCGAGCCCACCCACGCCTCCGGCGCCTCCTACAACTTCCCCTCCAACTAGTCCCCACCCAACAACCACCATCGACTGCTCCGCAACCGCCTTTTTGGGCGTCCAAAAGGGCACCTGCGGAGCAATCGATGAGAAGGAATGGACATGACTGAGAACAAACTCATCATCGGCACCGCGCCGGACTCCTGGGGCGTCTGGTTCCCGGATGACCCCCAGCAGACCCCGTGGGAGCGCTTCCTGGACGAGGTCGCCGAATCCGGCTACACGTGGATCGAGCTGGGCCCGTACGGCTACCTCCCCACGGACCCGGCACGCCTCGCCGAAGAGCTCAAGGCCCGTGACCTGAAGATCTCGGCCGGGACCGTCTTCACCGCCTTTCACCGCGGCCTGGACCAGTGGGAAACCGCGTGGGAACCGGCACGGAAGGTCGCCGAACTCACCGCCGCGATGGGCGGGGAACACATGGTGGTCATCCCGGCGATGTGGCGCGACGACGTCACCGGCGAGGCCGTGGAGAGCGGCACCCTCACCGAAAAGGCCTGGAGCGACCTCTTTACCGGACACAACCGCCTGGGCAAGACGCTCCTGGAGGACTTCGGCCTGAAGCAGCAGTTCCACTCGCACGCCGACTCCCATGTCGGCGCGCAGGAGGACATCGAGACCCTCCTTGCCGCCACGGACGCCAAGTACCTCAACCTCTGCCTCGATACCGGCCACGCCGAATACTGCGGTGCCTCCAGCCTGGACCTGATCAAGAACTACCCCGACCGGCTCGGCTACCTTCACCTCAAACAGATCAACCCGGACGTCCTCAAAAAGGTCAACGATGAAAACATGACCTGGGCCGCCGCCAACCTGGCCGGCGTCATGACCGAACCGCCGAACGGCCTGCCGGACCTGCGCGCCGTCATCGAAGCCGTTGAGGCGCTCAACCGGCCGATCTTTGGCATTGTGGAACAGGACATGTACCCCGTGGCCTTCGACGTCCCGATGCCCATTGCCAAGCGCACCCGTAACTACCTGCTCTCGTGCGGCTCCCGCACCGCGGTCAACTAGAACTGAGGACAAGACCATGACCAAGACCCTCCGCGTAGCTGTCATCGGCGCCGGCCGTATGGGCGCAGACCACATCCAGCGGCTCAACACACGCATCCATGGCGCGGAAGTTGCCGCCGTCGTCGACGTCGACCTCGCCAGGGCGCAGGCCGCCATCGAAGGCATCCCCGGCGCCGTCGCGCTCGCCGACGCCGAAGAAGCCCTCAGCAACGGCGACGTCAACGCCGTGCTGATCGCCACCCCCGGCTTCCTGCACGAGGACATCCTGCTCAAGGCGATCGCCAAGGACATCCCGATCCTCTGCGAGAAGCCGCTCACCCCGGATGCCGAATCCTCGTGGAAAATTGTCGAGGCCGAGCAGGCGCTGGGCCGCAAGCGCATCCAGGTCGGCTTCATGCGCCGCTTCGACGCCGAATACTCCGCGCTGGGCAAAATCATCCGCGACTCCGAACTCGGCGAGCTGCTCATGCTGCATCACCAGCACCGGAACCCCACCACGCCGGCAGGCTTCACCAACGAGATGCTGATCAACGACTCCGTGGTGCACGAATTCGACGCCATCCGCTTCTTCACCGGCGAGGAAATCACCTCGGTCCAGGTCCGCCTCGGCAAGCCCACGCGGAGCGCACCGGCTGGGCAGCACGACCCGCAGCACGTGCTGATCGAGACCGAGTCCGGCGTCCTGGCCGACGTCGAGATCTACGTGAACGCGAAGTTCGGCTACGAAGTGGCCACCCAGGCCTCCTTCGAGGACGGCATCGTCAGTATCGGCGGGGACAAAGGCCCCTACACCCGCAGCAATGGCCACTGGGGCGGCAACATCACCCCCGGCTTCGAGGAACGCTTCGGGGCGGCATACGACGTCGAAATCCAGTCTTGGGTCGATGCGGCCCTCCGCGGTGAAATCGGCGGCCCCACCGCCTGGGACGGCTACGCCACGGCAGCGTGCTGCGAGGCCGGGGTCGAGGCGCAGAAGAACGGCGAAAAGGTCGCCGTGAAACTCAACGCCAAGCCCGCCCTCTACCGCTAGAGAGACTCTGCCGGCCGGGCCGCCAAGAACGCGGCGCCGGCCGCCCGCCCGTCCGCCAGATCCATAATGGCCAGATCCACAATGGAGTATTCAGAAGTGAAAATCGCCCTTGATCCCACGCCGTTCCACCACAGGCACGGACTCCTGGAATTCCCGCGCGTGGTTGCCGACCTCGGCTACAAGTACATGCAGATGACCCCGCACGCCGACTTCATCCCCTTCTTCAACCACCCGAAGGCCGACGACGAGCTGGTGGGCAAGCTGAAGGCGGCCTGCAAGGACGCCGGGATCGAAATCGCCTCGGTGCTGCCCGTACTGCGCTGGTCCGGCCCGGACGAGGACGCGCGTGAGGCCGCCGTCCGCTACTGGAAGCGCGCCATCCAGATCACCGTGGACCTGGGCGTCAGCACCATGAACACCGAGTTCAGCGGCCGGCCGGAGAAGGCCGAGGAATCCGAGCGCGCCTTCTACCGCTCCATGGAGGAACTGCTCCCCATCATCGAGCGGGAGGGCATCGACCTCCTGATCGACCCGCATCCGGACGACTTTGTCGAGGAGGGCCTGGCCGCGATCCGGGTGATCCGTGGGCTGAACTCGAAGAATGTGGGCCTGGTCTACGTGGCCTCACACAGCTTCCACATGAAAAACGAGCCCCTGGAGATCATGCGGGCTGCCGGGGACAAGCTGCGCCTGGTGCACGTCGCCGACACCATGGACCACCTCGCCTCGCACGGGCTGCGCTACATCACCAACCCGCCCGGTAACCCGGTCCGGGTGCACCAGCACCTGAAAATCGGCGACGGCGACGTGAACTGGGATGAGTTCTTCGGCGGCCTGAAGGAAATCGGCTTCCTGGACCGTGAGGACACCGTCATGGTCTCGAGCGTCTTCGCCGAGGACGACAACGCCGCGGAGGTCCCCGCTACCAGCTGGAGACCATGACGCAGCGCATCGAGAAGGCGAGCCTATGACTGCGACGGTCACTGAAGTGACACGACCCGTGAACCACAGGCGGGCCTTGCGCACCGCGACGATCGTGTCCACCTTTGGCGGGCTGCTCTTCGGCTACGACACCGGCGTCATCAACGGCGCCCTGCCGTACATGCAGGCCGACCTCGGCCTCACGCCGCTGACCGAAGGGCTCGTGACATCCTCACTGTTGTTCGGCGCGGCCTTCGGCGCCCTGTTCGGCGGCCGGCTCGCGGACCGGCATGGCCGGCGCAAGATGATCATGGTGCTGGCCGTGGTCTTCCTTGCCGGCACGCTGGCCTGCACCTTCGCGCCGAACACGGAAGTGATGATCCTGGCCCGACTGATCCTTGGCCTGGCCGTGGGCGGCGCCTCAGTGACCGTTCCCGTGTATCTGGCAGAAGTCTCGCCGAGTGCCCGGCGCGGTCGGATCGTCACCCAGAACGAACTGATGATCGTCACCGGCCAGCTGTTGGCGTTCATCTTCAACGCCTACCTCGGCAACAGCTTTGGCGAGTCCGGCGGGATCTGGCGTTGGATGCTGGTCATCGCAACCCTGCCCGCGATCGCGCTCTGGATCGGCATGAACTTCATGCCCGAAAGCCCGCGTTGGCTGGCCTCAATGGGTAGCTTCGGCGAGGCCCTTAGCGTGCTGCAGCGGATCCGATCCCAGCCGGAGGCCCGGACTGAATTTGAAGAAGTCAAGGCCATGGCCGTGGAGGACTACAAGGCCAAGATGGGGTCCTGGAAGGACCTTAGTGTTCCGTGGCTGCGCCACGTCTTCGTTGTGGGGGTCGGGCTGGCGGTCATTCAACAAATCACCGGCGTCAACTCGATCATGTACTACGGCACGCAAATCCTCGCGCAGTCGGGCTTCGGCCGTGAAGCGGCCCTGACGGCCAACATCGCCAACGGCGTCATCTCCGTCGCCGCAACCTTCGTGGGCATCTGGCTGCTGGGCAAGGTGGGGCGACGCAAGATGCTCATCACCGGCCAGCTTGGCACCACGACGGCGCTGCTGCTAATCGGTGTTTTCTCGCTCATCCTGCCGGAAGGAACGGCCCGCGGCTTTGTGATCCTGGCCCTGACCGTGACGTTCCTGGCGTTCCAGCAGGGCGCCATCTCGCCAGTCACCTGGCTGATGCTCTCGGAGGTCTTCCCGCTGAAGATCCGGGGCCTGGGCATGGGGGCCTCGGCCTTCGTGCTGTGGATTGTGAACTTCCTGGTTGGCTTCGGCTTCCCGCAGCTCCTCGCCGCGATCGGACTGTCCAATACATTCTTTGTCTTCGCCGTGCTGGGCGTTGGGGCCATCGCCTTCGCCGCGAAGTACATCCCGGAGACCAAAGACAAGAGCCTGGAAGATCTCGAGCACCACTTCAAGCAGCTTGCCGCGAAGCAACCCGTCACCGCATAGCCTGAATGGCCCGCCCACCAGCGAGCCCCGCCCGCGTCGAAACGCGGTGCGGGGCTTTCTGCGTCGGCTTCTGCGGTGTCCCGGCTAGGCCACGGTGTGCAGCCGGGGGAGGGCGTCCACCAGCGGGGCCAGTTCCGGCACTTCCTGGGCCTGGGCCAGCGCCCGCTCCAGCGTGGCGTCGTGGACCGGCCGGCTCTGCTCGAGCAGCGTGATGCCGCTGGGTGTGAGCTCGGTGTAGATCCCGCGGCGGTCATCCGCGCAGAGGATCCGGGTCAGCAGTCCGCGGTCCTCGAGCCGGTTGACCAGCCGGGTGGTGGCGCTCGCGCTCAACGCCGTGGCGCGGGCGAGTTGCTGCATCCGCATGTGCCAGCCGTCCTGCCGGCTCAGCGCGTCCAGCACGGTGTACTCCACGACGGAGAGCTGCGCCCCGGCCTGCAGGGACCGCTCCAGCTCGGCTTCGATTAGCCCGTGCAGGGCCGCCAGGGTCCGCCAGCCTTGTGCCCGGACCTCGACGGCGTCGTCCTTGATGCCCATCTGCTGCTTCCCTTCGGCTCGTGTGCCCGGCGGAGGTGGTGCCGGACACATCAAATAATAGTTGCTTGCGCGTTGTATCTGCTTGTGCAAGAATAAATAACGCGTCTGCAACTACTAGCTTACGCGCCATACCCCTGTCCGTACAGCTTTGTAAGGAGCATCTCCATGCCGATTGGCCTGATAGCCCTAGCCCTTGGCGGCTTCGGGATCGGACTCACCGAGTTCGTCATCATGGGCCTGCTCCCGCAGGTCTCCGCCGACTTCCACGTCAGCGAAGCCACCGCGGGATGGCTCATCTCCGGGTACGCCCTCGCCGTCGTCGTCGGCGCGCTGGTTCTCACCGCCGCCGTGACGCGCTTCGAGCGCAAGCCCGTACTTGCCGTGCTGATGGTCCTCTTCATCGCCGGCAACCTCGTCTCCGCCCTCGCCCCCGACTACGGCACCATGATGGTCGGTCGCATCATCGCGGCGCTGTCGCACGGCGCGTTCTTCGGCATCGGCGCCGTGGTGGCCGCCAGCATGGTGGCGCCCAACAAGAAGGCCGGCGCGATCGCCATCATGTTCACCGGCCTCACGGCGGCCAACGTGCTGGGCGTCCCGTTCGGCACCATGCTGGGCCAGGCCGCGGGCTGGCGCTCCACCTTCTGGGGGATCACCGGGATCGGAGTCCTGGCGCTCGTCGGCATCCTCACCCTGGTGCCGAAAACCGGCTCCGGAGACACTGCCCCAGGAGGCCTGCGGGGTGAGCTCCGTGCCTTCCGGTCCGGCCAGGTCTGGCTCTCCATCTTCGTCACCATCCTCGGCTACGGCGGCATGTTCGGCGCCTTCACCTACATTGCGTTCACCCTCACCGAGGTCACCGGCTTCGCCGCCAGCACGGTCCCGTGGCTGCTGATCCTCTTCGGCGTCGGGCTCTTCATTGGCAACACCCTTGGGGGCAAGGCGGCTGACAAGAATGTGGACCGCACCCTGCTGGTGGTGCTCGCCTTCCTGGTCGCGGTGCTCGTGGTCTTCGCCCTGACCTCCAACAACCAGCCGACGACCATCGCCTCCATGGTGCTGCTGGGCGGCTTCGGCTTCGCCACGGTTCCCGGCCTGCAGATGCGCGTGATGAAGTACGCCAGCAGCGCCCCCACCCTGGCCTCCGGCGCCAACATTGGCGCCTTCAACGTCGGCAATGCCCTCGGCGCGTGGATGGGCGGCGTCACCATCACCGCCGGCCTCGGCTACACCTCGCCGATCTGGGCCGGCGCCGGGATCACCCTGCTCGGCCTCGCCGTGATGGCGTTCGCGGCCGCTGCCGCGAAGCGGCATGACACTCTGAAGCACGACGCCGGCCGGCCGGCCGACGTCGACGGCTCCACGGCGGATTCCGAGGCTGAGCTGCAGCCGGCCTAACGGCCGAACGGCAGCCGCGGGTCCAGGTCCTGGCCCTCCCACGTCTGGCGGATCCAGCCGTGGTGCGGGTCGTCGCTGATGAGCCAGTCGCGGACCGGGCCCGGGCCGGCCATGACGTTGAGGTAGTACATGTCGTAACCGGGGGCGGCCATGGCGGGCCCGTGCCAGCCGTACGGCACCAGCACGACGTCGCCGGTCCGCACCTCCGCGGAAACGTCGATGGGCCGTTCGTCCGAGGCATAGACGCGCTGGTAGCCGATGGCGTCGTCGGCGCCCGGGCGCTCCGGTGCCCCGGGTGTCACCCTTGTTTCGAAGTAGTAGATCTCCTCGAGGCTGGTCTCGCCGTCTTTTTCCTCATCGTGCTTGTGCGGGGGATAGGAGGACCAGTTGCCGGCCGGCGTGAGGACCTCGCAGACGATGAAGCGGTCCGCCTCCAGCGCAGCGGGAGTCCCGAAATTGTGGACCTGCCGGGAGCAGTTGCCGGCTCCGCGCAGTTCCACCGGCGTCTCGGCGGCCGTGATGAGGCGGGTCGGGTAGGAGGCCTTGGCCGGGGCGGTCGCTACCGCCACCCGTCCGCCGTCGGCCGAGGTGATGGCCACCGCCTTGCCGGCGCCCGTGTAGAGCACGTCGCTGGGGCCGCTGAAGACGCTGTCCCGGCCGGCCAGGTGATAGTCCTGCCCGTCCACGGCCGTCAGGAAGGATCCGTTGAGCGGGATCACAATGCGTTCCTCCGCCGCCGCGTCCAGCACGACGCCGCCGCCGGCCGGCAGCGTGGCGACCTTCAGCCCGGTATGGGCCCAGCCGTCCACCGCCAGCCCGGAATCGGACGTCCCGATGGAAATGTCCCATGTGCCCTCGGCGGCTGTGCCGAGCGGATAGACCCAGTTGGCCATGGAAGCTGCCCTTTCGTTGTCGCGCCGCAGGAGGGCGCGGGTGTGCCGGGGTGGAGCCGGTGGCGCTCGCGGGTGAGCGCCTGCCTTTGAACTCTTATCGTTGGACTTCTATCTTTGGACCAGTGTCATCTCAAAGCTGTAGGAATCTGCCCGGTAGACGTGGTGGCCGGTTTCCACCATGCGGCCGGTGTCGTCCACGGCCGTGCGCTCCATGGTGACGAGGGCGGAGCCGGGGGTGGTCTCGAGCAGCGGCGCCTGGTAGTCGTTGGCGATCATGGCGCCGATCCGCTGCGAGGCCAGCCGGAAGTTCACGCCGCCGTTGCGCAGGATGGCGTAGAGGCCCTGGGAGGCCAGGAGCGCCTCGTCGATGGCGGTGATGTCATCGCGCACCCAGTTCTCCATCAGGGCCAGCGGCTTGCCGCCCACTTTCCGGAGCCGGGCAAAGTGGTAGACCTTGGCGCCGGCGGGCAGTTGCAGTGCTGTGCGGATCGTGGCGTCCGCCTCTTCATGGGAGAAACTGAGTACGTCGGTGGTGGGCTTGCTGCCGTTGTTGCTGAGGTCGTCGTAGAGGCTGGAGAGCTCCAGCGGGCGGCGGACCTGGCTGGACACCACCTGGGTGCCGACGCCGCGCTTGCGGACCAGGAGGCCGGAGCGGACCAGTTCGTCCATGGCCTTGCGCATCGTGGGGCGGGACAGGTTGAGCTGGGCCGCCAGGTCGATCTCATTTTCCAGCCGGCTGCCCGGCTCCAGCAACCCGGTGTGGATCGCCGCCTCGATGCCCTGCACCACCTGGTGGTACAGCGGCACCGGGGATGAGCGGTCGATGCGCAGATTTAGTTGATTCGCCACTGGGCGTGCTCCCTTGTACTCCGCGGCGGCCGGTGAGCCGGCCTGTCCGCGTTTGTCAGCATCATGTTCGCTTGATAGGACATACTGCCTTTTTCTGATAGTAGCAGGGCCGTCCGGGGGAGCCAAGGGCCGCCGAGGGGCGCCGCGGGCTTGGGGGCGGGCTGACGCCTCTGGGCTGGTCGAGCCCGCGAAAGGGGCATTTTCGCCGATCCAAGTTACGTCACAACATCCTAATGTCAGGACAAACTATTGACATCTGTGATCGAAGTCACCATGATCGGTGGTAGATGGCTCACTGACCGACGCGATGAAGCGGCCGGCGTGGCCCGGAATCAAAGGAGATTGATCGTGACCAAGTTCTCGTGGCGGAAGGCGGCCCTCGTGGCGGCCGTTGTACCCATGCTGGCCCTGAGCGCGTGTTCCAGCAGCGGAGGCAAGCCCGCAGACTCAGGCAATGCGGCTGGCGGAGGCCAGGTCGCCTCGACGCCCCGGATTAAGATCGCCTTGATCACCCATGCCGCAGCAGGTGACACCTTCTGGGACATAGTTCGCAAGGGTGCCGAGGAGGCGGCCGCGAAGGACAACGTTGAGCTCCTCTACACGTCCGATCCTGAAGCCGGACGCCAGGCACAGCTCATCCAGCAGGCTATCGACCAGAAGGTTGACGGCATCGCGGTCACGCTCGCCAAGCCCGAAGCACTCAAAGACGCCCTGAAGAAGGCCACTGACGCCGGCATCCCGGTTGTGAGCCTCAACGCTGGAGAAGGGGTCTCGCAAGCACTCGGAGCCTTCACCCACTTCGGCTCTAACGAAAAACTCGCAGGTGAGGCAGTCGGCACCCGGCTCGCGGCAGAGAACTTCAAGCACCCGGTCTGCGTGATTCAGGAACAGGGCCACGTAGGACTTGAAGCACGCTGCGCGGGCGTCAAGGCGAAGGTGCCTGGAACGGAGATCCTTTACGTCGACGGCAAGGATATGACCTCCGTTCAGTCCACCGCGACGGCCAAGCTCCAGGCTTCCAAGGACGCCGACGTCATCATCGGCCTCGGCGCCCCCATCACACTGACTCTCCTCAAGTCCGTCACGGATGCCGGCAGCTCTGCCAAGGTTGCAAGTTTCGACCTCAACGCGGATCTCGCCCAGAAGATCGTGGATGGTGCAGTTCTCTTCACCGTGGACCAGCAGCCGTGGCTGCAGGGCTACGGAGCCGTCGACGCCATCTGGCAGAACAAGCGCGGCGGATTCAAGATCGGCGGCGGCCAGCCTGTGCTGACGGGCCCCGCAATCGTCGACAAATCAAATGCGGCCGATGTCCTGACCTTCGCCAAGCAGGGCGTCCGCTAACAGCCCGCTGGCCGGGCCGGCCCCCGCGCCGGCCCGGCAGCAAGGAGAATCATCATGACCATCACCCAGACCAAGACAAAGTCGCCGGCGCCCGATGAGCGCGTCGCCAAGCGCAGTCCGTTCCAGAAACTGCTCGGACGTCCCGAGGTCGGTGCCCTGGTGGGCGCTATCGTCCTCTTCATCTTCTTCGCGTTGGTGTCCCCGACGTTTACCCAGCCCGGTGCGCTGGCGACCATCATGTACGGCAGCTCCACGATCGGGATCATGGCGGTGGGGGTGTCCTTGCTGATGATCGGCGGGGAGTTCGACCTTTCCACCGGTGTCGCCGTGATCAGTTCGGCCCTGACGGCGTCGCTGTTCAGCTGGTACTTCACCACGAATGTGTGGGTCGGCGTCGGCCTGGCCCTGGTGGTCTCGTTGTCCATCGGCTTCATCAACGGCTGGATCCTGATCAAGACCAAACTGCCGTCCTTCATCGTGACTCTGGCGACGTTCCTGATGCTGACCGGCCTGAACCTGGGCCTGACCCGCCTGATCGGCGGGTCGGTATCCTCACCCTCGATCGCGAACATGGACGGCTTCGACTCCGCCCGGGCGGTGTTCGCCTCCTCGGTCAGCATCGGCGGAGTCGACGTCAAAATCACGGTGCTGTACTGGTTCGCGCTCGTCGCGGTGGCGACCTGGGTGCTGATGCGGACCCGGGTGGGGAACTGGATCTTCGCCGTCGGCGGCGACGCGAACGCGGCCCGTGCCGTGGGTGTGCCGGTCAAGGCCACCAAGATCGGCCTGTTCATGGCCGTGGGGTTCTGCGCCTGGATCCTGGGCATGCACAACCTCTTCGCTTTTGACACCGTGCAGTCCGGTGAAGGCGTGGGCAACGAGTTCCTCTACATCATCGCCGCGGTGATCGGCGGCTGCCTCCTGACCGGCGGCTACGGCTCGGCGATCGGCGGCGCGATCGGCGCGTTCATCTTCGGCATGGCCAACAAGGGCATCGTCTACGCGCAGTGGAACCCGGACTGGTTCAAGTTCTTCCTGGGCCTGATGCTGCTGCTGGCCACCATCGTCAACCTCGTCGTCAAGCGCCGCGCAGAACTGAAGTAAAAGGGGCCCGGAAATGAATGCCAAAGAGATCGACCAGCAAACCCTGCTGCAGAGCGAAAAAGACCCTCTCACCGACACGCCAGTGCACCTGCTTGCCCTCGACGGGATCGCCAAGCACTACGGGAACATCATCGCCCTGTCCGATGTCACCATGGCCGTGGACAACGGCCGCGTCACCTGCGTGCTGGGTGATAACGGCGCGGGCAAGTCCACCCTGATCAAGATCATCGCCGGCCTGCACCAGCACGACGCCGGAACATTGAAGGTCATGGGCGAGGACCGGAAATTCAGCTCCCCCCGGGACGCCCTCGATGTGGGCATCGCCACCGTCTACCAGGACCTCGCGGTGGTGCCGCTGATGCCGATTTGGCGGAACTTCTTCCTCGGCTCCGAACTGACATCCGGCTTCGGCCCGTTCAAGAGCATGGACGTCGAGAAGATGAAGGACATCACGCTCAAGGAACTCGCCGCGATGGGCATCGACCTGCGCGACGTCGAACAGCCCATCGGCCAGCTCTCCGGCGGTGAACGCCAGTGCGTCGCGATCGCCCGGGCCGTGTACTTCGGCGCGAAGGTCCTGATCCTGGACGAGCCCACCGCGGCCCTGGGCGTGAAGCAGTCCGGCGTGGTGCTCCGCTACATCCTGCAGGCCCGCGACCGCGGCCTCGGCGTCATCTTCATCACCCACAACCCGCACCACGCCTTCCCCGTCGGCGACCGGTTCCTGCTGCTCAAACGCGGCAAGTCGATCGGCTACTACGACAAGAAGGACATCACCCTGGACGAGCTCACCGCCCAAATGGCCGGCGGCGCCGAACTCGCCGAACTCGCCCACGAACTCGAACAACTCGGCGGCCACGGCGACGTCGTCAAGGAAGTCCAGGGCGAAGTCGCCGACGTGGCCCAGACGACCGGTACCACCTACCAGTGACTGCCGTCCCTAGTCTTGAAAGGACAAGCCTATGGCTTACCTGAACCGCAACCCGTCCGAGGCCTCCGTGCCGGTGAGCATCGGCCTTATCGGCTCCGGCTGGATGGGCGCCTTCCACGCCGAGAGCATCGCCCGCCGGGTCCCTGGTGCCGTCCTCGCCGCCATCGCGGATCCCAACCTGGAATCCGCCGAGGCGCTGGCCGGCACCCTGGGCACGGCGAAGGTGACCGCCGACGCCGCCGACATCCTGGCCGACCCGGAGATCGACGCCGTCGTCATCGCGAGCCCCGCGCGGTTCCACTCCGCCTTGATCGGCCAGGCCGCCGCCGCCGGAAAGCACGTCTTCTGCGAAAAGCCGGCTGGCCTGGGCCTTGACGAACTCGACTCCGCGCTTGCCGCCGTCGAAGCCGCCGGCGTGCACTTCCAGATCGGCTTTAACCGCCGGTACTCCGCGGATTTCCAGGCAGCCAAGAAGGACCTCGCCGCCGGAATCGCGGGGGAGCCGCAGCTCCTGCGGTCACTGACCCGGGACCCGGGCACCGGGAGCATCGGCCACGCCGCAAAGATTCCGGCGTGGACGATCTTCCTCGAGACCCTCATCCACGACTTCGACACCCTCAACTGGTTCAACGAAGGTGCCGAGCCCGTGGAGGTCTACGCTGTTGCCGACGCCCTCGTGGAGCCGGGACTGCGGGACCAGGGCTTCCTGGACACCGCCGTGGTAACCATCCGGTACAGCAACGGCGCGATTGCCGTCGCCGAGGCAAACTTCAGCGCCCTGTACGGCTACGACATCCGCGGGGAGGTCTTCGGTTCCCGCGGCATGGTCCAGGCCGGCCGCGCCACCGAGACCGCCGCCCGCCGGTTCACCGCCGAGGGCATGTCCGCCGACACGCCACGGCTGAACGTCGAGCTCTTCCGCCAGGCCTACACGGATGAGCTCGTCGACTTTGCCGACCACGTGCGTGCCCGGCGCGAGCGGACTTCGCCGCCGCCGAGGCCCTTTACCCTCACGCCGGGAGCCAGGGATGCCCGGAGCGCGCTGGCCATGGCGCTTGCCTGCATCGAGTCGGTCAAACAAGGCGCGCCGGTGGCCGTCAAGGAAGCTTCGGTCCTCTGATGCGGCTCGCCGTAGGTGCAGAAATGGTATTCACCGACCTGCCGTTCACCGAGCGGGTGCGCCGGATCCACGCCGCCGGCTTCGACGTCGAACTGTGGGACTCCCGAACCAAAGACATTGGCGCCCTCAAGGCCACCGGGGCGGTGTTCTCGTCCATGACGGGATACACCTCCGGCAGCCTGGTGGACCCTGAGACGGCGGACGACGTGGTGCGCACGGCCGAGTCCCTGATCCCTGCCGCCCTGGACCTCGGCGTCAGCCGGATGGTGGTCCACTCCGCTGAACTGGTCGACGGCCACGCGGCCCGCCCGGTCTACCGGTCCACCGGCCAGATGTGGATCACCGGCGCCCGGACCCTCGAACGGCTGGGCAAGCTCGGCGAAAAATACGGGCTGACGTTCTGCCTCGAGAACCTCAACACGATCCTGGACCACCCCGGGATCCCGCTGGCCCGCGCCAAGGACACCCTGGCGCTGGTGCAGGCCGCCGGGCACCCGAACGCCCGCCTCATGCTGGATCTCTACCACGCCCAAATGGGGGAGGGGAACCTGATCGAGCTGGTCCGGAGCGCCCTGCCCTACCTCGGTGAAATCCAGGTGGCGGACGTTCCGGGCCGCTGCGAACCCGGAACCGGGGAAATCAACTACGCGGCCATCGCCACGGCGCTCGCGGATGCCGGCTACGACGGGACCGTGGGCATGGAAGCCTGGGCCAGCGGTGACGGAGATGCGGCGCTCGAGGCGTTCCGGGCTGCCTTCACCGCGCCCGCACTACACACGAAAGTAGCAGTATGAAAGACGTCATCCTCGGACTTGTCGGCGTCGGACGGATCGGGGTCATGCACGCGCACAACATCGCCGCCCTCAACGACGTCCTGAACCCGCAGGGCATCCAAGTCCGCCTGCGGCTCACGGACGTCGCCGAAGAGCATGCCCGGGCGGTCGCGTCCGGTCTCAACGCCGAATTCCTGCCCTCGGTCGAGGCCCTGCTGGCCTCCGGGCTGGACGGCCTGGTCATCGCCACCGGAACCGGCACCCATCCGGAGCTCATCAAGGCCGGGGTGGACGCCGGGATCCCGGTCTTTTGCGAAAAGCCCGTGGCCTTGAACGTGGCCGACGCCCTGCCGGTGCTCGACTACATCCGGGACCGCAACGGCGTGGTGCAGATCGGGCATCAGCGCCGGTTCGACGCCGGCTACCTTGAGGCCCGCCGGGCCTACCAGGCCGGCGAGCTCGGCTGGATCCATTCGCTGCGCGCCGTCACCTGCGACATGACGCCGCCACCGGTCGAATTCCTGGCCAGCTCCGGCGGGCTCTTCCGGGACTGCTCGGTCCACGATTTCGACATCCTGCGCTGGCTCACGGGCCGCGAAATCGTCGAGGTCTACGCCAAAGGCTCCAACAACGGGGATCCGGCCATCGGTGAGGCCGGCGACGTGGACACCGCCCTCGCGCTGGTGACGTTCGACGACGGCACCGTGGGCACCGTCTCCGCCACCCGGTACAACGGGGCGGGCCATGACGTCCGGCTGGAAATCCAGGGCTCCCGCGGCTCGCTGATGGTGGGTCTGAACGACAGGACGGCGCTGGCCTCCGCCGAAGCAGGGATCACGTTCCCCGCGGGGAAGCCGCACCTGACCTTTGCCGAGCGGTTCGAGACGGCGTACCGCGACGAGATGGCAGCCTTCGTGGACCTGATCCTGGGGCGCCGGTACAACCCCTGCACCCCGGAGGACGCCGTCGCGGCCTCCCGGGTGGCCGATGCCGCCCAGGAATCGCTGGCCACCGGCACCCCGGTCAAGGTGGCGGTGAGCGTCGCCGGCTGAGCGGCGCCCCGTGCGTTGCCCTGTATGGAATTGAACAAACCGGAACCCCGGGCCCATTGAATTGACCCCGGGGTTCCGTTGTCTGCAGCAGTCTGTATCGGGAGCGGCTGCCTCAGGCCCGGTTCCGGCACACCTCGACGAAGGCCCGGAACGGGGCGAGCCGCTCTCCGGCGGGGAGCTCCAAGGCCTCGGGGTGCCACTGGACCGACGCCACCCACCGCTCCGGATCCTCCAGGGCCTCGACCGTCCCGTCCTCGGCCACGGCCGTCACCCGCAGCGCGCCGGCCACCCGTGCCACGGCCTGATGGTGGCCGGAGGCGATCTTCACGGTCACGCCACCGGATTCGCTGCCGTAGAGGGATGCCACCTTGGAGCCGGCCTGTACGGCTACCTCGTGCCAGGCCCACGGGCCGGTCCCGTGTGCCGGCGCGGGCTCGCGGTGCATCACCGTCCCGGGCGCCATGTCCTGGACCAGGGTCCCGCCGTAGAGCACATTGAGCAGCTGATGTCCGCGGCAGATACCGAGCAGCGGCAGCCCGGCGTCGATCGCCTGCTGCGCCACCGCGGCGTCCAGCGCGTCCTGGGCCGGGCTGACGTCGTAGCAGGCACCGCTTCGCGTCTCGCCATAGAGGCCGGGGTCGAGGTCGCCGCCACCGGGAAGCACGACGCCGTCGAGGGTCGCCAGCGACGCGGCGAGGCCGCCGTCGTCGGTCCCCGCAGCCGTAAGCGGCACCGGTTCGCCGCCGCCCTCACGCAGCAGCTCCACGATGTACTCGAACAATGCGTTGGCTTCCGCAACGCGCGGGTCCGGATCGGAAGAGCTGGTGAGGCGGACAGGGACTCCGATGCGCGGCCGGCTGCCCGGAACGCTGCGGGAAATCTGCATGCCTCATTCTGCACCACGATCCGCGGACTAGGATTGCCAGATGAAAGCCCGATATCTCGTGTCCCGCAGCCGGTTCATCGCCGCCGCCCCGGAGGCCATCTTCGACGTGCTCGCCACGCCTGCCCTGCACAGCGTGATTGATGGATCGGGCACCGTCAAGGGCGCCCAGCCGCGCGGGCCCGGACGGCTCTACCTCGGCGCCAAGTTTGGCATGCAGATGAAGATGCGGATGAACTACAAGATCCTGAACAGGGTCTGCGAGTTCGAGGAAGGCCACCGGATCGCATGGCGGCACTTCTACGGCCACGTGTGGCGCTATCTGCTTGAACCGTCCACCGGCCCCGACGGGACCGCCGGCACCATGGTGACCGAGCAGTGGGACGCGCGGCGGGTCCGCGGCAAGAGCCTCCTCCGGCTGGCCGGGTACCTGCGCCGGCATCCGGTCAACCTGGAACAAACGCTGGCCAACCTCGATGCCTACATGGCTGCGCGGTGACCAGGGGCGACGCAGGGACGTGGGCGACGCCGGGACTTGGGTAATGTGGAGGGAAGCACGAGCCGCGACTGAAGGTGGGAACTGGGATGGGCCGCAGGACACTGGTCGACGACCTCGTCGACGGCCTGCTGACTGAGATCCTCGACGGAAAGCTCCAGCCGCACGGCGCGATTCCGCCGGAAGCCGACATCGCCAAGGCCTACGACGTCAGCAGGCTCACGGTGCGTGAAGCCCTCAAGGCGCTCCGGGCGCAAAACATCCTCTACGTGAAAGCCGGCAGGGGAACTTTCGTCAATCCCACAGACAACTGGACGGGCCTGGACGCGATCTTCAAGGCGGCCTCGCACGGCAATGCGGCCGAGCAGGTTTCAGTGGGGCTGATCGAAATGCGCCGCATGGTGGAAACCGGGGCAGCCGCGCTTGCCGCCACCCGCTATACCCCAGAGCAGGCCGAGCGGATGCGTGAGTGCATCGAGAACATGAGGCGCTTCCATGAATCCGGCGACCTGGACCGCTTCGTGGAGGCGGACATTGGCTTCCATGACGCCGTGTTGAGGGCCTCCGGCAATCCCTTTGTCCGTGCCCTCTTCGCCCAACTGGGCCAGTTGCTGTACATCACCCGGCGCGAAACGTCGGCGGTTGATGTGATCCAGCAACACGCCATCGATCATCACCAGCGGGTCCTGGACAGCATCCTGAGCGGCGACGCCGAGCGCTCACGGCAGGCGATGGACGCGCACATGGACCAGACCAATGAGGACTACGAGCGTTATGTCCGGGGTGCCAAGGCCTGACGGCCACACCGTAATCTCTTGACGTAATCCGAATCACATTCTAAGCTCGTGCCTAGTTCTTGAATCAGATGTCTGACATCTGACTCAAAAAGGTCCGAAGCCCGGCAGCAGCCGCGGCCAGGCCGTCTTCCCCATACCCACGTATCCCTTTCCGGCAAGGCCGCCCGAGGGAACTGCACATAAGAAGGTCGATGATGACTCGAATAGCCCCCAAGTCCTTTGGACTCGGCGAACTGGGCGACCGCACGCTTCGCAAGGTCCGCCGTCGCGTCATGCCCCTGATTGTCCTGCTCTACTTCGTTGCCTACCTGGACCGCAACAACGTTGGCTTCGCCAAACTCACCATGAGCGAGGACATCGGCCTGAACTCCGCCGCCTACGGGCTTGGCGCAGGCATCTTCTTCCTCGGCTACGCCCTCCTGGAGGTCCCGAGCAACGCCGGCATGTACCGGTTCGGAGCCCGGAAGTGGCTGGCCCGCATCCTCATCACGTGGGGCATCTTTGCCACCGCCATGTGCCTGGTCAACGGCGAAAGCACCTATTACATCGTCCGGTTCCTGCTGGGGGCCGCGGAGGCCGGGTTCTTCCCGGCGATCCTGTTCTACCTGACGCTCTGGTTCCCCGCCGCGCAGCGCGTGACCGTGCTGGGCATCTTCATCCTCGCCCAGCCCGTCTCCAACGCGCTCGGCGCCCCGGTATCCGGGCTCCTCCTGCAGTTGGACGGCGTCCTGGGCCTGCAGGGCTGGCAGTGGCTCTACGTGATCGAAGGCATCCCGGCGATCCTGCTGGGCCTCCTGACGCCCATCCTCATGACGGACCGCCCGCGCGACGCCAAATGGCTCGAGGCCGATGAGCGCAACTGGCTCACCGCCACCATGGACGCCGAGCTGGCAGCCAAGTCCCAGTCCGGAAAACACAACTTCCTCGCCGGCCTCAAGGACAAGCGCACGCTGGTCTACTCCGCCCTGTACTTCGGCCTGGTCTGCGGGATCTACGGCCTGGGCCTGTGGATGCCCACCATCGTCGCAGCCCTCGGGAACTTCTCCACGGCTGAGGTCGGCTTCATCGTCTTCATCCCCTACGCCGTGGCCGCAGTATTCGTCTACTTCTGGAGCAAGCGCGCGGACCGGACCGGCAAGCGCGCCTGGCACTCCGCCGTCAGCATGGTCCTCGCGGGCGTCGGACTCGTGGCCGCCGGGTACCTCCTGCCGGTCAACCCCATCCTGGCAATGATCGGCCTGACGGTCTCGGCCATGGGGATCTACGGGGCGATTGCCCCGTTCCTCTCGATGCCGTCCGCAGCCCTGACCGGAGCGGCTGCCGCGTCCGGACTCGCCCTGGTGAACTCCCTCGGCAACCTCGGCGGCTTTGTTGCCCCGTACGCCGTCGGACTCCTCAAGGACGCCACCGGGAGCAACCAGAGCGGGCTGCTGTTCCTCTCCTTCTGCCTGTGCGTGACCGCAGCGGCCACCTACCTCTACGCCCGCAGGCGCCCCGAAGGCGACGCCGCCCTTGACCCCGCGGTCGCCGCGGCGGCCGCCGTCGAACCCGCCAACCTCGCCTAACCCCGAACTACCAGAAGGAACCTTCCCCATGACGTCAGTTACCCCTTTCCCCACTGAACGCACAGTGGTCCTGACCGGTGCCGCGTCGGCACGCGGCATCGGCCGTGCGGCCGCCGACCGTCTGGCCAGCGAGGGATGGTCCGTCGCGATCCTGGACATCAACGCCGAGGACGCCATCGCCGCAGCCGCCGAAATCGGTTCCAACCGCGCCGTGAAGGCCATCGGCGTCGGAGCGGACGTCTCCGACGCCGCGTCGGTGGACCGCGCCATCACGGAGATCGAGGGCTCGCTGCCACCGATCGTCGCCCTGGCCAACCTGGCCGGCATCAGTTCCCCCACACCGTTCATGGAAACCACGGTCGAAGAATGGGACAAGGTCTTCGCCATCAACATGCGCGGCTCCTTCATCGTTTCCCAGCGGGTCCTCAAGGGCATGATCGAGCGCAGGCTCGGCCGGATCGTGAGCATCTCCTCGATCTCTGCCCAGCGCGGCGGCGGCACCTATTCCAAGGTGGCCTACAGCGCGTCCAAGGCCGGCATCATCGGCTTCACCCGCGCCCTGGCCCGCGAGGTGGGCGAATTCGGCGTCACCGTCAACGCGATCGCCCCCGGGCCCATCGACACCGACATCATGGGCGGCACGCTGAGTGAGGAGCGCAAGGCGCAGATGTCGGAGGGCATCATGATGGGACGGGTCGGCAGCCGGGAAGAGGTGGCGGCGCTCATCGCCTTCCTGCTCGGCCCCGACGCCGGGTACATCACCGCCGCAACCTATGACATCAACGGCGGCCTCCAGGTCTCCTGACCCTGACCGTCCCCCCGTTCCCCGTTGCGCTGTCAGTTCTGGGCCCCAAAACCGGGGAATGACCGCCAAGAGTGATGGCGCAACGGGGGAGCGGCGGGGGCCGCGGTCTAGGCTGGCTCCATGAGCGCCGCCCGCAGCCTGCATCCCAGCCCCCGCACCCTGGAGGTCGAAAGTCTCGCCGTCTTCGACCGGCTTGTTGCGGCCGGGACGCGCACCATGCAGGGCTGGCATGTCCAGTCGCTGGACCTGCGCGGCCGCCGGGGGCAGCTGGAGGCGCTGGACCCGCAGGGCGCAATCTTCCTGGGCTGCACGTTCGACGGCGGCGCGGAGGATTCGCTGCGCGGCCGCGGCGCCCTCATCTTTCCCCGGCTTGAGGCCGTCCCGTTCAACCCGTACCGCAGTCAGCTGTACACGCCGCACGAACTGTATGCAGGGATCGCCGCGTCACGCTATGAGGACACGCTCGACGCGCGGGTGTATCAGTGGAGCATCCGGCCGGGCCAGCGGCACCGTCTGGAGGCGACGCTGGCCGCGGCCCTGCACGACCACGCGATCGGCAGCGCCCTCGACGATCTGACGCGTTCGGACCTCTGCGCGGGCCGCACGATGGTGGGGGTCATGGGCGGGCACGCGGCCCGCCGCGGCACAGCCCTTTTCGAAGAAGCCGCACTGCTGGGCCGGTTGCTGGCCCGGAACAACAGGGTGGTGGCCACCGGCGGCGGCCCCGGGACCATGGAGGCGGCCAATCTGGGCGCCTTCCTCAGCGAGGCCCCGGAGCTGGAGTTCCGGCGGGCCCTGACCGATCTGGCCGCGGTGCCGTCCTTCCGCCCGTCGGTGTCTGCCTGGGCACGGGCGGCCGCGGCCGTCGTCGAACGCCATCCCGGGGGCACCCCGTCGCTGGGGATTCCCACGTGGTTCTACGGTCATGAGCCGCCCAACTTCTTCGCCACCCATGTGGCCAAGTACTTCGCGAACGCCATCCGGGAAGCGATCCTGCTGGAACTGTGCAACGGCGGCATCGTCTTCCTGCCCGGCTCCGGCGGCACGGTGCAGGAAATCTTCCAGGACGCCTGTGAGAACTACTACGGCGCCGCGGAAACCGTCACGCCCATGGTGCTCGTGGGGCACGAGCACTGGCTGCGGCGGTTCCCGGCCTGGCCTCTCCTGCAGAGCCTGGCTTCCGGCCGCCAGATGGAAGAACGGATCTTCCTGGTCGACACCGTGGAGGAAGCCCTGGACGTGCTGGCACGCTAGTGGCACTGTGCTGTCGAGCTAGAGGTCCTTGCGGCACCGGGCGTGGCTGAGCTCGTAGAGCCCGTTCAAGTCGCCGGCCGCCAGTCCGGCAGGGGACCCGATCTCCGGGTACATCAGCTGGGTCGGGTCATCGACGTGCTCCAGGCCCATCACGTGGCCGAGCTCGTGCAGGATCACGGCCGTGGCGTAGGCTGCGCCCTCGGCCCGGTCCAGGCCTTCCGCGATTTGCGGCGCATCCAGTTCCAGGCTGCCGGTGACGAAGCTCTTTGGCCCGTCGCCGAAACTGAAGTGGGTGCTGCCCCCGACGCCGATTACCGCGCCCTTGAGCCGCGGGGCCTGTTCCGGCGTGGTCCACGCAATCAGCAGGGGCGCCCACCGGTCCCCGTAGCGCTCCTTCTGGTAGGGCGCACGGGTTGGCGAGGGCGCCTCGTTGGTGGACCCGTCATTGATGAACGTGATCCCGGTGGCCTGCGAGATCGTCCGAATGGAGTCTCCCACGAGCCGTTCGGCGCCCTGCGGTGCCAGGGCGGCATTGACGACGTAGTGCAACGGCCGGCACGGCGAGTAGCCCACCGGACTGCCGTCGCCGTTCGTTGCGAGGAACTTGTACGAAGTACTGGCGACGTCCGGCTTCCGGGGTGTGCTGAGGGGCTTGTCCTGCTCCTCCAGCCCCGGCGGGGGAGTGTCCGTGTGGGATTCGCTGTCCGGCACGGCCGGCTGGCCCGACACCTGGCCGGACCGCGGCCGCACCTGCGGGCCGGGCTGGCTCGGTTGTGAAATGTACCCCGGGTTGTGCCCCGCTCCCCGGGTGACCTCGAAGAGCCCGGTGAAGCGGGGATCGCCGTAGATGAAGCCGGCCGCGAAGAAAGCGGCCCCGGCGATCACGGCGGCGGCGGCAAGGTTCCTGACGACCCTCAGCGCCGTGGCGGACCGGCTGTGCCGCGGCCCGCGGTCCCTGAATTCAGGACCGTCCACTAGCCGACCACGGCACCAAAGACCATGCCCAGCAGGTAGGTGACACCGGCGGCGCCCATGCCGATGGCCAGCTGGCGGAAGCCGCGGGTGGCCGGGGACGTGCCGGAGAGCAGGCCGACGATGCCGCCGGTGAGCAGCAGGGCCAGACCGACGAGGGAGGCGGAGGCGACCAGCGCGGCAAGTCCCGTCATGCCCAACAGGAACGGGATGATCGGCACGATCGCGCCCGAAGCGAAGAAGCAGAAGCTCGACGCCGCGGCACCCCACGCCGTGCCGACAGCCTCATGCTGGTCCTCGGCTTCGGGCAGTTCCGGCTGCAGGGACAGGCTCGGATCGCAGTCGCACTCCAGCAGACCCATGCGCTCCGCGACGCGGTGCTCGGCGGCTTCCCGGGACATGCCGCGGGCCAGGTACACGAGCAGGAGTTCGTTGTGCTCGATATCCAACAGCGGGGCCGCCGCCAGAGTGATCTGGGTGGGGCGGGTGGCGGCGAGGAGTTCCCGCTGAGACCGCACGGAAATGAATTCGCCGGCACCCATGGAGAGCGCCCCGGCCAGCAACCCGGCTACACCGCTGAGGAGCACCACCTGATTTCCGACGCCGGAGGCTGCCATGCCCATGACGAGGGAGAGGTTGCTGACCAGCCCATCGTTCGCGCCGAAGACGGCGGCCCGGAAAGTTCCCGCCAGCCGGTTGCGGCCCCGGGTGGCCAGTCCGCGGACCACTTCTTCATGGATTTGCTCGTCGGCAACCATGGCCGGCGTGGCGGAAGGGTCCGTGGCATAGGGGGACCGGCTCTCCGCGCGCTGCGCGAGGGCCAGGACGAAAACCGAGCCGAAGTGGCGGGCCAGGAAGCCCAGGAACCGGCTCCGGAGTGAGGCGTGCCGGTCCTTGCCGGCGTGCTCGCCCAGCAGCTGGAGCCAGTGGGCCTCGTGGCGCCCCTCGGCCTCGGCCAGTGCGAGCAGGATGGCGCGCTCCTCGCCGCTGCGGTTCTTGGCAAGATGGCGGTAGACGGCGGCCTCGGCGCGTTCATCGGCGAGGTACTGGCGCCAGCGCTTGATGTCCGCGGCGGTTGGCGTCGAGGCCGGCGTCGAACCGGGCGTCGAGGGCGTCGAAGCGGACGCGGAAGGCGTCGAGCCGGGAGCGGCGCCCGGGGCGGGGGCCTGCGGCGGGGCGCTCCTTGGCTCGGTGCGGCCGGAAGGGGCGTGTGCAGGGGGATACTGCTGAGAATCGTCGTGATCCGATTCAGTGTGCTGAGACACGAAAACTCCTGGATTTGGTCGGGCATGGTCCGGCCCCATTGCGAATCCAGAGTACCCCGTAATTCCGCGCATTTCCGGCCGGTCATCCTCAGCGCAAAGTTTAGGGACCCCGTAATTGGGCTGCTCCGGCGGGGTGTCTGACAGACAGGTTCCGGAAGCAATGGTGAGCCCTTGACCGGCCGCGCTCGCGGTGTTCGAATGAAACCCAGGGCGGGCTCTCCAGGCCCTTGCCGCCACCCCTGTCACACGGAGGTTGCATCATGGACAGCACCGGATCACACCCCATCCAGCCGGCCCGGGATTCCCTCGAATCCGATCCCGCCTACGACTACGCCGAGGACGCGCCCGTCAGTGCAGCCCAGGAATCAGAGGAAGAGGAAATTCTCGAGGAGGCCGACCGCCTCGTTCCCTTGGACGCGGACGACTTCCTAGGCGACGAGACGCCTGTAGTGCCCCTGGAAGGGGAAGAATTCCTTGAACCGGAGGAAAAGGAGTGACTTTCCGGCCCGCTTTTGGGTCGCCCTAATCGTTTATTCGCCCTAGTCGTTTAAACGCCGACGGCGGCGCCCCCGGAAAGGGGAGCGCCGCCGTCGACCTTTACCCGGCTGTCAGAATCCTAATGGGTCAGGACAGGAGTCTTTTCGTCCTCGGACGCGAGGCCGGCGACCCGCCGGTGCCAGTTCTGCATGACCGCGGGATCCGTCGGCTTGGTCAGCAGCGACACAGCAATGTAGACCACTGCTGAGGCGATGAGGCCGTAGTAGATCGGCTCGTTGGCGTAGATGCCGTCCAGCGGAACCTCGGCGTTGATTTCCAGGATGATCATGGTGCCGAGCGTGATGACCGAGCCGACGGCCATGGATGCCGCGGCGGCAACGCCGGTGCCGCGCTTCCAGACCAGGCCGCCGAGGATGGCCACGAGCAGGCCGCCCACAAGGATGTCGTAAGCAATGGTCAGGGCGGCGACGACGTCCTTGGTGATGATGGCGATCACGATTGCCACGACGCCAAGGCCCAGAACCCACATGCGGTTGGCCTTGACGTCGTGTTCCGGGTTGTCGGAGTCATCGGTGTTGACGGTCTTGCCGAACCAGCCGGCGACGAACGGCAGCACGTCGGCGCGGGCCACGGTGGCGGCCGCGATCAGGGCGCCGGAGGCGGTGGACATCATGGCGGCCACGGCGGCGGCAAGCACGAGGCCGCCGATGCCGATGGGCAGCAGGTGGGTGGCGACCTCGGCGTAGACAACGTCCTTGCCGAGTGCCTTGACGTCGATCTGCGGCAGGGCCACCCGGGCGCCGAGGCCGATCAGGGCGCCCGCGGCACCGTAGAGGATGCAGTAGATACCGGCCGTGGCACCGCCCCAACGTGCCACTTCAGGCGTCTTGGCCGTGAACACTCGCTGCCAGATGTCCTGGCCGATCAGCAGGCCGAGGGTGTACACCACAAAATAGGTGATGATCGTCTGGACGCCGATGCCGTCGATCTGGAAGAAGCTGGCGTCAACACGGGCACGGATTCCGTCGAGTCCGCCGGCGGCGTTCAGCGTGAACGGCAGCATCAGCAGGAAGATGCCCACCGTCTTGATGACGAACTGGACCTGGTCGGCCAGCGTAATGGACCACATGCCGCCGATGGTCGAATAAACCAGCACGATCGCCCCGCCGATGGCAATGGCGAGCCACCGGTCCCAGCCGAAGAGCACCACGAAGATGGTGGCGTAGGCGCCGGTGGAGGTAGCGCAGAGCATCAGCGTGTAGGCGAGCATGACGATGCCGGAGGTCTGCGTGGCGTTGCTGCCATAGCGCAGGGTCAGCATCTGCGAGACGGTGTAGATCTTCAGCTTCTGGATGGTGCCGGCGAAGAGCAGGCTCAGCAGCAGGACGCCGGAGCCGATTGCGACCACGAGCCACATGCCGGAGATGCCGAACTTGTAGCCCAGGCCCACCCCGCCGACCGTGGAAGCGCCGCCGAGGACGACGGCGGCCATGGTGCCGGTGTAGAGGAACGGGCCGAGCCGGCGGCCGGCGACGAGGAAGTCGCTATTGTTCTTGGTGCGGGACTTGCCCCACCATCCGAACGCCAGCATGGCGAGCAGATACACCACCACAATGGCGATGTTGACGAAACTAGCGTCCATAAAAGGCTCCTTGGAGCTGATTGGCAGCGTGCGCGGGCATTGCCGGGCCTCAACGGTGCGTTCGGCAAGTCTGCTGCTGCGTGACGGGTACGAGGAGGATGTCCGTCGGAACCTCCGGTATTGCCCAATAGGCAACACATGTTGCCAAACAGTATGTTGTGATCCCGGTAACAGTCAAGGCGCAATGCCGTCCTCACCGCATCCGCGTCACGAAGGCTTGTTCCCGCTAGGATTGCTCCAATGATGGGGCCAAGCGGCCGGCCGTGAAAGGTTCCTATATGAAGGCTCTACCCGTTGAACCGAGCAACGTTCCCGTTGCCATCGGTTCAAGGATCCGCGCCGCCCGGCAGTCACAGCGGCTCACCATCGAGCAGGTCGCCGACGCCACAGGGCTCACCAAAGGATTCCTCAGCCGGGTGGAGCGGGACCTCACCTCGCCCTCGGTCGCCTCCCTGGTCACCCTGTGCCAAGTCCTGTCGATCTCGATCGGCGACCTCTTCGCCGCCCCCGAAACCCACCTCACCAAGCAGAACGAGGGCCCCCGGATCTCCCTCGGGGGCGAGGGGATCGTCGAGCGCCTCCTGACCGCGCGCTCCGAGCGGCGGGTCCAGATCATCCAGGCAGTCATTGAGCCGCGCGGTCGCGGCGAGTCCGAGCTCTATGCCGTGGACTGCGACGTCGACGTCCTGCACGTGGTCAAGGGAAGTATCCGGCTGATCCTCACCAACGAGGAATTCGAGCTCAGTGCGGGGGACACCGTGACGTTCCCGGGCCGGGAACCCCACACCTGGGTCAACCCCACGGACGACGCCGTCGAGGTGCTGTGGGTGCTCGTCCCGGCCGCCAGCCGCTAGCATCCTGCGGGCTGCGGGCTGCGGGCTGCGGGCTGGCTGGGCTGGGATGGGCCCGGGCTGACCGGGCGGGGCGGTCTGCCGCTGCGCTCCTTCCCGGTTGCTAAGCCGGCGCGGGCTGCGGGCCGGCGCCCGGTCCCGGAATCCAGCGGGCGGTCCTCGTGTACCCGGCGGCAACTGGGCAGGAACGTCACGGAATGCTCTAACGTCACGGAATGCTGTGCGGGGTCCGGCTCAGCACGGCCCGAATATCGGCGATGACACGCTCCGGCTCAAGCCAGATGTGCTCCGGCATGTACCTCAGCACGGCAAACCCGTTGACCGCGGAGGCGTTGTTGCGTCCCAGATCCACGCGCATGGCCTCGCGGCTGGAGTGGAATGCGTAACCGTCCACTTCCACGATGAGGAATCCCTCAATCAGGAAGTCGACCCGGCCGATTCCGGGGAGCCGGACCTGGGTATCGAATCCAATTCCGTGCGTGGTGAAGAGGTGCTGGGCATCGACCTCCACGATTGATTCGGCGCGCAAATCCAGCTGTCGCAGGGCCTGGAGCACCGGACCCGACCGGTCGCCAATGAGCTGGGCCTTCAGCAATTCGAGGGGAATGCCGTGCAAGCGCATGGCCGACGTCGCCAGTGCTGTCGATGCGGGCGGCCTCAAACAGGACAGGGCATGCAGCGCAACGTCCTCGACCGCGGCCACTGGCAGCTGGGCAGGGCCATCGAACCTGATGGTCCTGTGCCTAATGAAGCCGGATCCGTGGCCGTGGTTGCAGGCCAGATGATGCTGGGCCGGGATTTCTCTGAGCCAGAGGCCGTAGTGCCCGGCCGCGCTGGCGCAGGTGACACGGGCATTGTGCCGGATGGCCGCAGCGAGCTCCGGCTGGCACTCGGGGAGCGCGAACACTCCTCGCCTGGGCTGGCGCGCCCCGGCACTCGTCAGCCCGGCGATGTCCGTCCGGGAGTATCCCGCGGCCAGGAGCTGGCCGGTCCGGGCGACTCCGCCGAGTTGTGCAAGGTAGTTGATGGGGTCCATGGCGCCAGTCCACAGGGTCGGCCTGGATCGCGGAAGGCGGCGATGGGGCTATGTGGGTATCGGGCTGTGCCGGCAATTCGGCGGTTTGGGCGCCCGACGGCGGTCGCTGGCTGCGTTCCTTCCCGGTTGCCGGGCCCGGGGTCGGCTCCGCGGCCGGCACGAACCCTACATCCCGGGGCGGCCCGGAAGTGGGCGGGGAAGCAACCGGGAAGGAGCGTCGGTCGGCCCTTGAGAAGTGAGTCTTGGATCGCAGTGAGTTGTGGATGGCGGCGAGTCGTGGGTGGCAGTGGCAGTGAGCAGCGGGCCGTGAATGGTGAGATGTTCGTCACATTCTGGAAATGTGCCGGAAACAGGAAATTCATCCCCGTGCCCGTCCCGTAACGTGCTCGCAAAAACAGGACAGCTTCCCTGAAACACCCCGTGGGTAGCGTCATCTGCGGGGGGACGTCTAACAGTCCCAAGTTCGTCACATGGTCTCGCCGAATCGGCGCCCTCGGAGCGCCGGCACTCGAGGAAGGCTCCCGCAATGAATTTCTCCGTTCTTGCAGTAGGGATGGCTGTTGATCCCCAGGTCCTTGACCCGGGATCGACGGCGTGGATGCTCACCGCGTCCGCTCTCGTCCTGCTGATGACCCCTGGGCTCGCGTTCTTCTACGGCGGGCTCGTCAGAATGAAATCCGTCCTCAACATCATGATGATGAGCTTCGGCGCCATGGGCGTGGTGGCCGTCGTCTGGGCCCTTTGGGGCTACGGCCTGGCCTTCGGGCCGGACACGTTGGGCGGGTTCATCGGCGATCCCTTCACGAACTTCGGCCTCAGCGGGCTGACCACCAGCATTGGCTCCAAGGCGCCCGGCCTGCCGGACATGGTGTTCATCGGGTTCCAGGCCACGTTCGCCATCATTACCGTTGCGCTGATCAGCGGGGCCGTGGCCGAGCGCGTCCGGTTCGGCCCCTGGCTCCTCTTTGCCGGGCTCTGGGTCACGCTCGTCTACGCGCCGATCGCCCACTGGGTGTGGGGCGGCGGCATCTTCGGACCCACCGGCATTATCGGCAGCAAGATCTCGGCCCTCGACTTCGCTGGCGGCACAGTGGTCCACATGAACGCCGGCATGGCCGGCCTCATGCTGGCGGTGGTGCTCGGCAAGCGGCTTGGTTTCATGAAGGACCCCAACATTCGCCCGCATAACCTGCCGTTTGTCATGCTCGGCGCGGGCCTCCTCTGGTTTGGCTGGTTCGGCTTCAACGCCGGCTCGGAACTCGCCGCCGACGCCACGGCCGCCCTCGCGTGGACCAACACGCTGCTTGCCACCAGTGCCGCCCTGCTCGGCTGGCTGTTCGTGGAGCGGTTGCGCGACGGACATGCCACGTCGCTTGGCGCCGCCTCTGGTGCTGTTGCGGGACTCGTGGCCGTCACCCCGGCCTGCGGGTTCATCGACCCCGTCGGGGCAATCCTGATCGGCACCGTCGCGGGCGCCGTTTGTGCGCTCGCCGTCGGGCTGAAGTTCAAGATCGGGCTGGATGACTCCTTGGACGTCGTGGCGGTGCACTTCGTCGGCGGCCTCTGGGGGACCCTGTCCCTGGGCTTCTTCGCGCTTCCCTCCGCCAAGACCGGCGGCGGACTGTTCTACGGCGGCGGCCTGGCGCAGTTCTGGCCGCAGATTCTCACCGCGCTGATTGTCACAGCCTGGAGTGCCGTGATGACCCTGCTGATTGGCTTCGCAATCCACAAGACCATCGGCATGCGCGTCTCGGAGGCCGACGAGCTCTCCGGCATCGACGTGACAGAACATGCCGAGACGGCCTACGAACTCCTCATGGTCGGCGGCAGCTTCCACCCCGCGGGCCCGCATGCCATCCCCGACCCCGCCCCGCACGCTCAGGCCCAGGCGCAGGCCCCGGCGCAGGTTCAGGCTCCAGCGGAGGCCGAAAGTGAGGCCGCCCGGGGCCGGGTGTCGACATGAAGCTCGTTACGGCCATTGTGCGGCCGGACAGGGTCGACGCCGTCAGTGCGGCGCTGGAGCGGTTTGGAGTCAACGGCCTGACAGTGAGCCAGGCCAGCGGCTACGGCCGGCAGCGCGGCCATATCGAGGTCTACCGGGGCGCCGAATACAGCTCCGACCTGCTGCCCAAGGCGCGGCTGGAAGTGCTGGTCAACGAGGACGCCCTGGCCGGCGTCATGGCCGCCATCGAGGAAGGCGGGCGGACGGGCCGCTTCGGCGACGGCAAGATCTGGATCATGGAAGTGCGCGACGCCGTCCGGGTCCGGACAGGGGAGCGGGGCGCCTCGGCCATCGCCTGAAGCGCCCGCCCCGCTCCAGACCCCGCGCCCGGCCCGTCGCCGCCCGGCTGGGGCCCGGCCCGGTTGGGGATCGGCCCCCGAGGGGAGCCCTCCGGTTGGGGGTGGCTCCCCTCGCGGACCCGGAGTGGCCCGAAGGTACATGGTAAACAAATGATGCGCAGCATGAAACTCCAAGTGTATGATGGCTGTCACAACCGTCGTTCAATCCTCGGAGGAGAGGCTTCTTTTGGAAGAGCTGCGCATCGAGGCCAATGGCAACCTTGGCCCCATCGATTCATCCCGTATCCCGCGCTATGCCGGGGCTGCCACGTATGCCCGCCTGCCGCGGCTTGACCAGGTGGCCAAGGCGGACGTCACGGTCGTCGGCGTGCCGTTCGATTCCGGCGTCTCCTACCGTCCGGGTGCGCGCTTCGGTGCCAACCACGTCCGTGAAGCCAGCCGGCTGCTGCGGCCGTACAACCCGGCCTGGGACGTCAGCCCCTTCGAGACCATCCAGGTGGCCGACGCCGGCGACATGGCCGTCAACCCGTTCAACATCAACGAGGCCATCGAAACCATCCAGCAGAACGCCCTGGACCTGACGGCGGCCGGCAGCAAGCTGCTGACCCTCGGTGGCGACCACACCATCGCCCTGCCGCTGCTGCGCGCCGCCGCTGAGCGCGCGGGCGAGCCGATTGCCATGCTGCACTTCGACGCGCACCTGGACACCTGGGACACGTACTTCGGCGCCGAGTATACGCACGGCACCCCCTTCCGCCGCGCCGTCGAGGAAGGCATCCTCGACACCGAGGCCATCAGCCACATCGGCACCCGCGGGCCGCTCTACGGCAAGAAGGACCTCGACGACGACCACCGCTTCGGCTTCGGCATCGTCACCTCCGCGGACGTCTACTACCAGGGCGTCCTGGAAACCGTCGCCAAGGTCCGGGACCGGATCGGCAACCGCCCGCTCTACATTTCGGTGGACATCGACGTCCTTGACCCCGCGCACGCGCCGGGCACCGGCACGCCGGAAGCCGGCGGCATCACCAGCCGCGAACTGCTGGAAATCATCCGCGGCTTCCGCGGCATGAACCTGGTGGGGGCCGACGTCGTCGAGGTCGCCCCCGCGTATGACCACGCCGAGATCACCGGTGTCGCGGCCAGCCACGTCGCCTACGAGCTCGTGACCCTGATGGCGGACCGCGCCGTCGAGGGCAACCGCTTCGGCGCCCCGAACGGCTACGCCGCCCAGGCCCTCGGACAGGAATCCCGCCGCGCCGCAGGCTTCGGTGCCACTGTCGCTACCCCGGCGTCTTCCAAGTGACCGGCGTGCGCAACGGCGGGGACCTCGTCGTCGAGACCCTCGAGGCGCTGGGCGCCAAGACGGTCTTCGGCATCCCGGGCCAGCATGCCCTGGGCCTGTTCGATGCGATGGGGCGCGGAAACCTGCACTTCGTCTCCTCCCGGGTCGAGAACAACTCGGCCTTCGCCGCGGACGGGTACTCCCGCGCCACCGGCGAGGTTGGAGTCCTGTTCCTCTCCACCGGTCCGGGCGCGCTGACGTCCCTGGCCGGGCTGCAGGAGGCCTACGCCACCGGCGTGCCCATGGTGGTCGTGGCCAGCCAGATCCCGCTGGAGGGCCTCGGCGCCCGGCGCAAGGGCATGCTGCACCAGCTCGATGACCAGAAGGCCTCGGCCGCGAACGTCACCAAGTCCCAGCGGCTGATCCAGCACGCCTCCGGCATTCCTTCGGCCATCCAGGATGCCTGGACCGAGGCGATCTCCTCGCCGCAGGGCCCCGTGTGGCTGGAAATCCCGCAGAACGTCCTGCTGGACCCCATCATGGTGCCCCCGGTGGAGGATGCGCTGGCCGAGGCCGCGGACAACCCGCCCCGGGTGGAGCTGGTCCGCGAGGCCGTGAAGTGGCTCTCGACGGCGGAGCGTCCCGCGATCATCGCCGGCGGCGGCACCCGCCGCGGCCGGGCCGAGAAGTCCCTGCTCTCGATTGCGGAAAAGCTGCGGGCGCCGGTGATCTGCACGCCCGGCGGCAACGGCGCGTTCCCCTGGAACCACGAACTCTCGCTCCAGGCCTGGATCGAGGACCGGTACATGACCGAGCTGCTCGAGGACGCCGACGTCCTGATCGTGATCGGCTCCTCGCTTGGGGAAGTGACCTCGAACTACTTCACCTTCGAACCGCGCGGCCGGATCATCCAGATCGACGCCGAACCCCGGGTCCTGGAATCCAACCGGCCCGGTCTGGGCATCCGGGCCGATGCCGGGCAGGCCCTCGCCGCCCTCGACGAGGCGCTGACCGAACCGCACGGCGAACGCGCCGACTGGCACGGCACAGCCCCCGAGGCCCTGGTCAAGGACACCCTGGCCAAGGTCAAGGCACGGCTGGAATCCCAGGACCTGGCCAAGGAACTGGCCTTCATGGCCGACATCCGCGAGGCCGTTCCCGCGGGCATGCAGACGTTCTGGGACATGACGATCTCGGCCTACTGGGCCTGGAGCTGCTGGGACGCCCGCGAGGGCCAATTCCACTCCGCGCAGGGCGCCGGCGGGCTGGGCTTCGGCTTCCCCGCGGCGATCGGCGGCGCCGTGGGACTGGAAACCACGGGCAAGTCCGGCGGTTCGGCCCGGGTGCTGGCCGTCTCCGGCGACGGCTCGGCGATGTACTCCATCTCCGAGCTAGCCACCGCGAAGCAGCACAATGTCCCGGTCACCTGGCTGATCGTGGACGACGGCGGCTACGGCATCCTGCGCGAATACATGGTCGGCGCCTTCGGCAAGGCCACGGCCACCGAGCTGGCCCGGCCTGACTTCGTCAAGCTCGCCGAGGCCTTCGGCGTCCCGGCCGTCCGGGTCGCCCCCGAGGACGTCGGGGACGCGCTCAAGGCAGGGTTTGCCGCGGACGGGCCCAACGTCGTCGTGGTCGAAACGCTGCTCAAGATGTTCGGCCCCACCCACCTGGCCACCTAAACAGGCCTGCCGTCCCTCCGCAGGAAAACGGCACCACCACAGCACTCCACGGCAGCAACGCCCAACAGCGCGGACCGCCGGATCCGCCCCTCATTGCGAGGGGCGGACCCGGCGGTCCGCGTTTGCTGTTTAAGCGTCCTCGTGGGCCGCGGCACGGCGCCCACGGGCACCTCACAGGGCACCCCAAAGGGAGGGCCAAAGCGACGGCTCACTAGGGTTAGTTTCCCAAAGTAACCATTTTGCGATATAGTTGCCTAGGGCAAACAAAAGAGGGGTGTCCATCGTGTCAGTTGAATCCAACGCTGCAGCCAAACTCGTTTACCAGATCTTCGACCTTCAACGCGCTGTCCGCTGCGTGGCCGCCGCCAACCTGCGGGGGCAGGACACCGGAGTGGCGCTGCAGGGAGTTCTCCGCTTTGTGGGGGAGGGCGAATCCCGGGCCACGCATCTTGCGGAGCGGCTCGGCGTCAGCGCCCCGGTTCTCAGCCGGCACATCGCCGAACTCGAGGAACAGGGCTACGTGGTCCGCCGGCCGGACCCCGAGGACGGCCGCGCGCAACTGATCGCCCTGTCGGCCGCCGGCGCCGACAAGCTGCGCCTCATCGAAGACCACCGCACGGCAACCATCCAGGACCTGCTGCAGGACTGGAGCCAGGACGACGTCGAACTGACGGCACGCACCCTGAAGAAACTTGCTGGGTCCCTCAGGACCTCAGCCCGGGCAACGACGGCCGGACCCACGAATACGACCGAAATTGTTGAGGAGTAGATATATGGCCAGCCACGCCGCCGCCACAGGGCCGTCCCCGGCCCCGTCGGACATCCAGCGGGGGGCGCCCCGCGCATCCCAGCCCGCCGCAGAACCTGCGGCAATGACCCACCGCCAGATCATGGAAGCTCTCACGGGGCTGCTGGCGGCCTTCTTCACCGCCATCCTGAGCAGCACGATCGTGACGAACGCGCTGCCCACCATCATGTCCGAGCTCCACGGCACCCAGACGGACTTCGCCTGGGTAATTACCGCAGCGCTCCTGGCCAACGCGGCCACCACCCCGATCTGGGGCAAGCTGGCGGACCTCTTTAACAAGAAGATCCTCGTCCAGCTGAGCATCGTGATCTTCGTGGCCGGCTCCGTCATGGCCGGCCTGTCCGAGACCATCCCGCTGCTGCTGACCGCCCGCGTCATCCAGGGCATCGCCTTGGGTGGACTCACCGCCCTGGCCCAGGCCATCATCGGCTCGATGATCCCGCCGCGTGACCGCGGGAAGTACTCCGGCTACATGGGAGGCGTCATGGCCGTGGGCACCGCCGGCGGCCCGCTGCTCGGCGGCTTCATCGTGGACAGCCCGCTGGGCTGGCGCTGGACGTTCTTCGTCTGCGTCCCGCTCGCCGTCGTCGCGCTCATCCTGCTGCAGGTCACCTTGAAGATCCAGCACGTCAAGCGCCCCGCCAAGATCGACTGGCTCGGCTCCATCCTGTTGACCTCCGGCGTCAGCCTGCTGCTCATCTGGGTCTCCTTTGCCGGCAACCCCGACTACTACGACTGGTGGTCCTGGCAGACGGTCGCCATGGTGGGCGGCGGTGTCCTGCTCCTGGGTCTGCTGGTGCTGGTGGAATCCCGGGTGGCCCAGCCCATCATCCCGCTCAAGATCATCTCGGAGCGGACCACCGCCCTCGCCATCCTCGCCTCGGTGGCCGTCGGCGTGGGCATGTTCGGTTCCTCGGCCTTCCTGGGCCAGTACTACCAGGTGGCACGCGGTGCCACCCCCACGGAAGCCGGCCTGCTCACACTGCCCATGATCGCGGGCAACCTCATCGGATCCGTCGCCTCCGGCATGCTCATCAGCCGCACCGGCAAGTGGAAGCGGTACCTGATCGCCGGCTCCATCCTGCTGGCCGGAGGCCTCGGCCTGGCCGGTACCATGGACCACACCACTGACCTGTGGCTGACCGGCATCTACACGGCCATCCTCGGCATCGGCCTGGGCTTGCTGATGCAGAACCTCGTCCTCGCCGTGCAGAACACGGTCCAGGCCAAGGACATCGGCACGGCGAGCGCCTCTGTCGCCTTCTTCCGGTCCTTCGGAGGCGCCATCGGCGTCTCGGTCCTGGGTGCCGTCCTGGGCAACCGGGTCAAGGAACTCGCGGTGGAGGGGCTCGCGGCCGCAGGGATCAAGGTTCCGGCGGGATCCTCGGGGGCCAGCATGGACCTCAAGGACATGCCGGCACCGATCCGCGACATCATGCGGGCCGCCTACGGCGACGCGATCGCCGAAGTCTTCACGATCGCGGCAATCGTCGGCCTCGTGGCCCTGGTGGCCATCCTGTTCATCAAGGAACGCCCCCTGCGCCGCACGGTTGATATCCGGCCGGAACCTGCCGGGCACGCAGGAGACGCGGCCGCCGACGCCGCGGCAGCCGCCGCCGGAGGTGCTTCAGCGACTGCTTTGGGGCACACCTCGCGGAATAGCGCGGACGACGCCGTCAAGCTCGCCTCGTCCGCCGAGGGAACCGGCATCGTGGACCTGGACCGGGAATTCATCGAGGTGCTCAGCCGGGAGCGTGCCGAATCCCGATTTCCGGACGCCGCCCGCCGTGAGGCCGGTCTGGCTTCGGACCCGGCATCCCGTCCGGACGAGTTCGGCGCGCAGCGTGCGGAGCGGGAAGGCGCCCGTCAGCGGGCCCGGACCCTCGTAGCCGATAACCGGCCGGAGCCCGCCGACGTGGTACCCGTGCTGCTGCAGACGCAGCAACTGCTGGCGGAACAGCAGCTCCAGCTGGCCGAGGCGCTGCGTGCCGTCTACGAGCAGGCTGCGGAGCAGCGTGCGATTGCCGAGGAACAGGCCCGGGTTGCCAAGGAGCTCACGGCCGTCCGCCGGCACCTGGCCAAGCAGCGCAAGATGCAGCGCGCGGCTGCCGACTACATCGCCACGCACGGCCGGCACCGCACGGAGTAAGTGAAGGGTACCGGTAGCGCCGGAACCTCGAGGCCCCGCGGCCGCCCCCAGGGCGCCGCGGGGTCTTCTCATGTGCTGGCAAGCGTCAAAATACACCGATTGGATGATTTTCGGTGTCCCGTGTTCCACCCGGGCGGGGGATTTCGTAGAGTTGGATCGCTATTGCTGTCGGACCTGCGGGTTAGTCTCCCATTAGCTCTCCAACGCACTTCATCATCGGTCATCTCGTCATCGGTCATCTGGTCAACGGTCACTGTTCGCAGTAACCAGATGCGCAGTATCCGGTTTCGTATCATTCGGTCTTCCAAAGGACTCGTGGGCATGCTCGTCACCCTTATGCGGCGCTATTCCAAGCCGTATCTGCCATACATTGCGGCTGTGGTCGTCTTTCAGCTCGCTTCGACCATCGCGGCGCTGTACCTCCCCAGCCTGAATGCCCAGATCATCGACGAGGGCGTCTCCCGCGGCGACACGGACTACATCTGGCGCACCGGCGGTGTGATGCTCGGAGTCGCCCTGATCCAGGTGGCCACCGCGATCGCCGGGGTCTACTTCGGCTCTAAGGCCGCGATGGCCTTCGGCCGGGACCTGCGCCGGGGCGTCTTCCGCAAGGTCAGCAGCTTCTCGGCGCGGGACGTCAACGTCTTCGGGGCCCCCACCCTGATCACGCGCGGCACCAACGATGTCCAACAGGTCCAGATGCTCATGCTCATGGCGCTGAACTTTATGGTGGCCACGCCCATCATGTGCATCGGCGGCATCGTCATGGCCCTGCGCGAGGACCTCAACCTGTCCTGGCTCGTCTGGGTCGCGGTGCCCCTGCTCGTGGTGGTGGTGGGCTACCTCGTGGTCCGCCTCATGCCGCTCTTCCGCTCCATGCAGCAGAAGATCGACCGGCTCAACGGTGTCCTGCGCGAACAGATCATCGGCATCCGCGTGGTCCGGGCCTTCGTGCGCGAGCCCCACGAGGCCGAGCGCTTCGGCGCCGCCAACAAGGAACTCACCGACGTCTCGCTGAAGATCGGATCCTTGTTCGTGCTGATGTTCCCCGCCATCGGCATGATCCTGCACATCTCCACCGCCGCGGTGCTGTGGTTCGGCGGCCAGCGCGTGGATGCCGGTGAGATGCAGGTGGGCTCCCTGACGGCCTTCCTGCAGTACCTCCTGCAGATCCTCATGGCCGTCATGATGGGCACCTTCATGGCCATGATGATTCCCCGTGCCTCGGTCTGTGCCGACCGGATCGGCGAAGTTCTCGACGTCGAACCCTCCATCCACGCCCCGCTCACCCCGGTGGCGCCCGCTGCAAAGGCCGGCCGGGTGGAGTTCCGGAACGTCACCTTCGCCTACCCCGGCGCCGAGGCGCCGGTGCTGAGCAACATCAGTTTCACGGCCGAGCCCGGCCAGACGGTCGCGATCATCGGTTCCACCGGCGCGGGCAAGTCGAGCCTGCTGGCCCTGCTGCCGCGGCTCTACGACGCCGATTCGGGGGAGGTCCTGCTCGATGGCGTCCCCGTCACAAACCTGGACCGGGCCGAGATCACGCAGCGGGTCGCCATGGTGCCGCAGCGGCCCTACCTGTTCTCCGGAACCATTGAGCACAACCTGCGCTTCGGCAAGCCCGAGGCCACGGATGAGGACCTGTGGGAGGCGCTGACCGTTGCCCAGGCCGCGGACTTCGTGCGCGACAAGAAGGGCGGCCTCGACTCGCGGATCGCCCAGGGCGGCACCAACGTCTCCGGCGGGCAGCGCCAGCGGCTCTGCATCGCCCGCGCCCTCGTGACCGAACCCAAAGTCTTCCTGTTCGACGACTCGTTCTCCGCCCTCGACGTCGCCACCGACGCCAGACTCCGCCGCGCACTCAAGGCCAAGACAGCCGACGCCACCGTCATCATTGTTGGCCAGCGGGTGTCCACCATCGCCGATGCGGACCAGATCCTCGTGCTGGACGACGGCAGGATCGTGGACCGCGGAACACATGAGGAACTGTTGGAAAACTCCAGCACCTACCAGGAAATCGTCGAATCCCAGCTGAGCGCGGAGGCAGTGGCATGAGCACCAACGAGAAAGTCTCCAGCCCGCCCGCCCAGGCCCCGGACGGGACAGCACCGCACACCGCAGCTGGCGGGGCCACCACGGCCGAGGTGACAGACGTGGACTTCCTCGAGGAGGAGTACACGCCCGGCGAAGCCGACGGCGGCATGTTCGGCGCTGTACCGGCCAAGAAGGCCCAGCACTTCTGGCCCTCGGCCAAGCGGCTCATGGGGCTGCTGAAGCCCGAGCGCGCAGGCATCATCGCGGTCCTCGCCATGGTGACGGTCGCCGTCGTCCTGAACGTTATCGCCCCGCGGATCCTGGGCCAGGCGATGGACGTGATCTTCGCCGGAGTCGTTGGCAAGCAGCTTCCGGCAGGGGCCACCAAGGACCAGTTCATCGCGGGCCTGCGCGCCCAGGGCCAGGACAACTTTGCCGACATGCTGGCCAGGATGGATGTGGTGCCCGGCGCCGGCGTCGATTTCCAGAAGCTCGCGTTCCTCATCAGCGTGGTGCTGGTGATGTACTTCGTCGCCAACATCTTCTTGTGGCTGCAGGGCTACGTCCTGAACGTGCTGGTCATGCGCGTGGTCCGCACACTGCGCGACGACACCGAGAAGAAACTCAACCGGCTGCCGCTGAACTACTTCGATACCCGCCAGCGCGGCGACATCCTCTCCCGCGTTACGAACGACGTCGACAACATCCAGCAGGCGCTCCAGCAGGCATTCGCGCAGCTGGTGAACTCGGCCCTGACGGTGATCGGGATCGTCATCATGATGTTCATCGTGTCGTGGCAGCTGGCCCTGATCGCACTCGTCGCGCTCCCGCTCTCCGGGGTGGCCGCCGGCATGATCGGCGCCCGCAGCCAGAAACTCTTCGCCGCCCAATGGAAGAACACCGGAGAGCTCAACGGCCAGATCGAGGAATCCTTCTCCGGCCACGACCTGGTCCGCGTCTTCGGCCGCGACGCCGACATGCTGGCCCGCTTCGACGAGCGGAACGAGGAACTCTACAGGGCCAGCTTCGGCGCCCAGTTCGTGTCCGGCATGATCATGCCGGTCATGCAGTTCATCTCCTACCTCAGCTACGTGGGGATCGCCGTCGTCGGCGGCCTGCGGGTGGCATCAGGCGCCATGAGCCTGGGTGACGCCACGGCGTTCATCCAGTACTCGCGCGAGTTCACCCAGCCGCTGGGGCAGATGGCCGGCATGGCCAACATGCTGCAGTCCGGCGTCGCGTCCGCCGAACGGGTCTTCGAATTCCTCGACGCCGACGAACAGGACGCCGAGACCGCCACCGAGCACCTCCCGGCCAAGACGGACGGCCATGTCGAGTTCCAGCACGTCACCTTTAGCTACTCGCCGGACAAGCCGCTGATCGAGGACCTGTCCTTCACCGCCGAACCCGGGCACACCGTGGCGATCGTGGGACCGACCGGGGCGGGCAAGACCACCCTGGTCAACCTTGTGATGCGTTTCTACGAGCTCAACGCCGGACGCATTACCCTGGACGGGGTGGACATCACCCGGCTGAGCCGGTCGGAGCTGCGCGCCAAGGTCGGCATGGTGCTCCAGGACGCGTGGCTGTTCGGCGGAACCATCTACGAGAACATCCGCTACGGCAAGCTGGACGCCACGGAAGAACAGATCATGGCAGCGGCCAAGGCCACCTTCGTGGACCGGTTCGTCCGCGCCCTGCCGGACGGTTACAACACGATCATTGACGAGGAAGGCAACAACGTCAGCGCCGGCGAAAAGCAGCTGATCACCATCGCCCGGGCCTTCGTGGCGAACCCGTCGCTGCTAATCCTGGACGAGGCCACGAGCTCGGTGGACACCCGCACCGAAGCCCTGGTGCAAAAGGCCATGGCTGCGCTGCGCACCGAGCGCACCAGCTTCGTGATCGCCCACCGCCTCTCCACCATCCGGGACGCGGACACCATCCTGGTCATGGAAGCCGGACGGATTGTCGAGCAGGGCCGGCACGCCCGCCTGCTGGCGCTGCAGGGCGCCTACTACCGGTTGTACATGTCCCAGTTCGCCGGGGAAGACGCGGACGCGGCCCTGACGGATGCCGCGGAAGACGCGACGGCGGTGCACAGCTGAGCGCCGCCGCGCCCCGCGCCGGTGAAGGCCCGGCCGTGGAGGGGCCAGCCGGGGAGGGGGCGGGCACGGAAAGCCGGCGGCTCGAAGTGGAAGTTCCGATGCGCTGGGGCGACATGGACGCCTACGGGCACATCAACAACGTCCAGATTGTCCGGATCCTGGAGGAAGCGCGGATCGCCGCGTTCGGCCCGCCCCGCGGGCCCGGACTGCCCGGGACCGAACCTCTGGTGTCGCTCTTCAACGACATCCCGGCGGGGACCCTGGCGCTGGTGGTCGAGCACAAGATCAGGTACGTCAGGACGCTGGAATACCGGAACGTGCCGGCCGTGGTCCAGCTGTGGATCGGGGCGGTCAAGGGCGCCAGCTTCGACATCCACTACCTGGTGCAGGATCCCGTCACCCGGGAGGACTGCGTCCGGGCGACAAGCCATCTGGCGTTCGTTGATGAGGCCACCGGGCGGGTGCTGCGGCTGACCGGGGAACAGAAGGAGCGGCTGGCCCCCTACACCCGCGCCCACCCGGTCCAATAGCCCTACCCGCGGCGTTGGCATGACTCCTAGAATGAACAATCCCGACGCATTAGGAGGCGTGGTCACTGTGAATATGGGCAAAAACCTGCACCAGGGCATGGGCAAGAATATGCACCACAACATGCACAAGCGGCACCCCCGCAAGAAGACGTGGAACGAGCTCTCGCCGAAGGCGAAGGTCGGGACTATCGTCGGCGCGATAGTCCAGCTGACGCTGCTCTATGCAGCACAACGGGACATTACGCGCCGGCCCGCCTCGGAAATCCGCGGCAGCAAGGCGATGTGGAGGGTCGCCACCCTGGTGAACTTCATCGGGCCCGGGTCCTACTTCACCTTCGGCGTCAGGCGTTCCCCCGCCATGAAATAGTCACGGGCGGACCACAGGGCTGATATCTACTGCGCGGTAGCTTAGGGGCGGCGTTAAATGCGCGCGTTCAGCTTAAACCTGTAAATTGAACGTATGACCCCATCCAAAAAGCCTGCCCTGCACCGTGCCCTCGGTATCTCCAAGGAGATTGAAGACGCGGCGTGGTTCGTGCTGGGCCCGGGGTTACTCGGCAAGGCGTCCGCCTTGGACGGCCGGACCAAGACGTGGTCCGTGCCCGCCGCCACGGAGCTGCTGGAACGCCTCGAACGGGGCGTTGCCGACCCCAAGGCGCCGATGATGACCAACCTGCGGCAGAACCTGGAAGACGCCACGCGCGGTGCCAAGCAGCTGGCGGTGGAGCTATTGTTCCTCCAGTCCTTGCCGCTGGCCCACGAGGTCAAGTCGCTCAAGGTCAAGCGCGCCCGCGTCGCCGAGGCCGCGTCCTGGCTGGAGCCGCCGCTCGAGCTCCCCGACGAGCTCTACGCCGGCATGACGGACCACGGGGTCATCCGTGACCGTACCGCGGAATTCAACTGGACCATCTGGGACCACCTGAAGTGGCTGTGCCGCTTCGTGCGGCACGTCGCCCAGCGGCCGGCCCACGTCGTCCAAGCCGCGGTGAAAGACCCGCTGGCCTTCCACCAACTGGTGGCCGGGACCCCGGATGACCAGCCGGCCATCCGCCGCAGCATCGAGTTCCTGGTCTGGCCGAGCTACTTCGAACCCGTTGTTGCCGACGTCGAACGCCAGGAAATCCGCGACGCCTTCGCGTCCCTGGTCGGCGGGGCCAAGGGGGACAGCGACGAGGAAGTTTCGGCGGACATCCACCGCATCCGCCTGCACCTGGACCAGCAGGCCGGGCAGCGCATCGACTGGTACTCCCGCCAGCTGGTCAGCCAGTGGCGGAAGGTCGGGGACCCAGGCCGGCGGGCTTGGTTGTTGCGCACGCACCACGACAACGCCGAGCTGCTGGCGGAGTGGCGGGACGAGGAAGCGGTGACGCTCGACGTCGAACATCTCCGCCTGCTGGACCCCGGCGTCACCGCCGGGCTCGTCCAGAACGCTGTCGACGAGGACTACAAGCACCTCGGCTACGTGGAGCGCGAGGACACCAAAACCGCCGTGTTCGCCTTCCTGACCGTCATGAAGCCGGGCGACCTGGCGCTCTACCAGAGCTCGGGCAAAGTCCGGATCGGCGTGGTGCTCGGCGAACCCGAACACGGGCAGGACAACCGCCGGCTCCGCCGCAAGGTCCGCTGGTTCGATGAGGAACACGACGCCACCGGGCTGCCCCGGCACGTGCAACGGCAGCTGACCACATCCGGCAACATCGTGGACATCACCCGCGTGATCCAGTCGCTTGAAGCCCTCCTGCCGGCTGAAGCGGAAGCCGATGCCGACGAAGCCGCGGAGCCGGACGTCGTCGTACCTGTCTGTGACGGATTCCGGCCGCTGACGCCGGAGTTCGCCGCCTCCCTGCACATGGACCTGGAGCCGCTGCAGGAAATCGCCGAATTGCTCGAAGAGAACCGGCAGCTGGTCCTCTACGGTCCGCCCGGGACCGGCAAGACCTACCTTGCCAAGCACTTGGCCGCCGAGCTCGCCGGCGACACCACCGACGAGCGGGTCAAGCTGGTCCAGTTCCACCCGTCGTACGCCTATGAGGATTTTTTCGAGGGCTTCCGACCGGACAAGACGGACGAGGGCCAGGTGTCCTTCAAGCTCGTGGCCGGCCCGCTCCGGCGGCTGGCTGAGGAGGCCGCCAAGCCCGGCAACGAGAGCAAGCCGTACTTCCTGATCATCGACGAGATGAACCGGGCCAACCTGGCAAAGGTGTTCGGCGAGCTGTACTTCCTGCTCGAATACCGTGATGACCGGATCTACCTCCAGTACAGCCCCAACGAGCCGTTCACCCTGCCGGACAATCTCTACATCATCGGCACCATGAACACCGCGGACCGTTCCATCGCGATGATGGACGCTGCCATCCGGCGGCGCTTCTCCTTCATCGAGCTCCATCCGAAAACGGAACCGGTGAAGGGCTCGCTGCTGCGCTTCCTCCAGGCCCGTGACCTGGACACGACGCCGGCCCTGCTGCTGGACGCGTTGAACGACGCCATCGACGAGTGGGACCGCGACCTCATGATCGGGCCTTCCTACTTCATGAAGAAGTCCGCGCAGACACCCAAGGGACTGCGCCGGATCTGGAAGTACGAGCTCATGCCGCTGCTGGAGGAGCACTACCACGGCCAGCTCAACCGTGCCCAGCTCGAAGAGCGGTTCGGACTGGAACAACTCCTCGGCCGCCTTGCCTACGCCTAGGCCGGCGGGGCCCGGCGGCTCCGCCGTGCTGGACCGGGGTGCGCCGGGACGTAACCGGCTGGGGCAGAAGCTACAGGGCCCGGGATCGTCCGGGCCGGGTGTGCCGCGGCGGGGCGGCGCCCCGGAGTCCTGCCGGCACATCGTCCTCGATGAGCTCTCCGCCGGTCTCGTGGAGCGGCTGGATCCGAACACCGCGGCCTACATCAACTCCAGCGGCCTGGCGAAAGCCTCGCCGATGGGCATGGGCCTGTACCGCATCGAGCCCGTGGGGACCGTCGGTTCGGTGCGTACCCCCACGGTGCAGCTGGAGGTGCGGCCGAAGGGCCGGCTCGGCCTGAACAGGCTCCTGTTCCTGCTCGGCTACGCCGGGGACCAGGGATTCCGGGACGATTCCGTCGCCGCGGTGGAACACACCGACCTCTGGAGCGCGCTGGCCGAATCATTGGCGCAGCTTGCCGACCGGGCGCTGAGTCGCGGCGTGCTGCAGGGCTACCTCATGGTGGAGGAATCGCTGCGGACCGTGAAGGGCCGGATCCGGATGTCGGACCAGATTTCGCGCCGGCCTGGGATGATCGTCCCGCTGGAGGTCTCCTACGACGAATTCACCGAGGACATCGCGGAGAACCGGATTTTGCGCGCCGCCCTGGAACGGATGTCCCAAGTGCCGCGTGTGCGGCCCGAAGTTCTGAGTCGGCTGCGCCAGCTGAAGGGAAAGCTCGACGCCGTGACGCGCCTTCAGTCCGGCGCGCCGCTGCCGCAGTGGCGGCCCAGCCGGATGAACAGCCGGTATCACTCGGTTCTCCGGCTCGCCGAACTGATCCTGCGGAACGCTTCGGCGGAGGCCGGCGACGGCAAGCAGCAGTCGGCGTCGTTCGTGGTGGACATGGCCAAGGTGTTCGAGGACTTCGTCGGGACAGCGCTGCGGGAAGCCATGGCCGTCCACCCGGGCGAGATGCGGCTGCGCTACAACGCCCTGCTGAACGAGGCCGTGCGCGACTCGGACCGGATCGTCGTCCAGCCCGGCGCCGTCCACTTCCTCGGCGGCCGGCCCGTCATGGTGTACGACGCCAAGTACCAGGCCGCGGCCGACGCCGGCGCGTCACTCTCGGGCGACCATTACCGGATGCTGGCCTACTGCACATCCTTGCGGGTGCCGACGGCGTGGATTATTTACCCGGGCGCAGGGGAAATCAAGCTGCGCCGGATTCTCAATACCGACATCGACATTGTCGAGTTCCCGCTGGATCTGTCCAAGCCGCCGTCGGAAATCCTGGCCTCGGTGGCCGATCTTGCCCAGCAGTCCTGGGGCGAAGTGCTCCGGCAGGCCAGTATCGATAGGTCAGCCAGCTAACCGCTCAGCGTATTAGGCGGATGCGTCCTGCCGGACGCCCACCGTCAGCAGGTGCTCCAGCAGCGCCTTTTCCGGCTGGCCGGGGTTGTTCTCGACGTGCCAGCGCAGTCTGTCCCGCACGTCAGCTTCTTCCGGGTCGGTGCCAGCGAGGACCTCGTTAATGATCGAGGTTGACTGCCGGCGCAGCGGTTCCAAACCCGGGTCCGTGCCGCGGAGCTGGCGCGGGCGGCCGGCGCGGTGCGTGGACCGGCCTAAGGGACGGAACTGCAGGACGGGACTCGAATCTGTGGGGCCGGAGTCTACCGGGCTGGAATCTGCCGGCGCGGCAGCCGTGTCGGGCTCCTGGTTGGACATCAGCAAGTGCGACATTGTGCGCTCTCCCGTGTTAGCAGTACGCGTTGGTACTGACCGAAATATGCCTACATCCCCCGGAGTCGAATACTAGCTGAGACATCCGGTTTGCCCCGGAAGCGGGGCCGCGCGACACGCAGGACTTCTCTGGTCCCTTGCGTCCGCCGGAAAGGCTTGCTGGTCTTTAGCGGCTGTTGTGCAGCTTCACGCCTGTGGCTGGCCCTGCAGGAAGGCGTCGAGACGCTGCTCCAACGCCGCTGAATCTTTCAGCTCGCACTCCCACACCGTGAGCACATCCCAGCCGTCGCGTTCGAGCTGGAGCCGCTGGGCGGCGTCGCGGTTCCGGGTTCGCGTGCGCTTGGCTTCCCAGAACTCGGCATTTGCTTGGGGCGCGTGCTGGCCGGTCCGGCAATCGTGAAAATGCCAGAAGCATCCGTTGACGAAGATGACCTTGCGACGGCCGGCGAAGACGAGATCGGGATTGCCCGGGAGTTTGCCGCCGCCGGCGCTGCCGTGCAAGCGGTAGCGGTAGCCCTTCGCGTGCAGCAGCCTGCGGACCAGCATTTCCGGCTTGGTGTTCTTCCCTCGGATGCGGGACATGTTCCAGCTGCGCCGCTCCGGAGTCAGCCTGTCCGCCATCACTTAAGTCTAGGCGGCCGACGGCATGCGATTGCGGCTGGCAATGGCTGGCGGAACTTGCCGTCGGGCCGCGCGCCGTCAGGCGCCTACGGCGGCCGGGGTTCGCCGTCGGGCGCTAAATCTCCCGTTCCGGGTGTTCGCCGAACTGGAAGTGGCGTCCGCTGACCGAGCTCGGCGTAATCTCCACGTAGAAGTCCTTCAACGTGGGAACCCAGGGCTTGAGGCCGAGCGCCTCGGCCTCGGCGATGTCCGCCGACTGATCGAGCACCCGCGCTGTGCCGCGCAGTACCACGGACCACGCTTCGTCGGAGAGGATTCCGTCGGTTTCGAAGAGCACCTTGGAATTGATCGTCATCTCCGCCAGCTTGTTTCCGGGGGCCGTGCGGAGGAACAGTTTCCGTCCGCTGGCCGCGTAGTTCACCGGGAAGATGTCGGGTTCTCCGGCGACGGTGACCACCAGCCTGCCGTGTTTCGTGCCGTCAATCAGTTTCCACGATTGCTCGTCGTCCAGCTTGAGGATGGGATTGCCGTCTTCGTGTTCAAACATCATGGGTTCATTGTTCTGATCCCACCGGTCGATTGCTAGGGGCTAAAGGACCAAGGGTGGCCGGGGGTCGCCTTCAGGCCGTTCCCGGGGGCCGCCGGTCGCCGGGAACCGAATTGTCAGACCCTCTCCATACTCTGATCCTGTTCGCATTGCATCGTTATCCAGCGGTGGTTCCTTCACGGTGCCGCGCCGATGGATAACTGATGGTCCTGCGTGTCTATTGGGGGCTGCAGGGACCGGACACTCGCGTGGCCGGGCAATTGCCCGGCCACGAATATGGGGAAATTATGTCTACTTTCAATTCGCAGGACACCGTTCCGGCCGCGGGACCGACGCCGTCTGAGGGCTCGACGCTTGCCGCGCCCGTATCGCGCGGCAACGACTGGGGAACGGGCCAGGGGGCCATGGCGTCCTGCAGTGGTTCCGGACTGGGGGCTGTCAAAAAGAAGTAGCGATTAGATCCGGCCCCCTTCACCCGGCGGCGCCGGGGCACACCCGACGGAGTATCTCCGGCCGATGTGCCCCGGTCTGTCCTCGACGGAACGTGGTGCCGATTCCAAGGCCTGTGGATAACCTTGACGTCCAAAATGTGACGTCGGTTACCCTTAAGCATTGTTTGGACTCGCGCGTCTTGATTTCTATCGGGGGAGTAGCTGACCATGACATCTCGCACTTCGCTATCCGGTCGCTGGCGCGCTTGTGCGGCCGCCTTGATTTCGATCTCCCTGATGTCGATCACAGCGTGTAGCGGGGGTGGAACACCGCCGCCCGGACAGTCATCTTCTGCCCCTCAAAGTCCGTCCGCATCGAGCACTCCGTCCACCCCGAGTGCCAGCCCGACGCCCACCGCCAGCTACAAACCCGCCGACGCGAGCGGCAAGGCACAGAACGTCCCTGTTCCAGTGCTGCCCGAGGCAGCGAAGGCGCCGACGAAGGCGGGTCTGGAGGCGTTTGCCCGGTACTGGTTCGAGCAGCTGAATTTCGCCTATGAGACTGGAAACTCGTCGGGACTGGACTCCGTGACTTCTGCTGGATGCGAGTTCTGTTCTAACATCACGCGGTCATTGAAGACGAACTATGAGGGTGGTCGGTGGTTGGCTGGCGGTCATATAGAGACACCATCAATAAACACGACCTATCAAGCTCAATCCGATGGTCTGTATCAGATTGCCGTCCAAGTCCAGCAGGCAAAGATCACCTATTTCGACACCGGCGGAAAGGAATTCCGGCCACCAACTCCACCTTCGGATACAGGAAACGTGATGCTCGCAGCCTTCAAGAATGGCGCCTGGCAACTAAATGCACTTCATCCAATCCGGTGAGCCAGCCAGTGTTTCGACCGATGAACCGAACTCTCAGGTGGTTGCTCCTCGGGCTAGTCGTAGCAGAGTCGTTAGTGGCTGCTCCTGTCGCTATGGCTGAAGACGGGGGCATTGACTCCGGTTTCGGAAATCAGGGTGTAAATGTTGGAGGCTGGAGACTCGATCCTGCGACGGGCCGCTTCGTGGCTCTTGAACCGGGCGCCGTTCCTGCAGATCCCTTCCAGTACAAATACGAGCTCCAATGTCACTTGGGCGGAGGCGACTTTGACACCGAGTGTCTCGCCCGCGCAGTGGACTGTTCGAGCGGACCAGACGGAAAAGCCGGCATCCCCGTGGTGTGGCTGAAAGCGCCGGCGGGGGTGCCCAACCCGACGTGGTCGTTTCAGTCCGGCCCGACGTGTCTCTTCGATCCCAGACCAGCAGACTTGTTGCCCAGAATTGCCGCCATGATTCAGCGGGAATTTCAGAAGCTTCCGATATCTCCGGGAACTTCCACGGCCCAGCCAAGTCCTAATACTCTTCGCGGAGCCGAGACCAACTTTTTCGCGACCGCCTCAGATCAGCAGTTCGACATCAAGATCCTTGCTCAAGCCGTCCACGTCACCGCCAAGCCCGTGCAGTACTCGTGGAGCTACGGCGACGGCACCGGCCTGGGCCCGCAAACGGCGGCCGGCGGACCGCTACCCCAGGACCGGTGGGGCGAAAAGACCCTGACCAGCCATGTCTACGCACGGACCGGTGACTTCCCGGTGGTGCTGACCACTTATTTCCAAGGCACCTACTCCGTGAACGGCGGACCGCCGCTGCCCATCCCCGGCCAGGGCCACTTCAGCTCGACGCCGCAGACCGTCAGTGTCTGGCGGTCGATCACCAGGAATTACGCGGACACCTGCCTGCAAAATCCACAAGGCCAAGGCTGCCCCGGAGTCGGCCCGCCTCCGCCGTAGGTACCGCCCGCCTCCTCCCCAGCGTCTGCACCAGAGCCGCACTACTCCAGCTCCCTGGCTCTGCAGGTAAAAGCACGGATGGAAGGACTGCCGACGCCGGTGTTCGAACTGCAGCCCACGCATCCCACACGCTTTCCCGGACAGGCCGTGACAATCACAGGCAGCGCCATCAGACTGGGGCTACGGCCCCGTTGTGAGAATCCAACTACCGCTGTCGATGCGCCTGACGGGGCGCATCCATGGCCCGGAATGCGAAGGTGCAACATCATGAAAGCAGCACGATTCCATGCCCGCGAGGATCTCCGGATCGAAGATATCCAAGAGCCGGAGCTGCGCCCGGGAACGGTGAAGATCGCCGTGGCCTGGTGCGGTATCTGCGGCACCGACCTTCACGAATTCCTCGAAGGACCCATTTTCACCCCGCCGCCGGGCCACCCCCATGAACTTACACACGAGGCAGCCCCGGTGACCCTCGGACATGAGTTCTCCGGCACTGTCGAGGAAGTTGGGGAAGGGGTCGAGGGTCTTGCAGTCGGAGACAACGTCGTCGTGGAGCCGTACTTCGTCTGCAATGAATGCGGTCCCTGCCTCAGCGGGCACTACAACCTGTGCACGAGGCTGGGCTTCATCGGTTTGGCGGGCGGCGGCGGCGGTTTGAGCGAGAAAGTCGTCGTCGAGGCCCGCTGGGTGCACCCCGTCGGCGACATCCCCCTGGACGAGGCCGCGCTCATCGAACCACTTGCGGTGGCCTATCACGCCGTCGGGCGGAGCGGGCTCGAAGCCGGCGACGTCGCCGTCGTCGGGGGTGCCGGCCCAATCGGCCTGCTCACAGCCGCCGTCCTCAAAGGCAGCGGCATCACCACGATCGTTACTGAGCTGTCGGCCGCCCGCAAGGACAAAGCGACTTCATCCGGCGTGGCGGATCACGTCCTTGACCCGAGTACGGATGACGTCAAGGCGCGGGTGCTCGAACTGACCGCAGGGGCCGGGGCCGACGCGGCGTTTGAATGTGCGGGCGTCAATGCCGTGTTGGACACAATGCTCGACGTCGTAAAGCCCGCGGGCGTCGTCGTCAACGTCTCGATTTGGGGACACCCGGCCACAGTGGATATGCAGAAAGTGGTGCTGAAGGAGATCGATTTGCGCGGCACCATCGCCTACTGCGGCGATCATGCGGCCGCCATCAAGCTCGTCCAGGAAGGAAAAGTCGACCTGAAACCCTTCATCACCGGGAGAATCGCCTTGGACGACCTCGTGGACAAAGGTTTCGACACGCTGATCCACCACAACGACACCGCGGTGAAAATCATCGTCCACCCGTGATCCGAGTCTCACGCGGAATAGTTGCAGGCGCCTTGCAGTTGTCGCCAGTGAACCCATTCACTGCGAAAGGAATTGCGCATGCTGTTTTCCCCGTTGACTCTCGGCGAGCTGGAACTGCCCAACCGGCTCGTGATGGCGCCTCTGACCCGCCTTCGCTCCGGCGAGGAAGGAATCCCGGGGCCGCTGGTGGTTGAGCATTACCGTCAGCGTGCCTCGCTCGGCCTGATCGTCAGTGAGGGCACCTACCCGAGCCCCGCCGGCCGGGGTTTCCCGGGCCAGCCCGGCCTGGTGACGCCGGAGCAGCTCCAGGGCTGGTCCAATGTCACGTCCGCCGTGCATGCCGAAGGCGGCCGGATCTTCGCCCAGGTCATGCACGCCGGCCGGGTCACGCACCAGGACACCACGGGCGGCCATGAGGTTGTGGCGCCCAGCGCCATCGCGATCGACGGCGAAACCCGCACCTACGCCGGAAAGAAGCCGTTCCCCGTCCCGCGTGCCCTCGGCACCGAGGAACTGCCGGGCATTGTCGATGAATTTGTCACGGCGTCCCGCAAGGCCATCGAGGCAGGGTTCGACGGCGTGGAGCTGCACTCCGCCAACGGTTACCTGCTGCACGAATTCCTGACCCCCGCGGCCAACCAGCGCGATGACATCTACGGAGGAACGCCTGAGAACCGTGTCCGCTTCGTCATCGAGGTGGCCGAGGCTGTTGTTGCGGCCGTCGGCGCGGACCGGGTGGGCATCCGCATTTCGCCCGAGCACAACGTCCAGGGCGCTGTTGAGCTGGACGCGGCCGATGTCCAGAAGACCTACGGCCTGCTGGTCGATGGCCTGGCCCCGCTGAACCTGGCCTACCTGAGCGTCCTCCACAAGGAGCCGACGAGCGCTCTCGTCCAGGACCTCCGCGCGCGCTTCGGCGGGACGTTCCTCGTGAACACCGGCTTTGGTGAGATCACGACGCGTGACGAGGCAGTGGCGCTCGTGGCAGACGGCCACGCTGACGCCGTCGTCGTCGGACGCCCTGCCATCGCGAACCCGGACCTCGCCCGCCGCTGGCGCGAAAGCCTGCCCGTCAACGAGCCTGATCCCTCCACGTTCTACGCCGACGGCGCCACGGGCTACACGGACTACCCCGCGTACCAGAACTAGGACCGAGGGCGGCGAGCCTCTCTCTCGCGGCGCCGCCCTCGCAGATGGACATGTCCCGCGATGACATGCGCGGCCGGGCAAGTCCCTGGCTGCACATTTCGGCCACTGGACATGCTCAGCCGCAGCCACGATCAGTGGGCAGAATGCCATTCTGCCCACTGATCGCGTTTAACAATGAGCATGTCCCCTCGGTTCAACGCGCCGAAGGCTGGACATGTCCCGCGCTGAAGTGTGTGCATGAGCATGTCCCTCAGGGGGAAGCCGTGTGGTGCCAGGTCCTATAGGATCTGAACATGCAACTAGCTTCCACCGGCAGCGGCTCCGAGGGCCGTCCCGCGGGCCGCCCGGTCAGCCGGCAGGTCCTGGCGGACCACGTCTATCAAGAACTTCTGGCGTCGCTGATGGATGGCCGGCTCGAACCGGGAGCCGCGGTGAGCATCGACGGAACCGCAAGGGAGCTCGATGTTTCGCCCACGCCGGTGCGCGAAGCACTTGCCCGGCTCGAACACACCGGAATGGTCCGCCGCGTCGCGCTCAAGGGCTACCGGGTTGCGCCGATGTACACCAGGGAAGACTTTGCCGAGCTCATGGAGGCGCGGCTGGCCATCGAACCTGTCAACGCCCGGCTTGCGTGCGCCCGGCTGACCCCCGCGCACCGCGACGCTCTGGCCAAGGCCGTTGCCGACCTCAAAAAGGCACCACGGGGCCCGTCCTTTGCCGAATACCGTGACTACCTGGAAGCTGATGAACGTTTCCACCGGCTGATCGCCGAACAGACCGGCAACCAGTTCATGGTCGCCGCCTATGCCGCCCTCGGCGGTCAGGTCCAGCGTTTCCGCCTGTTTGGCGGCGTGGGTATCACCGACGCGGAACAGGCGATCGCCGAACACCAGTCCGTCTTGGACGCCCTTTCCTCGGGCGACCCGGAGAAGGCCGCGGCTGCCATGGCCGAGCATGTGCAGAAGGTCCGCGGCCGCGCTATCGCGGACGCCCCCGCCCAATAGCTCCTCCTCCCGCGGGCGGCCGCAGCAGGCTTCCGCGCCCGAATTTTGTGACCCTCTTCACAGTCGATCGGAGACCCTATAGGATCTTCGATTGTGCGGCAATGAGGCCGTCGATCACAAGGGGAGTGAAGAGTGCAAACAGAAACTTTGGCCGCAGGGCCCAAGGAATCGGCAACACGCCGCACCATCAAGAATCTGCGCTGGTGGATCCTCGGCTGGGCGCTGGCCGCCGGCATCATCAACTACATGGACCGCAGCGCGGTCTCCATCGCCGCGCCACAACTGATTAAAGACTTCGGCATGACCCGGACGGACATTGGCCTCCTGGGCACTGTGTTCTCCTGGACCTACGCTTTTGCCCAGCTGCCCGCCGGCTGGCTTGTGGACAAACTTGGTGCGCGCCGGATGTACTTCCTGGCGATCGCGGGCTGGAGCATTGCGACCGCGCTGATGGCCGTCGGCAGCAAGATGTGGCAGTTCGTCACCTTCCGCTTCCTGCTCGGCATCGCCGAAGCCCCGAACGGGCCGGCATCGGCCAAGCTGACCGCGGACTGGTTCCCCCGGGCCGAACGCGGACAGGCCACCGCCATCTGGGACAGCGGTTCCAAATGGGGGCCGGCCATCGCACCGCCCATCCTGACTGCCATCATGCTCGCCTTCGGCTGGCAGGCCATCTTCCTCTTCCTCGGCGTCGCGGGCCTCGTGCTCGCCCTTGCCTTCTTCCTGTACTACCGCGCTCCCGAAGAGCACAAGCGCATCAGCGCGACCGAACTGGACTACATCGAAAGCCAGCGCAGCACCCAGCTCCTGACCGCCAAGAAAGTCTCGTGGCTCGGGCTCTTCAAGCACCGCCAAATCTGGGGCATGATGGCCGGCTTCTTCTGCGTCATCTGGATCTGGAACATCTTCATCGTCTTCCTGCCGCTCTACCTGCAGGAAGAGCGGGGCGCCAGCATCGCCAGCTCCGGCTGGCTCGCGGCTATCCCGTACCTCGGCGCCGCCATCCTCGGAATCACCGGCGGCTGGGTCATGACGCGCTACTCGAAGAAGGCGGGCCGCGATCCGCTGCTGGCCAAGCGCCACGTGATGTCCATAGCCGCGATCGCCGCCGGCATCCTGATCTGCCTCATTCCGTTCGTGGATTCCCTCCCGCTCGCCATCGGTGTCATGACCGTGGCACTGGGCTTCGTCGCCACCATGCAGGCAGCGGCCTGGGCCATGCCCGGCGACATTGTCGACAGCTCCCAGGTTGCCTCCGTCGGTGCCATCCAGAACTTCGGCGGCTACTTCGGCGGCGCCTTTGCCCCGCTGCTGACCGGCGTGATCGCCGACGCCACCGGCTCCTACGCGCCGTCGTTCGTGATCGGCGGCATCATCGCGGCCCTCGCCGCCGTGGCCTACACCGTGCTTGTCCGGGAACCCATCAAGGACAAGACCGCAGCAACGCAGACTGAAAGCCGAACGGACGCATGAGCACAGCAACAAATGCATTGACGACGACGGCGGTCGCCACCACGGCGGCCGCCCCGGCGGGAACCGCCCGCTCGCCTTTTACCGTAGCCGTCACCGCCGATGCCGCCCGGCCCGACGGAACCTCGATCCACGGGGACCTCGGGCTGCAGCGGCTCGGCGAGCATGGCATCAGCTGGGGCGTCCTGCCCAGCTATACAGACCCGGTGCCGCTCGCCGACCTGGCCGGGGTCGACGCTGTTCTGTCACTGGGACACATCGCCTTCGATGCGCGCACCGTGGACCACGCCCCGGACCTGAGGCTGATCGCCCGGTTCGGCGCCGGCTACGAAACCATCGACTTGGACGCCTGCACCCGCGCCGGCGTCGTTGTCACCAACACCCCGGACGCCATCCGGCGGCCGCTGGCAGTGGCCGGGCTGACCCTGCTCCTGGCGCTCTCGCACAACCTCCTTGCCAAGGACCGGCTGACCCGGACCTCTGACTGGACGCGGCGCGAGGACTACCGGGGTGCCCCGCTGGTGGGGCAGACGGTCGGCATCGTGGGGTTCGGCAGCGTGGGCGCTGAACTCGCGCGCCTGTTGGCCCCCCTCGGGATGAAGGTGGTGGGAAACAACCGCAGCGGCCGCCATCCAGAGGCCGCCGAACTCGGCGTCGAGCTGCTGGGCCTGAATGAACTCCTGGAACGCTCGGACTACGTGGTGCTCTGCGCCGCGCTCACCCCGGCGACCGAAAAGCTGATCGACGCCGCGGCCCTGGCCAGGATGAAACCATCCGCCTACCTGATCAATATCGGCCGCGGAAAACTCGTGGACACGGATGCACTCCGGGACGCGCTGCGGGACGGCCGGATCGCGGGCGCCGGCCTGGACGTCTTTGAGCCGGAACCACTGCTTCCCGACGATGAGCTCCTGACCTTGGACAACGTGGTGCTTTCCCCGCATTCCCTGTGCTGGACCGAGGACTTTACCCGTGACGTCGCCGCCAGCGCCATTGCCTCGATCCTGGCAGTCGCGGCAGGGGAGCGCCCTGCCAGCGTCCTGAACCCAGAGGTCTTCGCAACCGCGGCCTACGCCGCCAAAGGCGGGTAGCCCAAGGGTGTGACCTTGACAACATCCCATTGGATAGTAAATCCTATAGGAAACAGGATTCCACGAAGGAGTGAACCCATGGCCTATACAGCCGAAAACTGGCCCATCACCGCAGCGCTCCTGCAGTTCCCCGGGACCGACGCGCAGGGCAACCACATCAACGACGCCGACGCCTCCGCCTGGGCCGAGGTGCTGCAGGAGGTCAAGGACGCCGGCTTTGCCGACGCGGACCTCACGGACAGCTGGGTCCGCCCCGGCGACCTCAGCGCCGCCCGACTTGCGGAGTTCAAGCAGACTGCGGAGAACGTGGGCATCGGCATCCCCGTCATCTCAGCCATCCGCCGCAGCGTGATCGAGGCCGGAAACTGGGAGGCCAACCTGGCCTACAGCCACCGCACCATCGACGCCGCCGCCGAGCTCGGCTGCGAAGTGGTGTCCTTCGGACTGCACCAGGCCATCACCGCCGAGCAGCAGAAGCAGCTCTGGTTCTGGACCGTCGAAGGGTACAAGGACCCGGTAGGGGACAAGGAAGCGTGGGGCAACGCTGTGAGCCGCCTGCGCGACCTCGGCCAGCACGCGGCCGAGGTCGGCGTCCTGCTCTCGCTTGAAATGTACGAGGACACGTACCTCGGCACCGCGGACTCCTCCGTCCGGCTGGTCCAGGACATTGGCCTGGCGAACGTCGGCCTCAACCCGGACATCGGCAACCTCATCCGGCTGCACCGGCCGATCGAGGACTGGCGCGAGATGGTGGCTAAGACCCTCCCGTACTCCAACTACTGGCACATGAAGAACTACATCCGCGACGAGGACATCGCCCGGGACACCTACGTCGCCATGCCGGCCCCGATGGAAAGCGGCCTCATCAACTACCGCGAGGCCTTCAAGGTGGCCCTCTCCGTCGGCTTCCAGGGCATCCTGTGCACCGAGCACTACGGCGGAGACGGCCTGTCCGTCACGGCCAGCAACCAGGACTACCTCCGCCGCCAGGTCCTGCCGAAGACCGACGGATACGCCCTCGGCCAGAGCCAGGTTGCACAGGGCCGGCAGGTGCCGGCAGCCGCGGAACTCGCCAGCGCCTAAGCCGGCGTGTGATTCGGCGCCGAACCCGGCGCCCATCCCAACGCCCGGTGCGGCCGTCAAGCCATTTGGGGGCGGCCGCACCATCCCAGATCCACCCAGCTTCACTTCTCCAACACGGATTCAATGAGGAAACCATGACCCAGATCTTCGACAATCCCGCTGATTTCGCGGATGAGGCACTGGACGGCTTCGTGGCGGCCAACCGCGGCTACGTGGCCCGCGTGGACGGCGGCGTCGTCCGCTCCACCGAGGTCCCGGCCGGGCAGGTTGCCCTGGTGGTCGGTGGCGGCTCCGGGCACTACCCGGCGTTCGCCGGCCTCGTCGGGCCGGGACTGGCCACCGCCTCGGCCTGCGGCAACATGTTCGCCTCGCCCGCGGCCGGCCAGGTCTACCGCGTCGCCAAAGCCGCCAACGCCGGCGGCGGCGTGTTGCTGAGCTACGGCAACTACGCCGGGGACGTCCTGCACTTCGGCCAGGCCCAGCTGCGCCTCAACGCCGAAGGCATCGAGACCCGCACGGTCCTCGTCACCGACGACATCGCCAGCGCCCCGCTGGACCAGATCGAAAAGCGCCGCGGCATCGCCGGGGACCTGACGGTGTTCAAGATCGCCGGCGCCGCCGCGGAGGCGGGACTGAGCCTGGACGACGTCGAACGGCTGGCCATCCGGACCAACTACCGCACCCGGTCGCTCGGTGTGGCCTTCGACGGCTGCACCCTGCCCGGCGCCAACGAACCGCTCTTCCACGTCCCGGCCGGGCACATGTCCCTCGGCCTGGGCATCCACGGCGAACCGGGCATCTCCGATCACCCCATGCCCACCGCCTCCGAGCTGGCAGAACTCCTCGTCAGCAAGCTCCTGGCCGACAAGCCGGACGACGCCGGCACCCGCGTGGTCGCGATCGTCAACGGCCTCGGCACGGTCAAGTACGACGAGCTCTTCCTGCTCTTCGGCAAGATCGAGAAGCTCCTCAGCGCCGCCGGGCTCACCGTGGTGGAGCCCGAATGCGGCGAACTCGTCACAAGCCTGGACATGTCCGGACTCTCCCTGACGCTGCTGTGGCTTGACGAGGAACTCGAGCAGTTCTGGGCCGCCCCGGCGGACACGCCCGCGTTCCGCAAAGGCAACCTGGCGCCCCGCGCCCGCCGCGAACTTGCCGGGCCGGAAGCCGAGAAGGCCGCTGACGTCGAACGCCCCACCGCCGCGGCGGCCGTCCTCGGCCGGCTGGCGGCAGACCTCCTCGGCCAGACGCGGGACGTGATCGTTGAGCACGAGGACGAACTTGGCCGGCTGGATGCCATCGCCGGCGACGGCGACCACGGGATCGGTATGCGCCGCGGGGTGGACGCGGCGGTCGCCGCCGCCGAGCAGGCGGTGGCGAACGACGGCGGCGCCTCCCCGTCGCGGGTCCTGACCGCTGCGGGGGAGGCCTGGAGCGAGCGCGCCGGTGGAACCTCCGGCGCCTTGTGGGGCTCGGCGATCATCGCGGCCGGACTCGCATTGGGCAACCGCGACAGCTATTCCGGCGAGGACGCGGCCGCGGCTGTCGCCGCCTTCGGTGACGCCATCACCGAACTCGGCAAGGCGCAGCCGGGGGACAAAACCATGGTGGATGCGCTGGTGCCGTTCCGGGACGCCTTCCTAGGCGCGCTCGACGGCGGCACCTCCGTGGGCGCATCGCTCGCCGTAGCGGCGGAAGCCGCGCAGGCAGCGGCCGACCGGACGGTCGGGCTCCGGCCGCTCAAGGGCCGGGCCCGTCCCCTCGCCGAAAAGAGCCTCGGCCACCCGGACCCCGGCGCAGTTTCCTTCGCGCTGATCGCGGCCCGGATCTCCACCTACACCGACACTGCAGACACAGAATCCCGGCTCGCCCACCACGAGCCGGCCAAGCAAGGAGCACGAGCATGAGCACAACACCAGGCTGGCGCATCGTCGTCGGCAACGATGAGGCCGGCGTTGAATACAAGAATGCCCTCAAGGCGCTGCTCGAAGCCGACCCCCGGGTGGCGTCCGTGCTGGACGTGGGAGTCGGCGCCAACGACTCCACCGCTTATCCGCACGTGGCCGTCGACGCGGCCCGCAAAATCGCCGACGGCGACGCCGACCGGGCGCTGCTGATCTGCGGCACCGGCCTCGGGGTGGCCATCGCGGCCAACAAAGTTCCCGGCATCCGTGCCGTGACGGCCCATGACAGCTACTCCGTGGAACGGTCGGTCCTGAGCAACAACGCCCAGGTGCTCACGCTGGGTCAGCGCGTCATCGGGCTGGAACTCGCGAAGAAGCTCGTGGGCGAATGGCTGAGCCACCGCTTCGATGAAAACTCCTCCTCCGCCGCGAAGGTGGATGCCATCTGCTCGTACGAACCCGAATACACGAAGGCAGTCTGACCATGACCGAATCACCTAACCCCGTCCCGGCTTTCGAAGCGAACACTGCACCGGACACCGCAGGCACCGTCAACGCCGCCCGCAAGATCGCCGTCGTCGGCTCCGGCTACATGGGCGGCGGGATCGCGCAGGTCCTGGCACTCGGCGGCGCGCGCGTCGCGCTGGCCGACGTGTCCGCCGAGGTGGCGCAGAAGAACTTCGAGCGGCTCCTGGCCGAATCGGACGAATTCGTTGCCGCCGGGCTGTTCCCGCAAGGCTCCACGGAGGTGCTCAAGGAAAACCTGTGGGCCGCCAGGGACATCGAGGAGGCCGTGGCGGACGCCGACTTCATCGAAGAGGCCGTCCCCGAGGTCATCGCGATCAAACACCAGACCCTGGCCCGCATCAGCGCGGCCGCCCGCCCGGATGCCATCATCGGCTCCAACACCTCCACGATCTCCATCGCCGACCTGTCCGAACCGGTCACCAACCCGGAACGGTTCCTGGGCGTTCACTTCTCCAACCCGTCCCCGTTCATCCCCGGCGTCGAAATCATCCCCCACGCCGGCACGTCGGCGGCCACGGTCGGCGCCGTCCGCGAGCTCGTCCATGCCGCCGGCAAGCAGACCGCCGTCGTCAAGGACGTCACCGGCTTCGTGCTCAACCGGCTCCAGTACGCCCTGTTCCACGAGGCCGCCCAGCTGGTGGAGCAGGAGATCGCGACCGCGGAGGACATCGACACGCTGGTCCGCACCACCTTCGGCTTCCGGCTGCCGTTCTTCGGGCCCTTCGCCATCGCCGACATGGCCGGGCTGGATGTCTACAACTTCTGCTACAAATCGCTGCAGACCGACTTCCCGGAACGCTTCGCGACGCCGAAGATCCTCACCGACCTGGTGGAGGCCGGCAAGCTGGGCACCAAGTCCGGGGCCGGGTTCCTCAACGTCCCGGCCGAGCGCACGCCGGAGCTGATCGCGTACCGGAACAAGGCATATGTGGCCATGCAACAGCTGCTCGAGGATCTCGGTCCCGCACCCATCAGCTGAACCCACTCACTTTTCCTACTTTTCAGGAGCACCCATGAGCACTTTCCCCGCAGAACGCACGGCCATCATCACCGGCGCCGTGTCCGAGCGCGGCATCGGCCGCGCCACCGCCGGCTACCTGGCCGCGCAGGGCTGGAACATCGGCATCATTGACCTCGACGACGCCCGCTGCAAGGCCACGGCCAAGGAACTGGCCGCCGAATACGGCGTCAAGGCCTACGGCGCGGGCGCCAATATCGGCGACGAGGCATCCGTGCGTGCCGCCATTAACGAAATCGAAGCCGAACTGCCGCAGATTGTGGCACTCGCCAACGTGGCCGGCGTCAGCTCGCCGGTCCCGTACCTCGAACTCGACGCCGCCGAATGGGACCGGGTGCTGAGCATCAACCTCAACGGCGTCCACTACGCCACCCGCCGCGTGGCCGAATCCATGGTCAAGAACGGCATCGGCCGGATCGTCAACATCTCCTCCGTCTCCGCCCAGCGCGGCGGCGGCACCTTCTCCAAGACGCCGTACTCGGTGGCCAAAGCAGGGGTGATCGGCCTGACCCGGTCCACCGCCCGGGAACTGGGCCCCTACGACATCACGGTCAACGCCATCTCTCCGGGCCCCATCGACACGGACATCATGGGCGGAACCCTCAGCGAGGAACGCAAGGACGAGCTGACCCAAGACCTCGTTGTCAACCGCGTGGGTTCCACCCGGGACGTCGCCGCCGCCATCGCCTTCCTCATCAGCGAGGACGCCGGGTACATCTCCGGCCAGACGCTGAATGTGGACGGCGGACTCTACATGCACTAGGGAAGAAGCCCCCATGGCCAATCACAGCCCCACCTCCGCCGGCACTGGATTCACATCCTGGAGCAAAGGCCGGAAGGTCTACCTCGCCGTCGGGATCCTGGCCTGCCTGGCCGGGGTGCTGATCATCGCCTTCTCGCGATAGCAGGCGTTCCACACCGGCGGTTCGCGCCCACTGTTTCACCTGTTCTACCTTCCTGATCTACTCAATCTGATTCACTCAATGAGGAGTTTTGATGTCCGTAGCAACACCAACCACCAGGGAGCTCCTGGAGACGCCGGTCCTGAAATCGGCCATCTCCAAGGCTTCCCGGCGGCTCATGCCGATGCTCGTCATCCTGTACGTGGTGGCCTTCCTGGACCGCACCAACGTGGGTTTTTCCGAGGCGGCGCTGGGCGTGGACAAGGGCATTAGTGCCGGCGCCTTCGCCCTGGGGGCCGGGATTTTCTTCATCGGCTACGCCCTGTTCGAGATCCCGAGCAACCTGCTCCTGACGAAATTCGGCGCCAAGGTGTGGCTGGCCCGCATCGCCATCACCTGGGGGATCGTCTCCGCCTGCTTCGCGTTTGTGCAGGGCGAGACCTCCTTCATCATCCTGCGCTTCCTGCTGGGCGTGACCGAGGCCGGTCTCTTCCCGGGCGTCATCATGTTCCTGGCCGCGTGGTTCCCCAACAAGGTCCGGGTCAAGATGTTCGCGATCTTCTACCTGGCGCAGCCCTTTTCCCAGATGATGGGCGCGCCGCTTTCGGGCTGGCTGATCAACATCGGCGACCAGGTTCCCGGCGTCCAGGGCTGGCAGGTCATGTTCTTCGTCGAAGGCCTGCTGGCTGTCCTGGCCGGCGTCGCGGCGTACTTCTTCCTGATCAACAGCCCGCAGGACGCGAAGTTCTTGGAAAAGGACGAGAAGGCTGCGCTCCTGGACGTCATGGAACTGGAGGATACCGTCAAGGAAGAGACCGGTCCCCGGGGTGTGCTGGCCGCCATGAAGAACGGCAAGGTTTGGTACTTCACGGTCATCTACTTCTGCCTGCAGGTCGCCGTCTACGGCGTCACGTTCTACCTGCCGCAGCAGGTGGCGCAGCTGACGGGGCAGAAGGTGGGCCTCGCCGTCGGACTCCTGGCGGCCATCCCGTGGTTCTTCGGCATCTTCGCCTGCTACTTCATTGGCAAGGCGGCCAACACCGTGATCCGCCGCCGGGTCTGGGGCACCGGGCTCTTCATCTCCACCGGCCTGTGCATCTTCGGCTCGGCCTGGGCCGGCGCCAACCACCTTCCGGCCCTGGGCATCATCTTCATCAGCCTCGCCGTCTGCAGCTTCCTCTCCATCGGACCCATCGCCTGGTCCTACCCGACGGCGTTCCTGACCGGTACGGCCGCAGCCGCGGGCATCGGCCTGATCAACTCGCTCGGCAACCTGGGCGGCTTCGTCGCGCCGATCCTGCGGACCTCTGTCAACCAAATGACGGCGTCCGACACCGGAACGATGGGTGTCTACGCCTTGGGCGTGCTCCCGTTCCTGGCCGCGGCAATGATGTTCGCGACCAGAAGGTTCAGGAACAAGGCCGACGAGCTGCTGGAACAGTAACCGTACCTTCGGATCAGCTCACCTGATTCCTGTATCAAACAGAAAGCACCGTAATGCAGCAGACCCCCAGCAGCCTGACCACCCCCCCGCGGATCATGGTCGGTGTCAGCACCAAGATGTACCTGGGCTACCGGGACAGTCTGGACTGGCTGGAGCGGCTGCGGCACGAAGTGGACACCCGTCCGGCCCTCGCGGCCGGGCGGGTTGTCCCGTTTGTCATTCCATCGTTTCCTGTCCTGCCCGCGGCAGCGCGCCTGGTGACCGGGTCGCCGCTGCTGCTCGGCGCCCAGAATTGCGGCTGGGCCGACGGCGCGTGGACCGGGGAGGTGGCGCCGTCCATGCTCGCGGAACTCGGCGTCCGGCTGGTGGAAATCGGCCACGCCGAACGCCGCCGCCACTTTGGCGAGGACGACGCCATGGTGGCACTCAAGACCCGCGCGGCGGATGACGCCGGGATCACCCCGTTGCTCTGTGTGGGGGAGACTGAGCGCGGGGAGCCTGACGCGGCTGCGGACTATGTGTACCGCCAGATCGAATCGGCCGTCGACGCCGACTGGAGTCTCGCCGGCCGTTTGGCGGTGGCCTACGAACCGGTCTGGGCCATTGGGGCGGCCGAGCCTGCGGACGCAGTCTACGTGTCCGACGTCGTCCGTGGGCTCCGCGGCCGCCTCGCCTCGGCCGGGACGCCGGAGCTGCCGATCATCTATGGCGGTTCGGCCAAACCCGGGCTGCTGCCCACACTCGAGGGTGTCTCGGGCCTGTTCCTGGGCCGGTTCGCGCACGACCCAGCGAACTTCGGGCGTGTGCTCGACGAGGCACTGCTGCTCGCGGCGCGAAGTGCTGGGTCCCTTGGTCAAGCTAAGGAATGAGCATGTTCCCCTGGTTAGGAGCGAAGAATGGGCATGTTCCCGGGCGCGGATGGCCAAGAGTGGACATGCTCAGCCCAGACTGCAAGGGATGGACATAGTGCCGCGGTGTCCCCCGGCCAGGCCCAAGAATGGGCATGTCCTCCTGAGCTAGGAACGAAAAATGGGCATGTCCTCCTGAGCTAGGGGCAAGGAATGAGCATGTTCCCGGGGCGTGGATGGCCAAGAGTGGACATGCTCAGCCCTGACCGCAAGCAATGGGCATGATGCCGCAGTGTCCATTGGCGAAGCCAAAGAATGGGCATGTCCTCCTGGGCCAGGAGCACAGAATGAGCATGTCCTCCTGGGCTAGGAGCACAGAACGGGCATGTCCCCCCTGGGGCTACGCGCGGACCGACCTCTGGCACAAGCCGATGAACCCGCCCAGTTGTTCCAGACCCTCGGGGTGGGCGGGGAGGTAGTTGGTCAGTTCGGGGGCCCGGACCACGACGGCGCGCCACTGGCCGCGGGACACCGCCACGTTGATCCGGTTGCGTGAGAGCAGGAACTCCATGCCCCGCGGGGCTTCCACCACCGCAGAACACGCCATGGACACGAGCACCACTGCAGCCTCCTGGCCCTGGAACTTATCCACGGTCCCCACCCGCACGCCGGAGAGATTCGCGGCGTCCAAAGCATCGCGGATGAGGTTGACCTGGGCGTTGTAGGCCGCCACCACCAGGATGTCAGCGGCGTTCAGCGGCCGGGTGCCCTGCTCGGAATGCCAGCTCAGACCCAGATGGCGCCGCACCTGGCGGACGACCTCGGCAGCTTCCTCGGGCGACGACGTCGTGTTCCCGCTGTGCGGCACCATGACGGTTTCGATCCCGGAGGGAACGCCCTCCAGACGGCGCAGATCGGCGGAAGGGGCGGAACGCAACCGGCCCTCGTAGGACAACTCCGAGACGGCCAGGCACAGCTCGGAGTTCATCCGCCATGAATCGGCAAGGAAGTAGCCGAGCTCGGGCGGAAGCGTGGCGTGGCCGGCGGAAATCCAGCCCAGGGCCGACTCGTCGACCGGCTCGGGGTGTTTGCCCTGGCTGACCTGCGGCAGCTGCTGCGGGTCGCCGAGCAGCAGCAGGCGGCTGCTGGCCTGCGCCACCGCGAGCGTGTTGGCCAGCGAGAACTGGCCGGCCTCGTCGATCACCAGGAGATCCAATGAGCCGGCCGGGACGGTGGCGCCGGTCATCGTCCACGCCGTGCCGCCGATCAGGGCGCCTCCGGGGGCACCCAGCAGCTCCGCAACGTCCTTGCCGGTGCGCCGGGCCCACGGCAAGGCATCGTTGTGCTTCACGTCCTTGGCTACCAGCGACGGGTCGACCCCGGCCTTGGTGACGGCGGTCTTCAACAGGTTCTCCACCACCGCGTGGGACTGGCCGACCACACAGACTTTCCAGCCGCGCTCCACCAGTCGGGCGATGACGTGGGAACCCACGTGGGTCTTGCCTGTCCCGGGTGGACCCTGCACGGCCAGGTAGGAGTGATCCAGGGCCAGCACCGCCGCCGTGATTGCGTCAATGAAGCGGTCGGGGCCTTCGCCGGGTGCTGGCAGCGGTGCTCCAGCGGTCAGCCTCGGCGGCAGGCGCCGGACAAGGTCAAGCGCAGGATGGCAGGGGAGCGATCCAGACCCCAGGCCAGCGACCGCCGTGTCAGCGAGGGTTGCGAGTGCCTGCTCAAGGCTCCTGGTGGCGAGTGGCTGGTCCTCCGTCAAAGCAATGGGAAGGTCGTTGTGGGGCGGTATCTTCCGGTGCAGCCGGTCCCGGATGATGACGGTGTCCTTGCCGTCCTCGTGCCCCAGCTCCACGACCTCGGTGCCGAACCATCCGCCCCGTCCGGTTCCGTCCTTGCCGGTACCTTCCAATCCGGCGGGAAGCGGAAGCTCGTACATGCGGAACCACTTGCTGCCCTCACGGAGGTCCGACCCGGGACTCACCGTCCCGGTCAGCTTGACCCGCCGCTCCGGAAGTTTGTTCCCCGTCTGCTGCCAGTCGTCGAGGATCTCAGCGGACTCGACGAGGAAAACGTTCCTGTCCCGCTCGTGCGTGTCCGGACCGTGCTCACACCGGTCGAAGTGCGCCCACCAGAATGACTTGCGCTCCCGACGGTGGTAGCTCACAGCCGCGGCCAGCATGGCAACCGCCTTCCGGTCGTCCTCGGTTAAGCCGCTCCCCGGCTCAGCGAACTCCATCAGCGCCAGCTCGGCGGTGCCAAGCGCAGCGTCAACTCCCGGCGGCCCGCCGTCGGGGCCGACATCGCCGCCCATGTCAACGCCGGAAGCCGCGGCGCCGGAAGCCGCGGCGCCGTCTGACGCGGCCCCGCCCGGCTTGATCCCGCGTTCCCTGGCCAGACCGAGCAGCCAGTTCCGCAGCTCCAAGGTCGAGAGGCAGTCGTATTCGTTGTAGTCGGAGATCCCGGCGAGGATCGCAGCCGCCTCCTCGAGCCGGCCGGCGTCGCGCGCATCGCAGTAGTGGGCGTAGGCAACCACGGAGGCCCCAGCGTCCTTCACATCGCCGGAGCGCAGGTTCGTGCCCATGTAGAGCGGCTCGAGCTTCTTGATGCTGTAGGAATTTTCGGAGATTCGGATGCTGTTCCGGACCGTTTGGTACAGGTCCACCAGCAGTCCCTCACGGAGCCACTCGTCCACGATGTCCTCGCCGGCTACGTGCATCACCGAGAGCTTCCGGAGCGCCGTCTTCTCATAGGCGGCGTAGTGGTAGACGTGCATGTCCGGGTGGTCCCGCCGGCGCTTCTCCACGTAGTCCAGAAAGTCGAGGAACGCCTGCTTCTCCGCCTCCCGGGTGTGGGCCCAGAATGGCCGGAAAACCCCGGGCTTGCCGGGCCCGGTGGGTGCTTCGATCACGCCGAACAGGTACTCCAGCCCCCAGACCCCCGTGGCGCTTTCCTGCCACAACGGATCGCCCTCGAAGTCGAAGAAAATATCGCCCGAACTCGGGGCGGGCAGCTCGGCCAGCGTATTCCCGGGCAGGACGCCGTAACGGATACTGTGCTCTTCGCCGTCCTTGAGGTACCAGACTTCGCCGTCGGCAGTGCCGGTACGGCTCTGCATCCGGGCCTGTTCCTGCAGGCGCTGGAGCGGGGGACTGGGGTTGGCCAGACGCGCTTGTGCCAGGCCGGCGACGGTATAGATGCCGCGTTCGTGGAGGTTCTTGCGCTGAACGGAGTTCATCCGCGCCACGAGGAGCAAATCATCGGTGGCCTTGACCTGCTCCTGGCAGTAGTCGCAGCGGCCACAGGCGGTGAGCCCGCGCGCACCCCAGGTCACGGTTCCCGGTTGTGCGATGTGCGCGGCGGTCAGCCCGAGGAAGCGGTCCCTGCGTTCGCGGAAGACCGGGAGGATCTCCGCAAGTTTGTGGTGGCTGCGGACGTAGTCGAAGCCGCCGTCGGCCAACTGGACAGTAGCGCCCAGAACGAGTGTCACCGCCGGATCCACAGGGATCCCGGCCTTCATGAGTTGGTCCCCGTAGGCCGCCAGCTGGAGCAGGGCCGTCACCTTGGCGTGGCGTGCCAGTTTGGTGTCGAAGACGGCGTAGCTTCCGTCCGGCTCCCGCACCAGGAAGTCCGACCGGCCATGGAACCGGCCGTCGAAGAAGGCCGCCTGGAACACGACGTCGGCGCCCGCCCGCAGCGCCTCAATGGACTCAGCATGCTTAGCGGACAGGGTGGCGCGGTCCATGGTGTCCGCAGGTACGACGTCGTACACGCCGCGTCCGGCGGCGGGATCCCAGTGGCCGAAGTCCTCGATGAAACGGTCGAGGACTTTGCGCTCGTGGCGGTCACCCAGCACGGCGGCATGCTGGAGCATCTCGTCCTCGTCGAAGACAGCTCTGGGGGCACGGCCCAGCTTCTCGTCGAGCTTCCGGAGCAGCTGGAACTCACAGCTAGCGGCCACCACAAGATCGCTCGCGGAATAGACCAGGTCCGGTGATGACCCCGGCACCTCAGGTTCAAGGAAAAACACTGTGCCCCCGTTGTTGCTGCGCTCTGATGGATGGCCCTCGTCTGATTAAGCCTTGCACTTGATGAGATCCGGCATGAACCGAGTCCCGCCCTCTGTTGTTCAAGCTATCAAAGACCCCCGACAAGGAAGCAGGAAGCCCGAGCAGGGACCTCCGCTGCCAGCCACCAGAAACCTGTGAAGAGGCGAGGTACCCCTGTCTCCTGTCGCAGGATCGGCGTAGGGTCTGAGAACCATGACAGAACAGCAACCCTATGAGCTGGTCCGGCGCTACGCGCACTTCGAGCTGCGCCGGTATCCCCCGCATGCTGTGGCCGAAATACAGGTCAACGCGACGTTTGATCGGGCCGGGAACGCTGCCTTCCGGCATCTGTTCAACTACATCACTGGCAGCAACACCGCCCAACAGAAGCTGGCGATGACCGCCCCGGTGCTGCAGAGCGGTCCGCTGCCGGGAAGCGACAAGCCCGCTGATTTTGTGGTTGCCTTCGTGCTCCCCGCCGGGTTGACGGCGGCGACGGCGCCGGTCCCGGCGAACTCCGACGTCAAAGTCCGGGACATCACCGGGTCCCTGGCCGCGGCCCTCCGGTTCACGGGCAGCGGCTCGGAAGCTGCTTTTGAACGGCACAACAACGGCCTCAAGGCTGCCCTGGTGGTGGCCGGGCTAACAGCCGTGGGGCCGCCACGATTCGCCCGCTTTGATCCGCCGTTCAAGCCCTGGCTCCTGCGCCACAATGAGGTTGTTCAGGACGTCGAGGAGCCACTACCCCCTCCGGTCTAACCAGGCCGTGGACGCGGGTAAGGCAAAATGGACAGGGTGACTCAACTCCCGCAGCGTCCCGCCTCACCCGCCTCCAGTCCGTCGCCTAAGGCCACGTCCCCCCAGACCCAGGAATCCGGCATCGCCGCCCAGATCGCGGCCGAACTCGGGGTGCAGGCCTGGCAGGTGAAGGCCGCCGTGGACCTGCTCGACGCCGGATCCACCGTGCCCTTCATCGCCCGGTACCGCAAGGAAGCCACCGGGACGCTGGATGACACCCAGCTGCGCGACCTCGAGGAGCGGCTGCGGTACCTGCGCGAACTCGAGGACCGGCGTCGGACCATCCTAGAGGCGATCGCCGCGCAGGGTGCGCTGACCCCGGAACTGCAGGCCGCCGTCGTCGGGGCCGACACGAAGTCGCGGCTCGAGGACATCTACCTCCCGTTCAAGACGAAGCGGCGCACCAAGGCGCAGATCGCCCGCGAGGCCGGCCTGGAACCGCTCGCCGACGCGCTGCTGAAGCGCCCGGAGCTGGACCCGGAGCGCGAGGCCGCCAAATATCTCAACGCCGAACATGCGATCGGGGATGCCGCCGCGGCGCTCGCCGGCGCCCGGGCCATCCTGGTGGAGCGCGTCGCGCAGGACGCCGACCTGGCGGCGACGCTGCGGGAACGGCTCTGGACACAGGGCCGGATGGTGTCCCGGGTCAAGAAGGGCAAGGACGCCGAAGGGCAGAAGTTCAAGGACTACTTCGAGTTCTCCCAGCAGCCGTCCGGGATGCCGTCGCACCGCGTCCTGGCCCTGCTGCGCGGCGAAAAGGACGGGGTGCTGGAACTGGACCTCGCCGAGGCTGACCCGAACGACGACGCCGCCCTCACCGCCGCGCGCGGCCGTTACGAGGCGGCCGTGGCCAGGTACCTCGGGGTTGCCGACCGCGGCCGGCCCGCCGATGGCTGGCTGCTGCAGACCGCCCAGACGGCGTGGCGCTCACGGGTGCTGGCACGGCTGACGGCAGACCTGCGCAGCCGGATGTTTGCCGCAGCCGAAGATGAGGCCGTGCGCGTGTTCGCCGCCAACCTGCGCGACGTGCTGCTCGCCGCGCCTGCCGGGAACCGCGCCACCCTGGGCCTGGACCCGGGGCTGCGGACCGGCGTGAAGGTCGCGGTGGTGGACGGCACCGGCAAGGTGGTTGCCACGGACACCGTCTACCCGCACGCCCCGGCCCGGAAATGGGACGAGGCGCTGCGGACCCTTGTGGGCCTGGCCAGGAAGCACGGCGTCGAACTCGTCGCGATCGGCAACGGCACGGCGTCGAGGGAGACGGACAAGTTGGCCGGGGACCTGTTGAAACAGCTAGCCACGGGGTCGGAAATCAAACCGCAGAAGATCGTGGTGTCCGAGGCCGGAGCGTCCGTCTATTCGGCCTCGGCGCTCGCCGCGGCCGAGCTGCCGGGCATGGACGTGTCCCTGCGCGGTGCCGTCTCGATTGCCCGGAGGCTGCAGGACCCGCTCGCGGAGCTCGTGAAGATCGAGCCGAAGTCAATCGGCGTCGGGCAGTATCAGCACGACGTCACCGCCGCGAAGCTGGACCGCAGCCTGGACGCGGTGGTCGAGGACTGTGTGAATGCGGTGGGCGTGGACGTTAACACCGCCTCACCCGCCCTGCTGAGCCGGGTGGCCGGCGTCGGGCCGCTGCTGAGCGAGAACATCGTGGCCTACCGGAACGAGCACGGCCCGTTCACCAAGCGCAGGGAACTGAAAAAGGTCCCGCGGCTCGGCGCCAAAGCGTTTGAGCAGTGCGCGGGCTTCCTGCGGATCACCGGGGGAGCGGAACCGCTGGACGCCTCCAGCGTGCACCCCGAGGCCTACCCGGTGGCGCGGAAAATCAAGGCGGCCGCCGGGAAAGTGCCGGCGGCGGGAAGCTATGCGGCGCTGAATCCGCGGGACTTCGTGGACGGCTCCTTCGGCCTGCCCACGGTGCAGGACATCATCGCCGAGCTGGAGAAGCCGGGCCGGGACCCCCGTCCGGCCTTCGCGGCGGCCGCGTTCTCGGAAGGGATCGAGAAGATCTCCGACCTCAAACCGGGCATGGTGCTGGAGGGTACCGTGACCAACGTGGCGGCATTCGGCGCATTCGTGGACATCGGGGTGCACCAAGACGGGCTGGTGCACGTGTCCGCGCTCGCCAACCGGTTCGTTTCCGATCCGCGCGAGGTGGTGAAGTCCGGGCAGGTAGTCCGGGTCAAGGTGCTCGAGGCGGATCCGGAGCGGAAGCGGATTTCGCTCACGCTCAGGCTCGACGACGAACCGGCAGCTTCCGGCGGCAGCGCGCCGTCGTCCCGTGGCCGGTCGGGTGACCGGCCGGGCGCGCCCACGACGGCGGCCCCGCGTCAGGCTGGACGGCAGCCCCAGCCGCAACGGTCTGCGCCCCAGCCGCGGACCACGCCCCAGCCGCGGAACAGTCCGGCTCCGGCCAACACCGCGATGGCCGAGGCGCTCCGGCAGGCTGGCCTGGGGAAGTAGCACCGCTTCCACCGTTCATCGCGACACAGCTGCCGCTCGGCGCATAAATACGACGTTTGCTTATCATCTGCACCATGATTGCCGGAGGCAACGGTCTCCACCGCGTGACCTTCGCCTGAAAGTGCTGGACACCGGTGTCGTTGACGAGCAGAGGAGCATGTATGGGCTGGCTGGACCGCGAACGAACTATTGCCCCGCCGGGATTCAACCGGTGGCTCGTGCCGCCTGCGGCGCTCGCCGTGCACCTGTGCATCGGCCAGGCGTATGCGACGAGCGTTTACAAGACGGCGCTGGTGAAGCACTTTGGCGCCAGCCTGACCGAGATCGGCGTGATCTTCTCCATCGCGATCGTGATGCTCGGCCTCTCGGCCGCCATCATGGGCACGTGGGTGGACAGGAACGGGCCGCGCAAGGCGATGTTCACCTCCGCCGTCTTCTGGGCCAGCGGCTTCCTGATCGGGTCCCTGGGCATCTTCAGCGGCCAGCTCTGGCTCGTCTACCTCGGCTACGGCGTCGTCGGCGGCATCGGGCTGGGAATCGGCTACATTTCGCCGGTGTCCACCCTGATCAAATGGTTTCCCGACCGGCCCGGACTCGCCACCGGCATGGCCATCATGGGATTCGGCGGCGGCGCCCTGATCGCCAGCCCCGTCTCCACGGCGCTGCTCAAGATGTACGACCCCAACTCCGGCGCCAAGGGCTGGGTTGCCAGCGGCGATTCGGTGGGCAAGCTCTTCCTGACCCTCGCCGTCGTTTATCTGGCCTACATGATGTTCGGCGCCTTCACCATCAAGGTCCCGGCCGAGGGCTGGGCGCCGGCAGGTTTCGACCCCGCGAAGGTCAAGGCCGCCGCGCTGGTCACCACGGAGAACGTCTCCGCCCGGAACGCGGTCAAGACCAGGCAGTTCTGGCTCGTGTGGATCGCCTTGTTCTGCAACGTCACGGCGGGCATCGGCATCCTGGAACAGGCCGCGCCGATGATCCAGGACTTCTTCCGCCAGCCTGACGGCACCTCCCTGGTCAGCGCCGCTGTGGCCGCCGGCTTCGTGGGGCTGCTGTCCATCGGCAACATGTCCGGCCGGTTCGCCTGGTCCGCCACCTCGGATGCCACCGGCCGCAAGCGCATCTACATGGTGTACCTCGGCGTCGGCGCGCTGCTCTACACCGTCCTTGCGCTGGCCGGCTCGACGTCCACCGTGCTCTACGTGGCCCTCGCGTTTGTCATCATTTCCTTCTACGGCGGCGGGTTCGCGACTGCCCCCGCCTACCTGCGCGACCTCTTCGGCACCTTCCAGGTCGGCGCCATCCACGGCCGTCTCCTGACGGCCTGGTCCGCGGCGGGCGTTGCCGGGCCGTTGATCGTCAATGCCTTCCTGGATGCGCAGGGTAAGCCCGGCGCCCTGAATGCCGCGTCCTACCAGCCCGCCCTGCTGACCATGGTGGGGCTGTTGGTGATCGGCTTCGTGGCGAACCTGCTGGTCTCGCCGGTGGAGGCGCGCTTCCACGAACCCCGTTCCGGCCGAGTCCGGTCCGAAGAACCCGCCATGGAGGCCTGAGATGAGCACTGCACAGACGCCGGTGACACCGTCCACCGGAAAATTGATTATCGCGTGGGGCCTCGTTGGAGTTCCGCTCGTGTACGGCGTCTACGAGACGCTCACCCACGTGGCGGCGCTGTTTGGCTGACACCGGGGTTACAGAAGTCCTCAGCGACCGCCCGGCCTCGGGACGGGTGCCTTTCACCCGCCCCGAGGCGTTCACCACCCGCCCCACGTTGCAAGGCACTTTCGGGATGAGCGCGTCCACGCATTGGCTCCCGACGGCGGCCGCCCAGGCCGTGCTGGAACGCGGCGGAAACGCTTTTGACGCCGCAGTGGCCGGAGCGTTCGTGCTCCATGTCGTGGAGCCGCACCTCAACGGCCCCGGCGGTGACATGACCGGGATCTTCGTCACGGCCGACGAACCGGACCGGCCGGTGGTCCTGATGGGCCAGGGGCCGGCGCCCGCCGGGGCCACCGTGGAGCACTACGTGGCCGAAGGGCTGGACCTCGTGCCGGGCTCCGGTGCCCTGGCCGCGGCGGTGCCCGCCGCCGTCGACGCCTGGTTCCTGCTGCTGCGCGACCACGGAACGTGGGAACTGGGCGCGGTGCTGGAATTCGCGATCGGCTACGCGCGGGACGGCCACCCGATGCTGGGCCGGGTCGGAACCACCATCGCGGCCGTGTCCGCCCTCTTCCAGGCGCATTGGCCCACATCAGCCGAGCTGTGGATGCCCGGCGGCCGAATCCCGGCCGAGGGCGAAGTGGTCCGCAACCCGGCCTACGCCCGGACGCTGCAACGGCTTGTCGACGCCGGGTCCGCGCTGTCCCGGGGTACCTCGTCCCGCGAAGACAGGATCGATGCGGCCCGGCGCGAGTGGCGCGAGGGTTTCGTGGCCAGGGCCATGGTGGAATCGGTCCAGGCACCGCACCGGCATTCCTCGGGCACGGATCACCGCGGGGTGCTTGCCCTGGCGGACCTGGCGGAATTCGAAGCAGGGTATGAGGCCGCCGCCACCGTGGAGTTCCGCGGCCACACGATCGCCAAGACCGGACCCTGGGGCCAGGGGCCGGCGCTGCTGCAAACGCTTGCGATCCTAGCTGGCTTCGAGGACCGCTACCTTGATCCGTCGACTGAGCTGGGCGCCCACACGATCCTGGAGGCACAAAAGCTGGCGCTGGCGGACCGCGAGGCGTTCTACGGCGACACCGAGGTGCCGCTGGCCTACCTGCTGTCCGCTGACTACTGCGCCAGCCGCCGGGCCCTGATCACGGACCTGGCTTCCCATGCCTTCCGTCCCGGTACCGTGCCTGGCCGCCACCCGCATCTGCCGCCGCTGCGCACTAACTACGAACCGCCGGCGCTACCGGGCAACGCCCCCGTGGCCGGATTGGGCGTCGGGGAACCGACCGTGGCGCCGACGGGGGAAACCCGCGGCGATACCTGTCATATCGACGTCGTGGACCGGTGGGGCAACATGGTCTCCGCTACGCCCTCGGGCGGCTGGCTGCAGTCCTCGCCCGCGATCCCGGAGCTGGGCTTCTGCCTGGGCACCCGGCTGCAGATGACCTGGCTGGAACCCGGCACGCCCTCCACGCTGACGCCCGGCAAGCGCCCGCGCACCACGTTGACGCCTACCCTGGTGCTGCGCGGCGGGCGGGCCGTGACGGCGCTGGGTTCGCCCGGCGGCGACCAGCAGGACCAATGGCAGCTGCCCTACCTCCTGCGGACCATCGTGGGCGGCTACTCGCCGCAGCAGGCAATCGACGCGCCGACCTTCCATACGACGTCGATGCCCGGGTCTTTCTGGCCGCGCACGTGGGAGCCTGGGGGCGCCGTCGTGGAGGACCGGTTGGGGGAGGACGTGATCGAGGGCCTTGAGCGGCGGGGTCACGTTGTCACCCGGGCCCGCGACTGGACGCTGGGTCGGCTGTCCGCCGTCGTACGGGATCCCGAAACCGGGGTCCTGCAGGCGGCCGCGAATCCGCGGGGTGCGCAAGGCTACGCCGCGGGCCGGTAGCGGGCGGGGCGTTCAGCGGACGATGCTGTTGAGCTCAATTGTCAGCCGGCAACCTGGAGTTGGTCCATGAAGCGGAGCGATTCAGTGACGATCTGCTGCTGCGCGTCCTCCCGGCTGATGCCGGGCTCGCCATCCCCGGGCTGCTCGCCGTAGTCGCCGAAGAACGCGTGCACGCCGCCCACAACCGTTGCGTACCTGGTGGTCGGCGGGAGCAGGGGCTTCGACGCGGCGATCTTGTCCGGGGTGCTCAGGCCATCGTTTGAGCCGGAGATGGACAGCACCGAGAGCCCCTGGGCGTCCGCCATGTTCTCCGCCGGGTACGAGGCAAACAGCAGCAGCCCGGAGACGTCGGGGTTGGAAGCCACGAAGGCCGAGGCGCTCACGCCGCCCAGCGAATGGCCGCCGACGGCCCACGAGCCGATCTCAGGATGCCGGTCCATGGCGGCGCGGGCCTGGTCCGTTTCCAGCAGGGGGATGCCCAGCGGCACTTTCAAGATGACGACCAGATGGCCCGCGGCTGCAAGTGGTCTTAGGACGTCCTGGTAGGCGTGCGCATCGACCTTGGCACCGGGGTAGAAGACGAGCCCCGTGGTGGCTTTGCCCTCCGGAGCAAGCGTGATCGAGGTGGCGTCTTCTGTGGTGGTCACGCTGGATGTGGATGCGGATGCGGCGGTGTTTCCGGGTTGGTAGGGGAATGGGTTGAGCCACACCAGTACGGCCACGAATCCGAGAACGAAGAGCCTGCCCGCGATCCCGCGCGCGAACTTCCAGCGGGACACTCCGCTGTGTTGGTCATTACCGCGGCGCCACTTGAAACGCGATGTGACGCTTCCGCGGGTTCGGTTGCTGCGGTGCCGCTGCGAGGAGGGCGCATCGCCGGTGTGCCGCTGCGCGGGCGAGATGCCGTCTGCCTGTTGCCCGTGATGGAGCGGATTGCGGTCTTTCGTCAGATTCCAGTGTCTGGCCAGGACCAGCGCCCAGGCGAGACCGGACGCGACCGCCGCCAAGAGCAGGATCGGCAACGCGGGGTGGCCGCCGAGTACTGCCGGGTTACTCAACAGCATCCAGAGCGGAACGACGATCAACGCCGCCGCTACGACGGCGCCGCTCCATTTCAAGACTCCTCGCTTGAGGCCCGTCGCTTCGACACTCCCGGAGTCGAGGCCTTGGGACGCGAGAGGAGGGGCCGTGAGGTGCGCGGACTTCATGTCGGCGCCATGCGGCGGTGGGTCGGTCTCTCTAGACCCGGGCCCTTCCGCTTGGGCATTCGGACGTGCGGGGACAGCAGGGCCGTCTGGATCCTCAGGCATCGCATCCTTCACAGTGCAATAATATCTCCATCATCGAGATAACTGGTTCCAGAAACGCTCCGAGCTTCACTGTCCGTCCGTGGTTAGTTCGTCCGGGGATAGCCGGAACGGGCGAGTGGCGTGGACGCTCCGATCCGAGCCGCGTGGTGCCTGACGGCCGTAGAAATGGCTGCGGCTAGGGGGCCATGGTCATGCGGGGGTCACTATGCGTGGTTATGCGGGGGTGGTGAGGTTGGCGGGGTTGAAGTAGTGGTTGCGGCGGGGCCGCTGGCGGGGGTCGAGGTGGGGTGGCGGGATGAACCAGGGGATGCCGCGTTTGACCTGGATGGTCCAGTGTTCCTTGTGGATCACGTGGTGGTGGTGGGAGCAGAGCAGCACGCCGTTTTCGGTTCCGGTGGTTCCGCCTTGGGACCAGTAGGTGATGTGGTGGGCCTCGCACCAGGTGGCCGGGATGGTGCAGCCGGGGAAGGCGCAGCCGCGGTCGCGGGCGATGAGGGCCTTGCGGTGGTGTGGCGGGAAGATTCTGGAGGCCCGGCCGATGTCCAGGATCCGTCCTTCGCCGCCGAGCAGGACGGGGATGATGTCGGCGTCGCAGGCGATTTTCCGCACGGTCGAGGCCGTGACCGGGCCGGTGAACAGCAGCGATCCGGTCTCCTGCACCGCTCGGGTTGTGAGGTCCGAGCCGGCTCCACCGGCTGCTTCTGTAGCCGCGGTGCCTTCGGCGGGGGTGCCGAGCCGGGCCAGCAGGTCCCGGTAGTCGATGGTGACCATGATCTGCGGGCGCAGACCGCCTGCGACGGGCAGGGCGCCGGTGGCCAGGGCTACCTTGCAGCCCCCGACGAGGCCGTCGAGCAGCTTCTGCGCCCGGGAACGCAGGTCCAGGCCCGCAGCACCTGGGTCCTCCTCCCCGCCGGGACGGTCCTCCATTGTGGAACGGTCCTTGAGGGCGGGACGGTCCTGCATTCTGGGACGGTCCTCCGCGGCGGGCATGGCAGCCTGATCAGGGGCGGTGTCCGGGATGCCCAAATCGTCCGAAACGCCGCCAGCCTGAAATCCGCAGGCCGACGCGCCGGCTGCGCTGACCGTCCCGTCCGGGGAGGCGCCGACGGGGGCGGTTTTCCAGCCTGTGGCAGCGAAGACGGCGGAACCCCAGCCGGGAGTGCCGGCGGCAGCCGAAGTCTCACCCGCAGCGGAATCCCGCCCAGCCGCATCGCCCGTCGCGGGACCCTCGCCGGAGGCGGAGTCCTCGGCCGCGTAAGTGGCCGGGGGCGTGTCCGTGTTTGTAGTGCCGGGGCCCGTGGTGCCGGTGCGGGGGTTGGTGCCGGTGTTCATCACGGTGAGGAGGTGTTCGAACTGCTCGGTGGTCGCGAAGATCTCGAGGTGGTGCAGGCCGTGGCGCTGGCGGCGGATGAAGGCGCCCTGGAGCTGGCGCAGGAGCTCCTCGGAGGGTTCGGCGCCGTCCTGGTCCAGGGCATCGGTCCAGCCGCGGGCCACCCGGGCCAGGAAGTCCTGGTCGTTCTCGGCGGCCGTGCGGGTCAGGGCGTGTTCCATCCGGGCCGCGGCCTCCGCATCGCAGACGTGCCCGACCCGGTCCAGTGCGGCGGTGATGATCGTCGCGGCCCGGGACGCGATCTCGCCGGCGGCGAGGGCGGCGCCGAGTTCCTCGTGCACGGCGGTCACCAGCCGTCCGGCCAGCCCCTGCCGGGGCAGCAGACGCTCGGCGAGGGCGAGCCGGCGCCCGACCTCCGCCGCGCCGATCAGCAGCCGTGCCCGCAGGAATTCTGCGGTATTCCGGTACCCGTCATCCACGGGCGTCTCGACGGCTACAGCGGGGAACACGGCACCGGGTGAAGCATCCTCCCGGGCCACAGCCGCGCCTGTCAGGCCGGCCATGCCGGTCTCGGCGGCCGTGACGGTCTCGGCGCCTGCCGCGGGGGATGCCGGCGCGGACCCTGAGGCGTCGTCGCGCCAGCCGGTGGTCCACGAGGTGCCGGCCCTGCCGGGGTCCGCCGCGGACTGTTTCCGGGCCCGGTCCACCGCGGACGCCGCGACGACCTGCAAGTACTCCACGGTGCGGGAGATTTCCTCCACGTTGCCGGCGAAGTCCGACGCGGCCGCCAAGCCCCAGGACGCCGCGTCCTCCACCACCGTCGCGCTCACGGCGCGCAGCGCGGCCAGGGCGCCGTCCACCCCGAGTTCCCGGGCCCGGACCGCGTCCCGGTCCGCGCCCTGCCCCTCGTCCTCGAAAGGAATGAAATCCCTGGCGGCTTCCATGACTCAAATCTAGTTGGGGGGTCCGACAGTTTTAGCGGGCATCGCGCTTTACCACTGGCAGGCGCGGGGCACTGGTCGGCCAGCGATCAGGCCGCATTCACGTCGAGTGGTTTAGGACGCGTGGCCGGCCAAATTGCGTGCGGACACCGGGGGAGAAAACGACAGATTCCGGCGGTCCCGTGACGTCGATTCCCGCAGCCCGTACAAGTTGATCCTCAAGTCGGGTAAGCCGCGCCCCGTACAGCGGCCACGCACTATGAGTATTGGGAATGTAAAGGGTCCTGCCCCTCAACCGGGAATGCAGACCGAACCGGGCCGTCAGGTGGATTGATAACGGGTCGGTCGCCTCGACGTCGAACTCGGGGACGACGGCGAAGTCGGTCCGGGCTCCGCCCCGGAACCGACGCACCGCGTACCCGACCTCCGGGCCTGGCCCCGCGGGGATGGCGCCTGAGCCCACCGGTTGGACGCCGGCGCCTGGACCCACCGGGTCGACACCGGGCGCGGGACCGCGCGGTCCCGCGGAACGCCAGGTCTCCCCGTGCAGGAAGCTGGTGTGCGACCAGACGTAAGGGATCCCGGCAGCCCGGGCAGCGAGGACAACAGCCAGCCGGGACGCATCAAGGCTCAGGAACACGACGCCCCGGGTGCCGTCCGGCTCGCGGGAGTAGAGGCGCACATTGATTTCGTTGAAGCTTCCGAAATACGGGACGGCCGGTCCGCGGCCCAGACCCGCGCCCAGCATCCGGAAACCGATCAGCCCCACCCAGGCGGATCCGTCAAAGCTGTCCGGGACAACGCCGGGCGGCATGAACGACGCCGCTACCGGCTCAGGGATGCGCCAGTGCAGGAAGACGGCATCGGTCCAGTGCTGATCCATGATGATCGGTTGCGGAAGGTCCGGGGCTTCCGGCCAGGGATCCAGGCCCATGAGCTTGTGCCCTTCTCGGTGGGGGGTACCGCTCCGTCTACATAGGCGGTGCGACTCTCGGGGTCAGGGGTGGCGCACTAGTTCAGCGGCCTGGTGCCGTCTGGAAGTGCACCGCCGGCCAGCAGCTCCGCCGCCGCCTCGGCCAGTGCCGTCAGCGCTACGCGCTGGGTCCACGGGCCGTATGAGATACGGGCCACGCCCAGCTCCTGCAGTTTGGCCGGGGCCAGCGACCCTGGCACGTTGATGACCGACACCTTGTTCCAGCCGATTCCTTCCACCAGCGCGGCGACTGTGGCTTCGTCCAGCAGGCCCGGCACGAACACGGTGGTGGCGCCTACATCGAGGAACGCGCGGCCGCGCTCGATTGCCTCGGCCCGTACTGCGGCGGGATCGCGGCTCCCTGCCTTGAGGAAAGCGTCGGTGCGCGCGTTGAGGACGAAATCGATGCCCTCGGCCTCGGCAGCGAGCGTCGCGGCACGCATCTGGTCAACGGCATCGGCGAGTGGACGCATCTGGTCTTCGATGTTGGCCCCGACAATCCCGACGCCGATCGCCTTGCGCACCGTCTCGCCGGGGTTTCCGTAGCCGGATTCAAGGTCTGCGGTGACGGGCAGCGAAGTGGCGGCAGCGATCAGGCCGACGGCGGCGATCATGTCATCCACCGGGATGTTCTCGCCGTCGTCATAGCCGCGGGACGCGGCGATGGAGTGGCTGGCTGTAGCCAGCGCCTTCGTCCCCGGCACGTCGGCAACCACTTTCGCGGTGACGGCGTCCCAGACGTTGATGACCTGGAGGATCTCCGGGGCCAGGTGCAGCCGGAGCAGTTCGGTGGCCTTGGGGGCGAGAGAATGCGCTGCTTCTGTCATCCCGCGAGCCTAGCGGGATGCCGCGCCGCCCGGAAGGGGTTTCAGCCGGTCACGGAAGAACTAGAGGGACCCCCGCGCGGCGTCTGCCACGGCCAACGTCCCGTGATTTCCAGCTCGAGCGAGAAGCTCAGGAAGGTCCGGATGAGCACAATGATGCCCAGCACGCCGACCCCCTCGAAGGTCGGTGTGACGGCGACCGACCGGATGATGTCGGCCGCGACCAGCAGTTCCAGGCCAAGGAGGATGGAGCGGCCCAGCAGCTGCCGGTACGAGCGGTAGACCGTCAGCGGCTCGGAGCCCGCTGGCAGGCGTTCCGGCTGGTATCCGCGTAGCGCCAGGGGGATGGATACGAGGGCGCCAATCACCATGACAGCCACCCCGGCGAAGTCCATGAAGCCGCCGACCGACTCAATAATGTGTTGAAAATCCATAGTTCCCCTCAGAGAAGTGGGCGGTGAACATCGCGGCTGGGCTTAGGGGTGCCGGACGCCGACGCCGGCAAGGATGGCCCGGTAGCCTTCGCGGAAACTCGGGTAGTGAAACTCGAAACCGGTGCTGCGGAGCAGCGCGTTGCTGACCCGCTTGTTGCCGCCGCGGGACGGTTCGCCACTGCGCGCCGCGCCATTCGCGCCAGTGCCACCGTTCGACGTCGATGCGCCAGTGCCGTCCCCGGACCCACCGGCGGATTCCGACGGCGGCTGGGGGAGCCCCAGCTCGGCGGCCAGGAAGCCCAGGACGTCGCCGAGCTCGGCCGGCTCGTCGTCGACGCCCAGATACACGGGCCCGGGAACCGTGTCCATGGTGCACAGGTGGACGATGGCAGCGGCGGCGTCATCCCGGTGGATGCGGTTGGTGAAGCGCGACGACGCCGGCATCACCGCAGTTCCGCCTCGGACCTGGTCGATCAGCCGGGTCCGGCCCGGACCGTAGATCCCTCCGAGTCGCAGCACCACCGGGGTGATGCCGGTGCCGCGCAGGCGGCTGTAGAGGAGTTCCTCGGCTTCGCGGATGATGCGGCCCGAGAAGCCGCCAGGTTCCGGCGTCGTGCGTTCATCGATCCAGCCGCCGCCGGCGTCGCCGTAAACAGCGGTCGAGGAGACAAACAAGATCCGGCGGACGCCGGCCCCGGATGCCAGAACCGCGTCCAGCACGTGGGCGAGGCCATCCACGTAGGCGGCCCGGTAAGCATCTTCTGTAGGGGAATCCGCGGCAATCGCGACCACGACGGCGGTGGTATCCGCCGGGACGGGCGGCAGTTCACTCGAGCTCAGGTCCGCGGCGACCCCCTCGATGGCGGCCGGAAGTTTCTCGGGCGAGCGGCGCCACCCCACCACGCGGTGGCCGGCCGCGGCGAAACGCAGCCCGGCCTCGGTGCCCAGATCGCCGCAACCGGCCAGCAGTACAGTCATAAGGCCAGTCTGCCAGCCTTCGGGAGCCGCCACGGTCAGGCTTGAGCAAATCTTGAAGTGATCTTGCAGCCCACTGAAGCATTGCCTTGAAGGTGTCCGGGCATCGTTGTATGGGTCAGCCGGGGGCTGGCGGATACGACTACTTCGCTCGGCCACGGCCGGCTCCACGAAACGGATATCTCATGGGTCTCAGCCTCAAGTCCACGTCCAGCAAGGTCCTTGCCTCCGCTGCACTCCTCGCCGCCGCTGCAGGCGTGGCCGGCATGGGCACCTACGGTGGCTTCACCGCCAGCACGTCTGCTTCAACCACGGTCGACGCTGCCAGGGTGGTGCTGACTGGTGCCGACGCCGGCACGATCAGCGTCCAGGCCGCAAAGGTCATTCCGGGTGACACCATGGAACGAACCCTCAACCTGGTTAACGGGAGCACCATCGACTTGGCCGGGATCGCACTCACGACCACGGCCTCCTCCACGAATCTCCTGACCTCGGACCTCAGCAACGGCCTTCAGTTGCAGATCGACACCTGCCCCGTTGCGTGGACCGGGTCCGGAACCGGACCATACACCTGCAGTGCTGCGGGGACGCCTGCACAAGGCACTGCCGTCCTTGCCAAGCGCGCCGTGATCGGACAGAACATGGCGTTGTCGGGCCTCACATCCACGAGCGTTGGAAAGACCGACTTTCTTCGCGTAAAGATGTCGCTTCCGACTACCGCGAATGACGACTTCCAAGGCCTGACCAACGGTGTCTCCTTCGCTTTCAGCGCTGTGACCCGCGGCGTCACCAACAAGTAGTCACACCTCACAGGGACCCGGACCGGTCGGCATACGGCCAGTCCGGGTCCCTGACGGTTTCGGCAGCATCTTCATAGGCAGGAGCGACCAGTTGTGAGCACGACGGATCAGGTGCAAACCCGCAGCTCGGCCAAATTCGACGGCGTCCGGGCCAGCCATGGACGACGTCGAGCCGTGCGGGCGCCCGCCGCCCGCGGGCGCCCGGTGTCCAAGGCTACTGCCGCGGCCGGACGAGCCATCTTCACCCTCATCCTCATTGTCGCTGCCCTGGTATTCCTCTTTCTCGCCGTCGGGCCGCGCTTCCTGAACTACCAGACGTCCACCATGCTCACGGGGAGCATGTCGCCAGGAATCAACCCGGGCGACGTGGTGGTCAGCGTGCGAACGCCGGTCTCCGAACTGAAGGTTGGGGACGTTATTACGTACAGCATCCCGATTGATGATCACCGGATTGAGACCCACCGGGTGGCCCGTATCAAGCGCGACGACGCCGGCACCACGTCCGTGACCACCAAGGGTGACGCCAATGCAGGGGCAGATCCCTGGACTGCCGTGCTGTCCGAGGACTACGTCTACACGCAAGCGGGTGTGGTGCCGTATCTTGGCGACGTCATCAGGGCACTGCGTCAGCCGTTGATCCAGTCAGTGTTCCTCTACGGCGCGTCTGCCCTGCTGGTCGTCGTCGTGCTGACGGCGATCTGGCGGAAGCCCAGGGAATCCGTCTCCGGGGCGCTCGCCGAGCTAACTGCGGACGATGATCCGGGCGTTGGTCCGGAAAAACTCAGGAGCTAACCCGCGGTGGCGTGATCGTGGAGGCTGGACATGTCGACAAGATCGCTCGCCGCTTCCACCGGCGCCATCCGGTAGCCAACGCCGCGTACCGTGCGGATGAACCGCGGTTCGCGGCCTTTGTCGCCGAGCTTCTTGCGCAGGTTGCCGATATGCACCTCCACGAGATGCTCGTCCATAGGCCACTCGGTGCCCCACACCTTGGTCAAGAGGGCCCTGCGGGTCCACACCCGCTTCGGCGCCCCGGCCAGGGCCTCCAGCAGGTCAAATTCCGTGCGCGTCAGCTCCAGTTCGACGCCGTCAATGGACGCCGCCCGCCCTTCGGCCTCAACAACTAACGGACCGTGCCGGACGACGCCGTCGGCAAGGGAGTGGATACCGGCGCCGCCCGCGGTGGTGGCCTCGGGCAACGGCGGGTCGGCAGACTCGGGCGAGACGGGCGAGACGTCGCTCGCCCGGCGTCGTGGGGGCTCGGCCTGAGGGGGAGCGGTCAGCGGGAAGGGTGCGTAACCCGCTTCGTGCACAACGTCGTCCGCCCGGCGACGCTGATTATGCGGCAGCGCGTTAGCTGATCCGGGTGACCCTGACGATGAGTTGCCGGGCGCGACCGGCATGAAATCCGTCGCGCGGCGCCGCGGCGTGGGGCGTTGAGGGGTTGGCCGGTGGCGCCGCATCACCGTCGTCACACGGGCCTGGACCAAGCGCGGGCTGAACGGCTTCCGGATGAAATCATCGGCGCCGATCTCCAGTCCCATCAACTCGTCGATCTCGTCCGTGCGGGCCGTGATCATGACGACGTAGGCGTCGGAGAATTTGCGCAGCCGGCGGCACACCTCCACGCCGTCCAAATCGGGCAGGTCCAGATCCAGAGTGACAAGATCCGGCTGGTGTTCCTGGATCTTCAGGAGGGCTTCGGTTCCGGAGCCGGCCTCAAAAACGACAAAACCCTGCAACTGAAGTGTCCGACGGATGAGGAGTCGAACGTCGACGTCATCATCTACAACCACGGCGCGTAGCTGACTGCCCGGTGAATTCAACATAACCCCAGCTTCTAAGACCAAGCGACCCGCGTGCAGCAACCACGCCATGCGTCACGGGATGTGACACAAGCCACAGGCGCAACAGTGCGATTCAGGCTAACACGGTTTTCTTGAGCAAATGTTGAAGTTTTACCCGGCGCTGGGTTGAAGCTCGGCTGTCAGAGTTGAAGCCGTAAGATCACCGTCCGAAACAGAAAGCGCCCCGAGTGAACCTCGCTCAGCCCTTTGCCGCAGCCCCGCGGGTGTCGCCCGCGCGGCTGGCACATTGGCGCGGGCTGCTGGCGGTCCCTGTGGCCGTGGCCTTGGTGGTGGGGGCTCCCGGGCTGGCCTGTGCTGCGTTTACGGCCAAGACCGCTGCAACAATGAGCGTTGGGACCTACCAGATCCCGGCCCCGGCATCCGTCAACGGCACACTGCAGTGCACGAACGCTGGAAAGGGCGCGACCATCACTATCACTGGGTTTGGATTAGTGGACCGCGCAACGAATTACGTAGCGGCACTGACGCTGCCCGGCGAATCGCCGACTTTGACCCCGATAACCGTCGGTCGCCAAGTATCTATGACCAACTGGGGCGGCAAAGGGAAGTACACCTTTACGTTGTCCGCGCAGGTTGGTTCGTGGACCGGAGCGCCGCTGGTACGAACCGTCACCTGCTGAACCGCCCGTCGAAGTCCGTCGGGCCGCCCGACACCGCCCGACGCCGGCAATCGGCACGGACGGCGGCCCGCCCGGCGTCGTTCGGTTACCTCGCCGGAATCGGGAAGAAGGCGCGCGGGTCCTGCAGCAGCGCCGGGTAATCGAAGGCCGAACGATCCACGATCTCGTCGACCTGGAAGTTGCGGGCGAACTGCCCGTCCACGGTGATCGGACGGCCCAGGACCTTGCCGATCGCGAAGGACGTGCCGCCATTGACCGGGATGGCCACCACGGAGTTGCCGGGAAGGGTGGTGAACGCCTCTTCCTGCTGCTGGCGCTTGCGGGTGGGCTTCTTCACCAGCTGCTTCGGCGGGAGCTTGCGCACCTTGGACGGGCGGCGTGAGCCCGAATCCGCGTAGACGAACTGGTAGTCGTCATCCGTCGCGGCCTTGGCGCGTCCCACGGGCGGCAGGCTGACGGTCTTGAGCTGCTCGGGCTCGGTGCCGGCGAGCGGCAGGCGCAACACCCACATGCGCTCTCCCGCAGGGTCCTCCGGCAGGAGCTCGTGCTTCGGCTCGGGCCAGACGTACTCCAGGTCCGGATCGGTGCCCGGGAACATCTTGGCGTAGAACCGCGGATCCTTGGCAACCAGCCGGGACCGGTGGCTGAGGTGCAAGTCCGCATTGCCCAGCCACGGCGGCATCGGGATCTTGGCGGCGTAATCGGGGTGGGCCGCCTGCGGGGCGAACTCCAGGATCTTGTCGCGGGTGGTGTCCTCGCCGCCGCGGGCCGTCCATTCATCCACCATGGCCAGGCCGTACATGGTCAGCGCGGGAACATACCCCATCCACATCCGGATAGCCGGGTGCGACTGCCAGCCGTACTCCGGGATCACCAGCGCACGCAGGATCTGCAAGGCTTCAACGCGCTGCTTGCCGAGCCGCTCGCGGTCCAAAACCGCGGCGCTCTGCTGGAAATCGGGGAAGGGGAGGAAAGTCTGCATCTTTCCAGTTTGAGGCCACGGACCAAATGCGCCAATTGCTGGGCTGCGCCGGTGAGCGCGCTCACATCACGGAACAGGGAAGACAGGGACTCTGATGAGCCGCTAAAATAACATGAACCACTCCCGTCGCCCCGGAAGACACGCCCATGTCCATAACAGCAGAGCCGTCAACAGCAGAGCCAAAATCAGCAGAGCCGCGAGCCGCAGAGCCACTGAAAGCAGAACCGCCCACAGCAACTGCTGCGCCGGCGCCGTTCGTGCCCAAGTACGGGCAAATGCTCAGCCCCGATGCCCACGGGATTGTGGTGCTCGAAGAATTCACGCTGGATCCTGTCGCTGCCCTTAAGGAGCAGAACGGCTTCCGCGCCGCCATGGCCGCCGTGGCCCTGACCATGCGCCGCCTGGTGGCCCTGCGCCTGTTCATCGCCGCGGTGGCGATCGCCAACCTGCCGATGTTCCTGCTCTCGAGCGGCTGGGAGATCTACGTCGTCTCCATCGTGCTGGTGGTGGCCGTCCACACCGCGGTGTCCTGGCTGAACCGTCACGAGCCCCGGATCAAGCAGCGCCGGATGCTGGAACTGCACCTGCACCGGGAGCGGAGCGCCAACTACCGCAAGGTCCGCGACGCCGTGAAGTACGTCATCGACGCCCCGGCCCGGATGAACGAGAGCCTCTACCTTGAACTTCTAGCCGCGAAGCGGGTGGCCCTGCACCTGGCCATGGGTACCGTGGCCCTGCTGGACACGAGCGACGACGCCGCGTGGAAAGTCCGGATTATCCGGGAGATCCCGCAGGCCGCCTGAGCCGGCACGGCGCACCCGAGCCAACAGGCTCACCCGGGCAACGGCCCGCTGAAGCAGCACGACGCCGGAGCGTCCCCTTGCGGGATCGCTTCGGCGTCGTGCTGTTACGGGATAGTGCTATCAGGGGATGGTGCTGTTACGGGATGGTGGCTGTCACGGGATAGCGGCTCTCACGGAGTGCTGTGACAGCCCTAGGCGGGAAGCTGCAACACCTGGCCCGGGAACACCAGGTCGGGGTTGCTGATGGTCGACGTGTTCGCGTCCGCCAGCGAGCGCCAGCCTCCGGCGATGTTGAGTTTCCCGGCGATCGTGCTGAGGGTCTCGCCACTCCGGATGGTGTAGGTCTTCCCACTCACTGCTACCGGAGCAACGTGCCGCGGTGCCGAGAAGGCCGCCTGGGGGACCGGCTGGGGAGCTGCCTGCCGGACGGGCACCGTGGCGGGGGTGGAAACCGCGGCGGGCCGCCATGACGTGGTCGCCTTCTGCGGAGCCGGCGCGCCACCGCTCAGTCCCAGTTTCGCGGCGCAGGCTGGCCACGCGCTCCAACCCTGGCTGGCCTGCACTTTCTGGGCGACGGCGATCTGCTGTTCACGGCTGGCGGTCGCCGCGGACCCCGTGCCGCCATGGGCCGCCCACGTGCTGGCACTGAATTGCAGACCGCCCGAGTAGCCGTTTCCCGTGTTAGTGGACCAATTGCCGCCACTCTCGCATTGGGCCAGCGAATCCCAGGTGGAGGCGGGGGCTGTGGCCGGGACGGCCGCGCTCGCGGCCGACGCGGACAACGCGACGCCTGCGATCGAGACGGCCGCCAGGGTGATGCCGCGGCGCGCGGCAGTGCTGTAGGTTGATGTCTTCATGGTTCAGATGCTCCTGAGGGCCACCAGCGCTCGGTCCGTCCCCGGACGTTATGGCGCCACTGCCCGCCCCTGACAATAGAGGTCATATTCGGTGTCTACCGGTCGGGCAGTATCTGGTGGTGGTAGCACCGGGCATGCAATACCCGTTGGCCGGGCATGGATACTAGGTTAAGTCAGGCCCGGCCCGTTATCAAGACGTTATTTTCAGCGCTGCTGTGGTTATCATTTCGCCGCCGTTAGCGTTTGTTGCGGACATGACGACGTTCGGGACCTCAACCTTCGAGCATCGCCGCGAGGTACGGGGCGGTCCGGCTTGTTGTGGAGCGTGCGACGGCGGCCGGGGTCCCGGTCGCCACGATCTCGCCACCGGCGTCGCCGCCGGCCGGGCCGAGGTCGATCACCCAGTCTGCGGCGGCCACCACATCCATGTCGTGTTCCACCACAATGACGGTGTTCCCGGCGTCCACGAGCCGGTGCAACTGCGCCATGAGGAGTTCGACGTCGGCCGGGTGCAGGCCCGTGGTGGGCTCGTCCAGCAGGTAGAGGGAGTGGCCACGCTGGGCGCGCTGCAGTTCGGTGGCGAGTTTGATGCGCTGGGCCTCACCGCCGGAGAGCTCGGTGGCCGGCTGGCCGAGCCGGAGATACCCCAGGCCCACCTCGCGCAGTGTCTGCAGGCTGCGCGCCGCCGCCGGGACGCCCTCCAGGAACTCGGCCGCGGCGTTGACCGTCAGGCCCAGCACTTCCGCAACGTTCTTGCCCTTGTATGTAACCTCAAGGGTTTCGGGGTTGTAGCGCGAGCCGTCGCATTCCGGGCACGGGCCGTAGCTGCCGGGCAGGAAGAGCAGCTCCACGGCCACGAAGCCCTCACCCTGGCAGGTCTCGCAGCGGCCGCCGGCCACGTTGAAGGAGAAACGGCCGGCGCCGAAGCCCCGCGCCTTCGCCTCGTCCGTGGCCGCGAACTCCTTGCGGACCGCGTCGAACAGGCCGGTGTACGTGGCCAGGTTGGAGCGCGGCGTGCGGCCGATCGGCTTTTGATCCACCTTGACCAGCCGGTCGAGTTGGTCCAGCCCGCTGACCGGCCCGACATTGAGCGGCCCGGCGGTCTCGCCGGCCTCGGCCGCCAGGTCCTCCGGTGCCGTCGCCCCCGAGCCGGTCTCCGCAGTGTCCGGATGGAGCCGGGCGCCCACCACCTCGGCCAGAACCTGGCTGACCAGTGTGGACTTGCCGGAGCCGGAGACGCCGGTGACCGCGGTCAGCACGCCCAGCGGGAAATTGGCGTCGAGTTCGCGCAGGTTGTGCCGGCTGATGTCCCGCAGTTCCAGCCAGCCCGCGGCCTCGCGGCGGCTGCCGCCAACCGCCCCACCCGCACTGCCAACCGCACCGCCGCCGTCGTCCGAACCGTCGCGCGCGCCGCCGTCGTCCGTGGTGCCCGCAGACTTACCGGCAGAGCCCGCCGAACCGTTCGGGAACAGGAACGGGCGGGTAACGGACGCGTCCACCCCGGCGAGGCCGGCCACGGGTCCGCTGTAGAGCACGTCGCCGCCGCCTTCACCGGCGCGCGGACCCACATCCACCAGCCAGTCAGCGCGGCGGACGATGTCCATGTTGTGCTCCACCACGAACACCGAGTTGCCGGAGGACTTGAGCTGGTCCAGGACCGCAAGCAGGGGCTCGGCGTCGGCGGGGTGAAGCCCGGCGGAGGGCTCGTCCAGCACGTAGATCACGCCGAACAGCCCGGAGCGCAGCTGGGTGGCGATCCGGAGCCGCTGCATTTCGCCGGGGGAGAGCGTGGGGGTGGACCGGCCAAGCGCCAGGTAGCCCAGGCCCAGGTCCAGGAGTACGGTGACGCGCTGCAGGAGGTCCCGGGTGATGGCGACGGCTACCTCGTTGCCCTCGCCGGAGGACTGTTTGCGGGAGGCGGTTCCGGCCTTCGTGAGCTCGGTGGTGGGGCGGATGATGTCCGCCAGTTCGGCCATCGGGACGGCGTTGAGGTCCGCGATGGTGCGGCCGGCGAAGGTCACGTCAAGGGCCGCGGGGGTCAGGCCGCTGCCGCCGCAGACCGGGCACGGGCCGGTTTCCATGAAGCGCAGCACCTTCTCGCGCATGGTGGCGCTCTTGGAGTCGGCGAGGGTATGCAGCACGTAGCTCTTCGCGCTCCAGAACCGTCCCTTGTAGGGTTTGGCGACGCGGTCCCGCTGCGGTGTCACCTCCACCACGGGCTGTTCCGCGGTGAAGAGGATCCAGTCGCGGTCCTTTTTGGACAGCTTCCGCCAGGGGGTGTCGACGTCGTAGCCCAGGTGGGTGAGGATGTCGCGCAGGTTCTTGCCCTGCCACGCGCCGGGCCACGCGGCGATGGCGCCGTCGCGGATGCTTAGCGAGGTGTCCGGGACCAGCGAGGACTCCGTGACGGTGTGCGCGATCCCCAGGCCGTGGCACTCCGGGCACGCGCCGGCCGCCGTGTTGGGCGAGAACGCGTCCGAGTCCAGCGGGCTGGCGCCCTCCGGGTAGCTGCCGGCGCGGGAGAAGAGCATGCGCAGCGAGTTGGACAGTGTGGTGAGCGTGCCCACCGTGGAGCGTGAACTCGGTGTCCCGCGGCGCTGCTGGAGCGCGACGGCGGGCGGCAGCCCGGTGATCATTTCCACCTTGGGGTTGTGCCCCTGCTGGATCAGCCGGCGGGCGTAGGGGGCAACGGATTCGAAGTAGCGGCGCTGGGCCTCGGCGTAGATGGTGCCGAACGCGAGGGATGACTTGCCCGAGCCGGAGACGCCCGTGAAGGCGACGATCGCGTCGCGGGGCACGTCCACGTCCACGTTGCGCAGATTGTTTTCCCGGGCGCCGCGTACCCGGACAAAGCCGTCCGTGGGGCTCCCCGGCGCAAGATCCGGGACGGTCGGGCGCGGCAAATCGGAAGCATGCTGTGTAGTTTGCATTGATTCGACTCTATCTGCTCCGGGCGGCACCGGGCATATCCTTACCGAATGGAAACCAACGACGCCGGCACCAATGCCGGCAACGGCGCCGCCAACGGCACCAACACAGCCGCCGGCACCGACGCGCCAGGCCCGGATAACGGCGAGGCCCCCGAATTTGCCGAGATCCCCGACGGAGTCCTCGCGCTCCCGGTGGCCGAACTGCACCTGCACATCGAGGGAACGCTCGAACCGGAACTGATTTTCGCGCTGGCCGAACGCAACGGCATCCAGCTGCCCTACGCTGACCTGGATGAGCTGCGCTCGCGGTATGAGTTCACCGACCTGCAGTCATTCCTGGACCTGTACTACGCCAACATGGCGGTGCTGCAGACGGAACAGGACTTCGCGGACATGACCCGGGCCTATCTGAGTCGCGCGGCGCTCGCCGGGGTGAAGCACGCGGAGATCATGCTGGACCCGCAGGCGCACCTGTCCCGCGGGGTTTCGCTGGAGACCTGTGTGAATGGTGTGGCGTCGGTGCTGGCCGGATCCCGCGAGGAGTTCGGCATCTCCACCCTGCTGATCGCGGCGTTCCTGCGTGACCTCAGCGAGGAAGCCGCCCTCGAGGTGCTGGAAAAGCTGACCGCCATGGACGCCCCGATTGCCGGCATCGGCCTCGATTCCGCCGAGGTGGGCAACCCGCCGGCCAAGTTCGAGCGGCTCTTCGCCCGGGCCAAGGACGCCGGGCTGCACCGGATCGCACACGCCGGCGAGGAGGGCCCGCCGTCGTACATCATCGACGCGCTGGACATCCTGGGCGTGGAGCGGATCGACCACGGCATCCGGTGCATGGAAGATCCGGAGCTGGTGGAACGGCTCGTGGATGAGCTCATGCCGCTGACGGTGTGCCCGCTGTCCAACGTCCGGCTCCGCGCGGTGGACACCCTGGCCGAGCACCCGCTGCCGGCGATGCTCGCGGCGGGTCTGAACGTGTGCGTGAACTCGGACGATCCCGCGTATTTCGGCGGCTACGTCGATGACAACTTCGCGCAGCTGAAATCGGTGATCGGCCTCTCAGAGTTCGACTGCGTACGGATGGCCGCGAACTCGATCCGTTCCTCCTTCGCCAGCGAGGACCGCAAGGCCGAACTCCTGGCCGAACTCGCCGCCTCCGGACACTGATCTCCCAAGCAACGCGGGGTCACTCCGCGCCCATCCGGAGGCCCCGGATGGGCGGTAAGTGACCCCGCGTTGGACGTCGGACGGCCGGCTTAGACGTCGATCGAGTCCATGTGCGGGTACCGCGCCCCGGCGGCCGCCCCGGCGGGAGCCAGTTCGTCCAGGCGCTTCAGGTCCTCGGCCGTGAGTTCGACGTCGGCAGCGCCCAGGTTCTCCCGCAGCCGGTTGATTTTCTTGGTGCCCGGGATGGGAACGATGTGCTCGCCCTGGGCCAGCAGCCAGGCCAGCGCGAGTTGCCCCGGGGTGCAGCCCTTCGCGTCTGCGAGCTCCTTGACCCGGTCGACGAGCTGCAGGTTCCGGTCAAAGTTCTCGCCCTGGAAACGCGGGGAATGCCGGCGGAAATCGTCCGCGGCAAAGTCCTCGGGGCTGCGGAACTGGCCGGTCAGGAAGCCGCGGCCCAGCGGGCTGTAGGGGACAAAGCCGATGCCGAGCTCGGCGAGGACCGGGAAGACCTTGGTTTCCGGCTCGCGCTCCCACAGCGAGTATTCGGTCTGCAGGGCGGTGATGGGGTGCACGGCGTGGGCCCGGCGAATGGTGTCGGCGCTGGCCTCGGACAGGCCAAGGTGCCGGACCTTGCCGGCCTGTACCAGTTCAGCCATGGCTCCGACGGTGTCCTCGATCGGGACGGTCTTGTCCACCCGGTGCTGGTAGTACAGGTCGATGTGGTCCACGCCCAGACGCTGCAGGCTTGCGTCACATGCGGCCCGCACGTACTCGGGGGAGCCGTTGATGCCCACCCAGGATCCGTCGGGGCGCCGTTCGTTGCCGAACTTGGTGGCCAGGACGACGTCGTCGCGCCGGCCGGCGATGGCCCGGCCGACAAGCTCTTCGTTCGTGAACGGGCCGTACATGTCCGCGGTGTCGAGCAGGCTTCCGCCGGCGTCGAGAAAGGCCTGGATGGTGGCGACGGACTCGTTTTCCTCTCCGTGGCCGTAGAACTCGCTCATGCCCATGCAGCCCAAACCCAAGGCCGAGACGGTGAGTGAACCGAGTGTGCGGGTTTCCATAGATATCTCCTCAACGGGAATGTGTTGGACACCCGATCCGGCACCTGACGCCGCACCCGGTTCGGGACATGTCCGGGCGGCGGGACGGTGCGCAGTGGGTAGACCGCCACTCTAGGCCGATCGCGCCGGGGACACAACGACCGGCCCACTGCCCCGTTTGAACCCGGGTCACCCTCGCCGGGGGATGCGCCGATCGCCGTCGCGCGGCAGAGTGCGGATATGACGAAGACTGGACGCCGGCGCATGGGCTCGCTGCGCCGGGTGATGCCTGGACTCGACGTCCCCGCTACCTATCAGAAGGAATGGTTCGGCAAGGACATCATCTCCGGAGTCGTCCTGGCGACGCTGCTCGTTCCCCAAGGCATGGCCTATGCCGAGCTGGCAGGTTTGCCCACCATCACCGGGCTGTACACCACCATCCTCTGTCTGCTCGCCTATGCGGTCTTCGGCCCGTCCCGCATTCTGGTCCTGGGACCGGACTCCGCACTGGGCCCGATGATCGCCGCGACCGTCCTGCCGCTCGTCGCGTCCGACGGCGACCCGCAGAAGGCGGTGGCGCTCGCTTCGCTGCTGGCCATCATGGTCGGCCTCATCATGGTCCTCGCGTCCGTGGCCAAGTTCGGCTTCATCGCCGACCTCATCTCCAAACCCACGATGATCGGCTACATGAACGGCCTCGCACTCACCATCCTGGTGGGTCAGCTGCCGAAGCTCTTCGGGTTCTCGGTGAGCAGCGAAACCTTCGTCGGTGACCTCGTCGGCTTCGTCCAGGGCGTGGCGAACGGCGAAACAGTGGTTGCCGCCGCAGCGGTCGGCGTTGCCGGGATCGTGCTGATACTGGCCTTGCAGCGGTGGCTGCCCAAGGTCCCCGCGGTGCTCGTCATGGTGGTCCTCGCGATCGCGGCGACAACGGTTTTCGACCTCGCAGCGCGTGGCGTCTCCCTGGTCGGGGAACTCCCGCGCGGGTTCCCGCCGTTCACCATCCCCAACGTGGAGCTCTCAGACATCGGCTTGATGTTCGCTGGGGCGCTGGGCATCGCGTTGGTGTCCTTGACGGACACGATCTCGAATTCATCGGCGTTCGCGGCGCGTTCCGGCCAGGAGGTTCATGGCAACCAGGAGATGATCGGCATCGGTGCCGCGAACCTGGCCGCCGGGTTCTTCCAGGGCTTCCCCGTGAGCACCAGCGGCTCCCGGACCGCCGTCGCGGAACGATCCGGCTCCAAGACACAGCTCACGGGTGTGACGGGCGCCGTGCTGGTCTTACTCATGCTTGTGCTGCTGCCGGGCCTGTTCCGGAACCTGCCGCAGCCTGCCCTGGCGGCCGTGGTGATTACCGCGTCTGTGTCCCTGGCCGACATCCCCGGCACCGTGCATCTGTGGCGCCAGAGCAAGTCCGAGGTCAGCCTGTCGCTCGCTGCCTTCCTTGGGGTCGCGTTCCTGGGTGTGCTGCCCGGCATCGGCATCGCCGTCGGGCTATCCATCCTCAACATCTTCCGCCGGGCATGGTGGCCCTATGAGACGGTGATCGGGCGGGTGCCGGGCTACGAGGGGTTTCACGATGTGAACTATCACCCGGACGCGAAACACCTGCCCGGACTGGTGATCTACCGCTGGGACGCACCGGTGTTCTTCGCCAACGTCAAACCCTTCCGCGACAACATTCGTCAGTTGGCCCGGGCCGAACCCAAGCCGCGGTGGATCCTGCTGGCGGCCGAACCGATCACGGACGTGGACACCACCGCCGCGGACGTGTTGATCGAGCTGGATCGGGAGCTGGACGCGCAGGGCACCTCCCTGGTGTTTGCCGAACTCAAACACCGGGTCAAGGACAAGATCGAACTCTACGGGCTCAAACAAGAGATCGATCCACATCACTTTTACCCCACCCTCGACGCTGCCGTGGAGGCCTACATGGCTCTGACCGGGGCGCAATGGAGCGCCGGGGACTAAGCGGTGACTGACGGGTGACTGCCCGGGGGCTGGCTGACCCGCGAGCGGGCGTGGCGCCTGACCGAAAGAACAACGCGGGGTCATTTACGGCCGGTCCCAGGGTCTTCCATGGACCGCAGGTGACCCCGCGTTGGTTTTCTACTGGCGGGTAGCGGTGAGTCGGTCCTTCCCGCGCTCCCGTGGGCGCTGTCATAGTGGGTCACGACACATAGAGTTAACCGATCCGACTCGCAAAAACCAATGATTCCTTGGCAAAATGCAGGTGGATCAATTGCTTCTAAAGGAGACCCATGGGCGCGAACACCGCGGAAAACACCAACCTTCGGCTGAAGGCCGTGCTGGATGTGCTGACAGAGGAGGGATGGACCGGCGAGAAGCTGAACGCCGGAGCCGTCCTCGGCGAGGCAATCGCACGGGTGCCCCTCAACGACCACGAGCGCGAACTCCTCAGCGGCGGCATTCCCCGCGGGCACAAGACGCTGACCAGCGCCACGGCCAAGCTGGTCAAGGCCGGCTGGCTGGTCAAGGGCCGCTCCGGCTGGTCCATCACCGACGACGGCCAGCGTGCCACGGTTGCGTTCGCCGAGCCGGCCGCCTTTAGTGCAGCGCTCGACGCCGGCACTCCGGTTCCGGCCGGCACCCCGCTGCCGTCTGCCCCCGCAGAGAAGCCCGCCGCGAAGGCAGCCACGAAGGCTGCAACGCCGGCCGCAAAGGCCGAGGAAGCGCCGTCGAAAGCTGGCAAGGTGGCCGGCAAGGCCGCCAAGCTCATCGAGGAGGCCGTGGCCCCGGTGGCCAAGGTGGTGCGGAAGCGCAAACCCGCCGCCAAGGCGCCGGCAGAAGCCCCCGCGGCTCCGGCAACCGAAGCGCCCGCCGTCAGCGCCGAAACCATCGAGCAGCCGGACGCCGTCGCAGTGGCCGGCGACTTCAACATCCTGCTGGGCGCGCCCGCCAACTGGGCGCCGCAGTATGATGAGGTCCAGATGGAACTGGACCTGGTGGACCAGCTGTGGAAGATCGCCGCTGACCTCCCCGCCGGCTTCTACTCCTTCAAGATCGCCCTGAACCGCTCCTGGGACGAGAACTACGGGGCGTTCGGCGTCTTCGACGGCCCCAACCACGAGGTCCACCACGGCGGCGGCCTGCTGGTCATCCAGTACGATCACCGCACCCGGGACATCGTCCTGCCGTAGCGCCTCGAACAAGAAGCAACGCGGGGTCACTTAGAGCCCATTCCGGGCCGTTAGTGACCCCGCGTTGCTTCTTAAAGGCGGCGAGGGGTCAAAACCTGGTCGGGTCAGGCCTCGGCGGTACCGGGCCGGGGTCGGGAATCGGGAGGGGATTGGGCGTCGGGAACGGACCCGGCGCCGGTGACGGCGTTGGCGCGGGTCCGGGAACCGGCTCGGGACCCGGAACCGGCGGGGGCGTGACCGGACCGGGCTCCGGCGGGAACGGTTCCCCGGGCTCCGGCGGCGGGGTAGCGGGCCCCGGTTCCGGCGGAAACGGATCGGGTTCGGGTGTCGGTGGAATGGTCATGCCGGGCTCCCTTGCTCTTTGTGGATCCTTTTTGTCGAAAGTGCGCAGTGCGCGGGACCGTTCGTCCGGGTCTACCGGTCCGGCCGCGTCGCTCCCGCGCGCAGGACCTTCAGCTCCCACGGGCGGAGATGCAGCCGGGGCGCCGCAGGATCCGCGGGGTAGTTCCCCAGGACCAGGTCCGCGCCGTCCCAATCAACCGCAACGTCGGCGTCGTCGAGCGTCACCTCCTGGTCCTGACCGGAGAAGTTGCCCAGCACCAACAGCGTGGTGTCAGCCAGCGCCCGGGTGAAGGCGTAGACGTGCGGGTGGTCGGGCAGCAGCATGGTGAAGGTGCCGTGCGAGACCACGGGTTCGGCGTGCCGGAGGGCGATGACCTGGCGGTAGAAGCTGTAGACCGAGTCCGGGTCATCGATCTGGGCGGCGGCGTTGATGTGGTTGGCGTTCGGGTTGACCGCGATCCAGGGCGCCCCGGTGGTGAAACCGGCGTGCCGGGTGGCGTCCCACTGGACCGGGGTGCGGGCGTTGTCCCGGTTCAGCGGCGCGAGGGCGGCGAGGACCTCGGCGTCGGTGTGGCCGAGGTGGGTGGTGGCTTCGCGGTGGTGGTTGAGGACCTCGATGTCGCGGTAGTCGCTGATCGCGCCGAACGTCATGTTGGTCATGCCCAGTTCCTCGCCCTGGTAGATGTAGGGCGTGCCGCGGTGCAGGTGCAGGATCCCGGCGAGCATCATGGCGGAGAGCTCCCGGTACTGGGCGCTGTCGTCGCCGAAGCGGGACACGGCGCGGGCCTGGTCGTGGTTGCCCCAGTAGAGGCTGTTCCAGCCGGTCTCGGCGAGGCCGTCCTGCCAGCGTCCCAGGGTCTGCTTCAGCTCGGTGAGCTGGAGTTTCTTGGGCCGCCATTTGTCGCCCTGTTCCTGATCGAGGGCGACGTGTTCGAACTGGAACACCATGTCCACCTCGGCCCGGGCCGGGTCGGTGTAGAGGATGGCGTCCGCGACGGTCACGCCGGGCATTTCGCCGACGGTGAGCAGTTCCCCGGTGCGTCCGGCGAAGACTTCCCGGTGCATCTCCTGGAGGAACTCGTGCATGCGCGGGCCGTCGATGTAGAACGGGGTGCCGTCGCCGAAGAGCTTGCCGTCGGCGACCGGGCCGTCCGGGAGGGTGGTGTCCTTGGAGATGAAGTTGATGACGTCCATCCGGAAGCCGTCCACGCCGCGGTCCAGCCACCAGTTCATCATCTCGTAGACCGCCGCGCGGACCTCGGGGTTCTCCCAGTTCAGGTCCGGCTGTTTCTTGGAGAAGAGGTGGAGGTAGTACTCGCCGGTGCCCTGGTCGAACTCCCAGGCGGGTCCGGAGAATGCCGAGCCCCAGTTGTTCGGTGCCGCGGCCGGCCCCGGGGTGGCGCCGGCGCCCCCGCGCGGTTCCCGCCACCAGTACCAGTCGCGCTTCGGGTTGTCCTTCGAGGACCGGGATTCGATGAACCAGGGGTGCTCGTCGGAGGTGTGGTTGACCACCAGGTCCATGACCAGCTTCATGCCGCGGGCGTGCAGCCCGTCGGTGAGTTCCCGGAGTTCCTCGAGGGTGCCGAAGAGCGGATCGACGTTGCGGTAGTCGCTGATGTCGTAGCCATTGTCGTCCTGCGGCGAGGTGTAGATCGGGGAGAGCCAGACGACGTCGACCCCCAGCCGCTGCAGGTAGTCCAGCTTGCTGATGATGCCGGGGAGGTCCCCGATCCCGTCACCGTTCGAGTCGGCGAAGCTGCGCGGATAGATCTGATAGACGACGGCGCGCTGGAACCAGTCGCGGGCCGGCGCCCCAATCGTTTCCGCGGGGGCTTGTTCGACCGTCATGGGGACTCCTCAGCTGCTCCGGCGGGCAAAAGGGGGCAGCGCTGCTGCAGTCCCGCCAACGTCTGATTATCGACCAGCCGGCGGAGGCTGGGAAGACCTGCCCGGTCCGCGGGCGGCCCGGGCAGGTCAGACTCGAACGGTCCGGGCGCGACTAGTTCTCTCCCCGGGCGGGATTAGTTCTGCGAGGCGATCGCGGCGTCGCGGTCCTCGAAGACATCCTCGCCGGGGCCGGAGAAGGCCTTGGAACGCTGGATTGCCTCGATGGACCCGGTGAACAGCTGGGAGTCGTGGGGGTCCGGGTGATGCGGGTGCTCGTCGGCTGCGGAAACCTTGCCCGGCCGGCGGGACCCCGGTCGCTGGGGACCTGTCCCGGCGTCGGACGCGGCAGACGAGGCGCCCGACGGCAGCGACTCGAGGCGCACGTGGGGGAGCGACGTCGGGTGGTTCCGCTGCAGGAACAGCACCAGTTCCTCGCGGATCAGGCAGCGGAGGTCGAAGAGGGAGGCGCTGTCCGCGGCGCTGACCAGGATACGCACCCGGACAAAGCCTGCGGTGGCGTCCGTGATCTGCAGGATCCCCACGCGCTTGTCCCACAGCGGGGTCTCGGCCAGGACCTTCTTCAGCTCGCCGCGCATCTCGTCGACCGGTGCGCGCCAGTCGAGGTCGAACTCCACGGTGCCCATGACCTCGGACTGCCGCCGGGTCCAGTTCTCAAACGGGGTAGTGGTGAAGTACGTCGAGGGCAGGATCAGCCGGCGGTCGTCCCAGATGTGGACCACCACGTAGGTCAAGGTGATCTCCTCGATCCGGCCCCACTCCTTCTGGACCACCACCACGTCGTCCACCCGGATCGCGTCCGTGAAGGCCAGTTGGATGCCGGCGAAGACGTTGACCAGCGAGGTCTGCGCGGCGAGACCGGCGACGATCGAGATGACGCCGGCGGAGGCCAGCAGCCCGGCACCCAGGGCCCGGACGGCGGGGAATGTCAGCATCATGCTGCCCAGGGCCACCACCACGATCAGGGCGACGCCGATCCGCCGGGCCAGGATCACCTGGGTGCGCAGCCGCCGGGCACGGCGGTTGTCCGCGACGTCCACCCGGTACCGGTTCAGGACCATCGACTCGACGATGAGCAGCATGGCGATGGCCAGCCAGCCCAGGGAAGCGATGAGCGCAATCAACAGCAGATGGTCCAGGCCGTGGCGCCATTCGAAGTCTCCGGTGGACGTGGCCAAGGCGATCCGGACGGCGATCAGGCATAGGGAGAAGCGCAGCGGCAACCGGGCCACGCGGGAGGTCTCGCGCAGCTCGGGCTTGCTCCGGTTGAGCCGGAGCACAATCTTGCGCACCAGCCAGGACACTATGAGTCCGGCAACCACGGCGAGGGCCATGGCCAGGAACGGCATTGCTTGGGTGAGGAACTCTTGCATTAGTTAAGCTCTAGCAAGCTTCCGCGGCCAATTGAAATCGGCCGAATGTCAACGTGGGTCCGGTCACGCCGCTGCAGACAGGCGACGCCGCGGCAGGACCGGCCGCGCCTCGGCCGCACGCCTGGGACTTTTGGCTCTAGTTTCTGCGCCCGGACCGCACAGAATGGTCCAACCACGTGCGTCCAGGGGAAGGGTGACATGCGTCGACTCGGGGTACTCGGGGTAACCGGCACAGCAAGCACCGCTACGACAGAAACCGGCACAGCAAGAATCAGCGCGGCAAAAATCAGCGTGGCAAGAATTGGCGTGACAAGAATCAGCGCGGCGGCGGCGACCGGCTTCCTGGTTGCGGCGTTGCTCGGAGCCTGTGGTTCGGCCGCGGCCCCCGGCCCGGACACGGCCTCGCCAGAGGTGCCCACCGTGCCTCCGCTGACGTCCGCACCCGCCAGCAGCGGCGCAAGCAGCGGTCCAAGCGTCGCGCCGCCGGCCGAGTCGCTTTCGCCCTCGGCCACGCCCGCGCCGAGGGCGGTGAACTGGCAGACCCTCAAGACCCCGGACGGGCAGTTGCAGTTCGACTACCCGGCCGACTGGACCATCAAGGACCGCAGCGCCGAGGCCTCGCCGTCCGGGGTGTTCCTCGAAGTCCTCAACCCGCATGGCAAATCGCTGGCCACGCTGCGGACGAATGTGGCCGCGGGGTCTGATTGCACGGAAAGGATCCCGTACTCGGTGCTGGATCTCGACCCCGTCCCGGCCCTGGCCCAGCAAGGGGTGACCCCGCACTTCATCTTTGAGTTGCGGCTGTATCCGTCGGAGACGGACCCCACCAAGGCCAACGTCATGGCGTACGGCATCAATTCGGCGCCCAAACCGTCCGGGCGTGATGCCTGCCCGATCTCCCAGTCCTTCACCTGGCCGCCCAGCGCCGCGTCGTTCGGCGGCGTCTACAACCCCTTCGACACCACCCCTGGCAACGAGCCCAATGTCGACACGCCGGAGGCCTACCGGGACACCGCCGAGTACAAGGACATCAAGAGAATGATTACCTCGCTGCGTCCGGCTGGGCAGTAGGCGGCGCGGCTCGTGGCAAGGCGGATGAGACAGCGGGTGGCGGCGTCTTCGGCGGCGTTTCTGGCACGGCCCCTTACGGCGCTGACGCTCGCAGCCCTGCTCTTGGCCGGTTGCGGATCTCCCGCGGCTCCGCCCGCCACCTCCGGGGCAGCGACTACGCCGGGGACATCCTCTGGATCCGCGCCGTCGGCAACCGCTCCACCGGAAACGCCGGGACCGTCGTCGTCGGACGTGCAGTCGACAACGCCGTCAGAAACAACGCCGGGGACCACATCGGGGTCAACGCAGGGGACCACGACGCCGGGCAACCCACCGACGTCGGCGGCGCCGTCGTCGTCGTCCGGCTGGAAGACGTTCACGACGTCGGACGGGACGCTGAGTTTCGACTACCCGGCCGCATGGACCGTCAAAGACCCGGCCGGTAAAGCGCCGCTGGGCGGTGAATTCGTGGACGTGGTGAATGCCGCCGGGAAGCAGATGGCCGCGCTGCGCACCAACATCGTCACGGGCGCCGAATGCGGCGATCAACAGCCCTACCTGCTCATCGATTCTCAGCCGATGCAGGCCCTCGCCGAACCCGGTACGGCGGACCAGAGGCCGCCGCGCTACGTCTTTGAAGCCCGCGGTGATTTCAGCGCGGCGAAGCCATCCCCGCCAACGATTGCGTCGTACGGGATCACCATGATGCCGGAGGAGACCGGCCCCACGTCATGCCCCATGTTCCAGCTGTTCCTCTGGCCGCCGAGCGGCGCGCTGTTCGGGCAGGTCTACGACCCCGCGATGAACACGACGCCGGGCGACGCAGGGTTGCCGTATCTGGAGAAGGCGAAGCTCTACGCCACCACGGCGGAGTACCAGGACGTCAAGAAGATGATCACGTCGCTTCGTCCCGCCGGCACGGAAACAGCCACTGAACCGGCGAAGTAGCCACAGCGGTGTCGCCCGCCAGCCGACCACGTTGTCGGCCAGCGAGCTGGCTGGGCACCTGCGGGGTGATCTAACTGTGGAGTGATCTACAAGAGGCAGTGCATCAGGCGCCGTGCACGCCGTGCGCTACACGGCGGGCAGGTGCCTGCGGCGGTGTGTCGGTGCCGGCGAGGCGGTCTTGCCGGCGCGCTGTCCGGTCCACGGGTTGCTGCGGGCCTCCCGGATCAGTCCGGTGCCGGCGCACTCGCGGACGGCCATGATGCCGTTCGCCGCCTGGCGTTTGTCCTCGAATGCCGTGGATATGGCCAATACGGTCCCGTCGGCGGCGAGAAGCCGGAACCGGACGTTGGATTCCGCGTCGGTAAAGATTTCGAATTGTCCAGCCATTGTCTTGTCCTTTCGGGCAGCTGTTGCCGCCGGGGGAGGGTAAGAGCACTTCGTCGTGCTGTTGCCGGGTCTTCGACATACTGCTCAGTGGTGCGAACCAGCCTTGCGCGGACTTTGGCATCGGCGAAAGAGGCAAAGGTCCCTTGATGTCTGGACGGTGAGGCTGAGCTTGCGGTGTCTGGACGGTGAGACTGGACCCGTGTGACGGAGTCTGCGAGGCCTGACCCCCGGGGCGGCCCGGGCGCTACATTGGGAGCATGGCTGACAAGCATTCTGCGCAGTTTTCCACGGATTTGGGCGAGCCGGTGCGCCTGGACGCGCGGGTGTCAGGTGTGGTCCAGGCGGTCGGCTTCCGTTATTGGACGGTCCGGAAGGCCGAGGAGCTCGGGCTCACCGGCACAGTACGGAACAACGACGACGGAACGGTGGGGATCGTGGCGGAGGGGCCGCAGCCTGTGGTGCTGGAGTTGCGCCGCTGGTTGCGCTCGCCTGAGGCGCCGGGCCGGGTGGAGGAGGTCCAGGAGTCGGTCTCGGCGGCGACCGGGGAGTTCGGTGGGTTCCAGGTGTCGTACTAGTTCTGCCGAGACCAGCGTCCGAGACCGATGCCTTGAGACCACCTGAGGCCAGTGTCCGGGGCAAAGGACCCTCGGCAGCGCGGCGCGAGGCGAGTAGCGTGTGCCCATGCAGAAAATTTCGATCGATGCCCTTGCCCGGCAGCAGGTCACGGCTGCCCTTGCGGCCGGGAGCGGGCGGGCCGCTGACACGGTGTTCGGCGGGCACGAGAAAGTCCTGCGCCAGACCGTCATGGCGTTCAAGGCCGGGACGCAACTAAGCGAGCACCAAAACCCCGGCGAGGCGACCGTGTTTGTGCTCCGCGGCTGTGTGCGGCTGCGCGCCGGCACCGAATCCTGGCAGGGCAAGACCGGCGATCTGCTGATTGTGCCCGAGGGGTTGCACAGCCTGGAGGCCGAGGAAGACTCGGCGATCCTGATGACCGTGGCCAAGATCAAAACCTGAACCGACGGCCTGGTTCTGTCTGGCCCGCAGCCACGGCCAGATAGCCAGGCGAAGGAGAGGCCGAAAGTGAAATCGAGGGACGTCCAAGAGTTCATGCACCCGCGCCAGTTGCGCAATGCGAAGGGCACGGCACGGACCAGGGTGACCGCCGCCGTCGTGATGACGCAGGACCGGGGCGCACAGTGACTGCCGTCGGCTCCTTCGAGGACGTCCCGGAGTCCCGGCGGTGGTGGGCGAGGGCAGCGTACGTCGCGGTGCTCCTCGCCGCGGCCGTCCTCCTGGGGGCTGCGGGTTTCGCAGGGACTGTTCTTCTGCTCCTGACGGCTGCCGGCGGCCTCGTGGTGACCGTGGCCGGGATCTACTGGTTTCTCATCAGCCGCGGTGTGCTGCGCTGGTGTGCGCTGGGATTGGCGGTGCTCGCCCCTCTGGTGATCCTGATCCTTCACATCCGGGCGGGCTTGGTGTTGGAGGTCACGATCGCGATCGCGCTGGTGGTCGTGGCGGTGGCCTGTGCCCGTGCGGCCCTCCGGGAGCGGAGCGATGGCACGACGATGACCGAGTACCCCGCCCCCACCTGGAAACATGCCTTCCTGGTAATGAATCCGCGGTCCGGCGGCGGCAAGGTGGTGAAGTTCGATCTTCAACGGAAGGCGGAGGAGCTCGGCGCCGAGGTGGCCCTCCTGGAGGGTCCGGGGCCGGTGGACGTCGACGCGCTGGCCCGGGAGGCCGTGGCGCGCGGGGCCGATCTGCTCGGCGTCGCCGGCGGTGACGGAACCCAGGCGCTCGTCGCCGGCATTGCGGCCGAGCACAACTTGCCGTTCCTGGTGATCAGCGCCGGCACCCGCAACCACTTCGCCCTGGATCTCGGGCTGGACCGGGAGGATCCGACGGGCTGCCTGGACGCGCTCCGGGACGGGGTGGAGCTCCACGTGGACCTCGGCAAGATCAACGGCCGCACGTTCGTCAACAACTCGTCCTTTGGCGTGTACGCCGAGGTGGTGCAGAGCCCGGCGTACCGGGACGACAAGGCCGGGACCGTGCTGGAGATGCTTCCGGACCTCATCAGGGGCGACAAGGGCGCCCGGCTGCGGGCCCAGATGGATGGCGAGACCGTGGACGGTCCGCAGGCGGTGCTGGTGAGCAACGGCCCCTACGGCAGCAATGATCTCGCGGGGTTGGGCCGCCGGACCAAGCTGGACCGCGGCGTGCTCGGCGCAGTCACTATCTCAGCTGAAAGCACCCGCGAAGCCGTGGGCCTCCTGCGTCGGGCGACCAAGCACGGCCTGATCCAACGCGCCGCCTCGGAGGTGGTGGTCGGCGCCGACGTGCCGGAGATCCCCGTCGGAGTGGACGGCGAGGCCCTGCTGATGACCACCCCGGTGCGCTGCACCATCGAACCCCGCGCGCTGCGGGTACTGGTTCCGCGGAATCGGCCGGGCGTCCCCCCGCCCCAGCCCTCCCTGGACCTGGTCCGGCTCCGTGAACTGGCCTGGGGGCGGCGGCACGGGGCCGCAGTGTCCGCACCCGCCGCGCCGTCGGCTCCGGCTGCTCCGCCGGCAGCTCCGCCGTCCGCGGGTGACTGACCGGGCCCGGCGGAACAAGGCTGTGAACCGTGTGAATTGCTAGTTGTGTCTGGCCCACAACTGCAGCCACACCAGCAGGCGCGTGTCCCCGTCGTCGAGGTCGATGCCGAAGAGCGGCTCCACTTGGGACAACCGGTACCGGACCGTGTTGACGTGCACGTCCAGAGACTTGGCGGCCTCGATCGCGTTCGCGCCGCAGCTCAAGTAGGCGTAGATGGTCTCCTCGAAGGATTTCTTGTGCTGTTCGTCGTAGGCAGCGATGCGGAGGGCATGGGCGCCGGGCAACTGGCCCGACGTCGTCAGCGACGAGACGAGCTGGCGCAGCTGCAGCCGAGAGCCGAGAGCGTCGTCGTCGGCAACGATGTCGTCGGAATCCTCGGCGACGCGGCCTTCGGCGACGCTGCGCACCAGCTCGGACAGGACCAGTTCCGCATTGACGCGGGAATCTTCAATTCGGTCGATCGTCGCCGCGACCCCCAGCGCGGCCAGGACCGGGCGGGAGAGCAGCCGCCGGGCATTCTGCACGATTTTCAGAAGCGCGCCGCGTTGGAACTGGCGTGAAGATTCGGTGGTTTGCGGCAGCACGATGTAGACGATGTTGTCCGAGAGCCCGCAGACGGCGGAGGGCAGCCTGATGGCGCAGGCGGTGCGGATGGTGTCGAAGAGCCGAAGCCGGGATTGCAGGGTCTCGGCCGCTGCGGCATCGGATGGCCAGACGCCGACCGCCGCGACCCGGACGGACGCCGCCGAGATCCCGAGCCTGATAGCCGCCAGCTCTGCCCGTTTGGGGTCGAACAGGAGCGGCTTGACCAGGTCGATCTGCCGGGTCAGGTTCGAGACGTAGCTGGTGCGTTTGTGCAGGATGTGCAGCGCGGCGACGTTGGCGGCTTCGCGCAGGATCCGGTTGGCGTCCTCGTTGTGGTGGTCCGCGAGTTCCAGGAGCCACAGCGAGCCCAGGACGGAGTCGCCGGCCCGGATGGCGATGGCCGTGCGCCGGAGTAGAGGATCCTCCGTCGTGACATTCAGTGGGTCGGCGGAGGCATGGACACGGCGGTAGTCCTGGTCGGTTTCCACCGAATGCGGTACCTGCAGACGCAGGATGGAACTCCTGCGCGTCTCGTCAATGGGCTGATCTGGCAGTGTCGAATACGCCAGGATCGTCTGATCGGGCGCGGCGATCGCGATGGCACCGCCGGCCTGGGCCGCCACCGTGTTGGCCAGGTCGAAAAGGTCGCCGGGGCGGATGTCCACCAGGGTGCGTCCCGATTGCCGGTGGGGGATGACCGCGGCGTCCATGATCTCCGCGAGCTGGTTCCACGGCACCGAGTCGGAGGCACGGAAGAGCGCCATCCCGTTGTCCCGGGCGGCCGCCCGCAAGGCTTCGTCCGAGGTGCCGTTGGATTTGTAGACAATGGCTACGTAACCGGCGTCGCTGAGTTCGCGCACCTTTGCGCCCAGACGCTTCCCGGAAAGAGACAAGCCGATGGCCAGGGCAACGGCGCCAGGGAATTTGGCGGGCCGGGCGGTCGAGTCGTAGAGGACTGAGCCGGCGACGATCTGCTGATCATCGGACGGCATCTCCACCAGGCTGAGAATTTCCGATCCCGCGGAGCGGGCGACGTCGGCCAGCGTGGGCAGTGCGTGCGTTTCCACCGCCGGCGTCGTCACCGGGACACCAAAGATGCTGTTTGGCATTCGCTACTAATGATTAGCCCCTCATTTGTCGATAACTCCATAGTGATGCGGAGCGTCATTTCCTACGCTGAACCATAACGCAGGACAGTACAACGGAAGGTCGTCATTGAAAATCAGCGAAGCCAGGCAACTCGTACAGGTGAAGGCCCCCGTCCTGTCCCGCCAACGGCGCGTGCTGGCGGGCGCCTACAACGTCGAGGAATTCCGGAAGGCAGCGCGCAAGGTCCTGCCGGCCGGGATCTTTGATTATCTCGACGGCGGGTCCGAAGACGAGGTGACTCTCCGCCGCAACCGGGCCGTCTTCGACGCGTGGGCCCTGATGCCCACCTGGGGCCCGGTGTCCGGACCCGATACGACCACCACCCTGCTCGGAAAAGAAAGCGCCCTGCCGCTCACGCTCACCCCTACGGGAGCGACCCGGCTGTTCCATCCCGAGGGCGAGCTGGCCGTAGCGGCAGCCGCCGACCGGGCCGGCATCCCCTACGGGCTGGCCGGGCTCAGCACTGTTCCGATGGAAACCATCGCAGAGCAGCACCCGGATCTCGACCGCTGGTTTAACTTCGGACTCACCCCCGACGCCCAGGCGCTGAGGGACAAACTGTCGCGCTGCGAAGCCGCCGGATTCACCACCCTGATTATCGGCGTCGACACCCGGGCGCTGGGATCCCGGGAGCGGGACCTGCACAACGGTTTCACCGCGCCTCCCGCGCTGACGCTGTCCACCATCGCGGATATCGCCCGGCGTCCGTCCTGGTGGATCAACTTCCTGAAGTCGGACGGCATCAGTTTTCCCAATCTGGATCCGCGCAGTCCCGCAGCCACCTCCGTGGTCACCCCGACCATGTGGCAGCACATCCTGGGCCACTCGGACGCCAGCAGCGGATGGAAGGAACTGGAAGCGTTGCGGCAGGCCTGGCACGGCAAGATCGTGCTCAAGGGCTGCGTCAACCCGGCCGACGTCGCGAAGGCCTCCCGCATTGGCCTGGACGCCGTCCAGCTGAGCAACCACGGCGGACGCCAGCTCGACCACATGCTGAGCCCCATGGATGTCCTCCAGGAATCGCGGCACCGGGTGGGGAATTCGATCGAGATCTATGTGGACTCCGGCATCCGCCGGGGGAGCGACGTCCTCAAGGCGCTGGCACTGGGAGCCGATGCCTGTTCAATCGGCAGGGCCTACCTGTACGGATTGGTGGCGGCCGGCTCACCCGGCGTCGAACGCATCATAGACATCTTCGCCGATGAACTGCGGCGTACCATGACGTTAGTGGGCGTCTCCAGCATTTCCGAGTTGAAGGCTCGAGGCGGGGAAATTCTTCGGGACATTCGTCATTCCGGAGAGATTCTGGAAACGAGAGTGCCGGGAAACACGAATTGATGAGTTCTGAATAAGCAGTCATGCAGTGCCCTCCCGCAGCGTTGCGGGAGCCTAGAGAATCCCCGAACAGCTAAGGAAGCCATGCGCACCCGATACCTTCTTCCCGTTCTCACCATAGCCGCGGCGGTCTCGCTCTCAGGCTGTGTCAACAACAGCGAACCCGCCGCCACCAGCGGCGCCAGCGGGACCTCCGACGCCATCGAGGTGCAAAAGAATGACTCCCTTGCCGCCTCGCTCCCGGAAAAAATGAAGAGCTCAGGCGTGCTCAACGTCGGCATGGCCAACAACTACCCGCCCAACGAGTTCAAGGACGACAACGGCGCGCCGGCGGGCTGGTCCGTGGACCTCACCAACGCCCTGGGCAAGGTTTTGGGGTTGAAGGTCAACTTCGACATCGGCACCTTCGATAACATTCTCCCGGCCGTGAAGGCCGGGAAGGACGACATGGGAATGTCGTCGTTCTCCGACACGGTGGAACGCGAAAAGCAGGTTGATTTCGTGAACTACTACTCTGCCGGCATCCAGTGGGCTTCCCCCAAGGGCAAGACCGTGGACCCGAACAACGCGTGCGGGCTCAAGGTCGCCGTCCAGGCCACCACCTATGAGGACACCCACGAGGTTCCGGCAAAGTCGAAGGCGTGCACGGACGCGGGCAAGGCGCCGATCACCATCTTCAAGTACGACGCGCAGGACCAGGCGACCAACGCCCTCGTGGTGGGACAGGTCGACGCGATGAGCGCCGACTCGCCCGTCACGCTCTACGCCATCTCCAAGACCAAGGACAAGCTGCAGACCGCCGGCAACGCCTTTGAGGTGGCACCCTACGGGATGCCCGTGGCCAAGGGGAGTGCATTTACGCCGGTCCTGCAGAAGGCGCTCCAGGCGCTGATCGACGACGGCACCTACAACAAGATTCTGTCCAAGTGGGGCGTCGAATCCGGCGGCGTCAAGACGGCAACCCTCAACGTGGCAGCCAAAGGGTGATAGCAAATGAGCGAGCCGGAATCCGACAGGATGATTGAGTCGGAGCCTGAGAGGAAGCTGCGGGCCCGGACCCGGAGCGGACCGGACACGGACACCGCACCGGCGGAGGCGATAGTCGCCATCCCGCTGCGGCACCCGTGGCGGATCGTGATTGCCGTCGTGCTGGTGCTCGGGTTGGCGGTCTTTGTCCTGGACGCCGCCCAGCGCTCGGACTACGGCTGGCCGGATGTGGGCAAGTACATTTTTGACCGCCGGATCAGCCAGGCCGCGTGGGTCACGTTGTGGCTGACCATTTACGCGATGATCGGCGCAATCGTCATCGGCCTGCTGCTGGCCATCATGCGGCTCTCGCCCAACCCGGTGCTCAAGAGCATCGCCTGGCTGTACATCTGGATCTTCCGCGGAACCCCTGTCTACGTGCAGCTGGTGTTCTGGGGCATCGTGGCCCTGATCTATCCGGTGTTCACAGTGGGGATTCCGTTCACGACGCCGTGGATCACCGTCCCGAACGATATCTTCACCAACCTGTTCATCACCGCCGTGATCGGGCTGGCCTTGAACGAGGCCGCCTACATGTCTGAAATCGTGCGGGCCGGTCTGTTGTCCGTGGACGAGGGCCAGGCCGAGGCCTCGACGGCCCTGGCGATGTCCTGGGGCCAGACCATGCGCTACGTCGTGGTTCCACAGGCCATGAAAATCATCATTCCGCCGACCGGCAACGAAGTGATTTCGATGCTCAAGACCACCTCCCTGGTGGCCGCGATCCCGTTGAGCATTGACCTGTACGGGGTGTCCCGCGGCATTTCCGCCGTGACGTTCACTCCGGTGCCGCTGCTGATTGTGGCGTCGCTCTGGTACCTGCTCTTCACCTCCGTCCTGATGGTGGGCCAGCACTTCATCGAAAAGCGGTTCTCCCGCGGAACCGGGCGGGCCAAGTCAGGCAAGGCGTCCGCCGCGCCCGAACCGGCACCGATGGCCGGCCCCGGCGCACCGGGTACACCGGGTACGCCGCCCGGCACTGATTTTGGAGGTAAGGGATGACCGAAGTGCCAATGGTTCTTGCGGAGAAGGTTTCCAAGAATTTCGGATCCAACAGGGTCCTGCGCGGGATCAGCCTGGAAGTAGACCCCGGGGAGGTCCTCTGCATTGTGGGGCCCAGCGGTTCGGGTAAGTCGACGTTCCTGCGGTGCATCAACCACCTCGAGGTGGTCGACGGCGGCCGGCTTTCGGTCGACGGACAGCTGGTCGGCTACCGGCAAAAAGGCGAAAAGCTCTACGAACTCAAGCTCAAGGAAGCCGCCTTCCAACGCCAGGAAATCGGCATGGTCTTCCAGCGGTTCAACCTGTTCCCGCACCTGACCGCAGTGGAGAACATCATCCTCGCTCCCATGCGGGTGAAGAAGATTTCCAAGGCCGCCGCCACGGCAAGGGCCATGGAACTGCTGGAGCGCGTCGGGCTGGGGGACAAAGGCGATGCCTACCCGGCGCACCTTTCCGGCGGCCAGCAGCAGCGGGTGGCCATTGCCCGCGCCTTGGCCATGGACCCCAAGCTGATGCTCTTCGACGAGCCGACCAGCGCCTTGGACCCGGAGCTGGTGGGCGAGGTCCTGGACGTCATGAAGGGGCTGGCCAAGAGCGGCATGACCATGATCGTGGTGACCCACGAAATGGGGTTCGCCCGCGAGGTGGCGGACACCCTGGTCTTCATGGACGACGGCGTGGTGGTGGAGGCCGGGCCGCCCCGCCAGATCCTGAACGACCCGCAGCACGACCGTACCAAGGCGTTCCTGTCCAAGGTCCTCTGACGTCGTTCTCCGCCTTACGCTGTGGCTTTGCCGCTGCGCCGGCATCGACGTGCGGGCCTGGAACATCTAGGACTTCGTCGCCCGCAGTCAGTGACTCGCTACAGTGTTTACCGCGGTTCGCGGCTCCGACGCGGACGGACCAACTTCGTGGTCCGTCCGCGTCGGAGCCCGGTGGACTACTTTCTCACGTGGACGACCACGGCCTTATTAATCGACTGTTCCACGCCGGGATTGTCGATGCCCGTTACGGTCCAGTTACTGAGCAAGAGAACGGTTTTCCCTGTATCCGCATTGTAAATGACCTTCTTGAAGCCGAGAGCCTTGAGATCATCGTCCAATGCTTCGGCGTTGGTCCCCGCTACGGCTGCCGGAATGACAGCCGTCAGGGGCGCGGACGGAGCTGCTGGTGCGGCTGCCACAGGGGCGGGGGCAGCAGTCGAAGCGGCCGGATAAGTTGCAGGAGTAGCGGCAGGGGTCAACGCCGGAGCGGGTCGGGTCGAGTTTAAGATGAAGCCGAGCACCATTACGATCCCGGTGACGATGAGGGCGACCTTTTTGTGCTGGTCGTAACCCGAAAGTTTGTTTCCCTGCTTGTCTGTCTGCTTGTTGGTGAGGATGAGGATCAGGTCCACAAGAGCCCAGATTCCGAAGCCACCAAATGTGACGAGCTTGAGGATGCCGGTACCGTTCTTGCCTAGGTAGAAGCGGTCAACACCGAAGACACCGAGGAGCAGGGACAGAAGCCAGGCTGTCAAAAACGACTTGCCGCCGACGGCGTACTGCTGGCCGGACTGAGTCTTCCGAAATGCTTCAGGGACATCTTGATAACCCGCAGGAGCTCCCGGGTAGGGTGCGGGCGCCGGCGGGTACGATGCTGGGGGCCCTGCGGGAGGGGGTGTTGGCTGGCTCATTGAGACCCTTTTCTTGGGCAGCCCTGTGGCGGGCGGCGGAGGTTGAATGCGGGATGCGGTTCGAGATCTATTGGCTGGCAACTTGGCCAGTTCTGGGCGCGAAATTGTGCGCTGGGAGCAGCCGGGACCGCTGCGGACCAAGCCCGATTTTTATCGTATCCGAGCCCATTTCCCCCAAAGCAATGTGCGGCATCGCTGCCCATTCAGAGAATACACAGAAGAGTGCCGTGCAATCGAGTTTGACGTCATCATCGCCTTACGCTGTCGCGAAGAACGCAACTTTTATCAGGAGCTCGAAGCCGGGGTCAGCAAACAGAGTGCCATCTGATTCTTGGAATACCAGAGTGATCGTCGCCCCGGAAAACTTCGGATAAGACCTATTCACCCGAGGACTCGACGATTCAGCATTCGAGTAGCAACGTGCAGGATGGGTCAAATTCAAAGCACGCGGATACAGTCGGCAATTCTCGCGACATGATCGCCCACGGGTCATGATTCGCTGAACGCCCGCAGTTGAAGAAGCCGGCGTCGAACTTGCCCGTCACGAAGTTCCGGTCAGCGGCGGCCTTGGGACAGACTGTTGCCGTGAGCAACTCTTCCCGGACGGGACTCGCCGTCGCCGGACTTAGTCTCGGCACCTCGCTGAACCCGCTGAATTCCTCCATGATCGCCGTCGCCCTGGTGGTGCTGCGCGAGGACTTTAGGCTCGACGTCGCCACGGTCACCTGGGTGATCACGGCGTTCTACCTCACCTCCGCGGCCGGCCAGCCGCTCATGGGCCGGCTCGCCGACCGCTTCGGCCCGCGCCGGCTCTTCATGCTCGGCATGGTGCTGGTGGCCGTGACCTGTGCGCTCGCTCCGTTCGCGCCGAACTTCGCCCTGCTCTGCGTGGCCCGGGCGTTCATGGCCCTCGGCACCGCGACCGCCTACCCGAGCGCCGTCGTCATGGTCGCGGCGCTGGCACGGCAGGCGAACGTGAAGTCCACGCGGCCGCTGGGCCGGATCCAAATGGCGAACACGTCCGCGGCGGCTGTCGGGCCGGTGGTGGGCGGTCTGCTGGTGAGCCTGGTGGGATGGCAGGCGCTGTTCCTGATCAACGTCCCCCTCTCCCTGGTGGCGATCTTCGTGGTGCGGCGCTTTGCCCCGGCGGACGGCGGGCGGGAGCGCGGCCGGGTCTCGGAGCTGCTGCGGGACTCGGACCTGCCGGGCATCGGGGCGTTCATCGGCGCCCTGGTGCTGGTGATGATGGCGCTGCTGAACGTGCTGCCCGCCTACCGGTGGTGGCTTCTCGGGGGAGGGCTGCTCCTCGCGGTGCTGTTCGCGTGGCGGGAGCTGCGGTTCAGTCCGCCGTTCCTGGACCTGCGGCTGCTGGGCCGCAACCGCCCGCTGCTGCTGGTCTACCTGGGCTTCGCGCTGTTCAACGGCGTCTACTACTTTGCGTTCTTCGGGCTGCCGCAGCTGCTGCAGACCGCCGGCGGCTACGACCCCGGCGTCGTGGGCCTGCTGATGCTGCCCCTCGCCGCGATCTCCGTGGTCGGGACGCCGTTCGCGGTCCGCGCGATCGACAGATTCGGCGTACGGCGGGTGCTGATCGCCGGCGTCGTGCTGCTCATCGTGGCGTCGGGGGCGATGTGGCTGCTGACGGTGTCCCTGGCCGTCCCGGTGGTGCTCGCCCTGACCGCCCTGCTGGGGGTCCCGTATTGTGTGGTCGCGATTTCCTCGAGCCAGGGCATGTACGTGTCCACCCGGCGGGAGGAGCGCGGGGTTGCCGCCGGCATCTTCCAGACCTGCCGCTACCTCGGCGCGATCACGGCGACCGTGCTGATCGGCATCTTCTACGGCACCGGCGTCAACCAGGCGAACTGGGGGCTGATGGTGTTCGTGATGCTGGGGCTGGGCGCGTTGGTGCTCGCGGTGTCGCTACGCTGGCGGGAGCGGCGGGTCTGAGGGACGCCGGCTCGCACCCGGGCGCCCAAGCCGCAGCCCCGCAAGCCAGCCAGCAGCCGCCGACCGTGCCGAGTCCCTGGCCCGCAGCGCTCAGTCGGTGCGGCCGGGGGGCGGTTCTTGGGCGAGGGCCTTAACCCATTCAGGGGTCACCTTGCCCAGCCGGCGGTCTGTAACTTCACGAAGCTGGGCCGCCGCGATCTGCATGGCGCGGTCATCGTCGTCGAAAACTGCTTCCGGTTCGACCTGTGCAGACGCGGCGTGGGCGCCGTGATGGACCGGGGGCGTTGAGGCGCTCATCGTGGCTCTCCTCCAGTTTCGCCGGGATTGCGGTCGTCTTCATTGTCGCCCGATGCGGGTTCGCCGTCCACTGTGGCGCCCGACGGCGTGAGGCGCGCCGGAGCCGGCGCTTCGGCCATCGCGCGGGCCGCACGGGCCTGGGCCGCTTGGTCGAGAGGCTTCTCCGATGCCGCTTCCAGGACGGCGAGCTCGCCCTCGCCGGCCAATTCGCTTTCACCCAGGACTTTGAGGACCTTCAGCCCGATGGTGCCGCGCTTCTTGTCCCCGGAGTAGACGGCGTCCAAGGCCCATTGGGTCCGATTCCACCATTCGGCGCGGTTGTCCGCTTCAGCTTTCTGCTTCAGGGTCCGCCAGCCGATAACCCCAGCGACCAGCGCGCCGAGGAGCACAGCCAGCGGGCCAAGAGCGGCAAGAATCTGCCACCACTCGGCGGGGCCGGTGTGCACGAAGACCTCGATCGGTGTCGGAGACGGAGTTGGTGACATGCGATCAGCCTAAGCCGCGGGTCGGACGGTTACCGGTGCCGAATGGGCTGTCGTCGTCAAACCGATACGGCCGCAAGGCGTTGGACCGGGACGGGTGTTTGAGCTTCTCCATCGCCGTGACCTCGATGTGGCGTAGGCGGTCGCGGGACATGCCGAACGCCTCCGCGACGGCGTCCAAGGATTTCCCTCCGTCACCCGTCATGCCGAAGCGCATCGCAATGACCCGGGCTTCGCATGCCTCGAGTGTGTCGAGGACGGCATGGACCTGCGCCTTCATTTGTTCATGGAAAAGCGGTTCGGCCGCGTCGGGGGCGGGATCCCACAGGTGTTCGGCCAGGGCCTCGGTTCCACCCTGGCCATCTGGCCCCCACGCGTCCAGGGAGAGGACCGGCTGGTCCACGGAAAGCAGACACTCGACCTTCCCGATCGAATAGTGTGTCATCCGGCTGAGATCTTCCCTGCTACAGACGGCCCCTGCCATCGCGGCGGTCCGCTGCGCTGACCGGACCTTCTGCAGCTGATCGACGACGTGAGCCGGCAGCCGGATAAGACGGGCCTGATCGGCCAATGCCCGCGTGATGGCGCTCCGGATGAACCACGTGGCGTGGGTGGAGAATCGGAAACCCAGGGTGAAGTCGAACGTGCGGACGACCTTGAGCAGTCCCAGGTTTCCTTCCTGGATCAAGTCCTGAAGGTCGAGTCCCCGGCGGGTGTAGTGCTTGGCGATGGACACCACCAGCCGGAGATTGGCGTGGATTAGTGTGTCGCCGGCACGCCTGCCCAGAAGGACGATCGTCCGGAGCTCGTCGGCATCCTGGCCGGGCCGCGATGTTCCGTCCGCCAAGAGGTGTTCCGCGAAAAGGCCCGCCTCGATCTCTTGCGCCAGTTCCCCTTCCTGCTCGGCGGTGAGCAGGTCGTAGCGGCTCAGCCGGCGCAGGTAGTCCGCGACGGCGTCGTCGGTGAACCCGCCGCCAGCTGCCAGCAGTTCCGGCCGGCCAGGATCATGCGGCTCGAATGGTTCAGGGAGCGCGGCAGCCCGTGCAGGCGGGGATGGTGTCCTGCCGATTGCCTTGTGGATCAGGTCAGCCATGTCATCCCCTGCCGGACGGTTCAAGCTCGTGAGGGCAGACTATGCGGTCGGTGTGACAATTTCCGGGGCAACCGGCAGACACCACTGCTGGGCATTGCGGCCACGGGCGGGACGGTCGAATCCGGCCGGATCGACATCATCCGCCTCCAGGACGGCAAGATCGCCGAGCACTGGGGAACCACGGACACCATGACCCTCGTGCAGCAGATCGGAGCTTTGCCCGCATGACGGCGGCCGACATGTCGGCCCGGGAGGGTTAGGCCTCGAGGATCTCCCGGGCGTGTGCGTATTTGGCGGCTAGGCGCTCCCGCTTTTCTGCAGTCAGTAACGCGGTGCGCGCCGGATCCGTGTTGTCCTCAATGTCAGCCAACTTCACTGCGAGGGCATTGGGGTTCTTGTGGATTGCCCGGTAGTATCCGTCGCCCTCGTTCGCTTCGGTCCGCGTCAGGAGGACGACGGCGTCCACCACCTCACGGCTGATTCCGGCGGCGATCAGGTCGTTGGCCGTGACGCCGCAATCCTCGATCACGTCATGCAGCCAGGCGACTGCGACCTGCTTCGGGTCCGTGAGCCGGGCGGCCACGCGGCGCGGATGCTCTATGTAAGTGACGCCAACCTTGTCCGTCTGCCCCCGGTGGGCGATGGTCGCGATCGCTTTCGCGGCGGCTACTTCGGAAGTCAATTCTTGGGTTTCCATGGAGACCCTCTCTGTCGACCGGCCAAGTTAGATCTTGGCCGGTATTCGCAGGCTATCAACCGGTCGCGACATTCCTCGCGTGGACCCGAGAATGTCAGTGCCATGGCACATCGTGGTCCTGTACATGACCCACGAAAGGGGCGAGGGATGCTGGAAACTCTGGCGCTACCCGATACACAACTTGAACTGATGCTCGGCGTTCAGCCGGAGGAGTCGCTGGAATGGCAGGCCCAGCGGAAACGAAAATACATGGGCTGGCATGATCTGGAGTCAACGGATCAGCTGATCGCTCTTGCTCGCTCGATCACCCGCAAAGACGACTGGTTTACGGTCCAGACGAAGGACCTGCATGGCCAAAGCCGCGGACGTTACGCCCAGGCCGCGAATACCGGTAAGGGCTATTTGGTGGAGGTTGCCCAGACCAACGGCGAAACTACGCACAACTGGCGCATTGGCCTCGGTTCCGCGGCCGACGACGCCGGAAACAAGCCGAAAAAGGGGCCGAAACGGAGCCAGGTTCTCAGCCAGGCAGAAGCGCTGGAAGTCCTAGTGTCCTGGCTGCACGGCCACGGTTTGCCGCTGGGCTACGGTGCGGCATTGAAGATCTACCGGGGGGCCTAAGACGCAAAGTACGACGGCGGAGTCCTTCACGCCTCTGGCAGTACAGCTACGAGCTCAGCGGTGTGAAGCCACCGTCGCGGATTCTCCGATGGCAGGATTTCCGTCCAGAATCTGATGCCGGGCGATGCCACCGGTGAGGGCCACACCCGTGGTGAGCAGCGCGGTGAGTAGCACGCCGTAGCCCGGATGGACGTGCAGCAGGGCCGCGCCGACGGTGGCGCCGGCCAGGATGAGCACGACGGCGCCAAACCGGCGGCCTGCGTGCGCGCCCTTGCCGCCGCCGAAGCGGGAATCGGCGGCCAGCCCGGTCAGCGTCGAGGTCACCACCACGGTGGTGACGTCCTTGACGCTCAGGTGCCGGGCCGTGGCCGCCTGGATTCCCATCGCGACCGCCAGCGCGCCCGTGATCGCCAGGGTGACGGGGTCGCCGGCGTGCGGGGCATGGAAGAACAAGACGACGGCGACGGCGGCCATCGTGACGCCGACGGCGGTCAGCAGGGCCGTGGTGCGCCGGCTCCAGCCTGCGGCCTCGGGCCGAAGGGCGCGGCCGGCGATCACGGCGCCGAGCATGAAACAGGCCAGGGCAATCGAGGGCCCGACGACGGGCAGGTGGTCGGCACCGATCAGGGCCATGCCCAGGATGACCACGTTGCCGGTCATGTTGCCGGTGAAGACCCGGTCAAGGCCCAGATAGCCGACGGCGTCGATGACGCCGGTGGAGAACGTCAACACGAGCATGAGGATCAGGTGCAGCCTGGCCTGTTCGGCGGCCTTCAGTCGTTTCAGCATGGGTTCACTCTTTCCGGGCCGGGTCAGTTGATGGCGGCCGCGGTCAGCCGCTCGCCGTTGAGGTACTCGAGCTCCCAGCCGTCGACGGCGTGGTGGTGGGCCAGGTTCAGTGCGGCGTTATCGATGCTCGGCAGATCCTGGCCGGCCACCCTGCTGAGGCTCACACGCAGCAGCGAACCGTGCGCGACCACCAGGACGCGGCCGCCGCGGAACTCCTCGGCCAGGGACTCCAGCGCGGCCAACCCGCGGTTGGCCGCGTCGTCGTCGCTTTCGGCGCCGCGGAAACCGCCTGGGGTGCGCAGGGCGTCCAATTCGGGGCCGTCCTGCAGGCCCTCGGCGGGTCCGTAGCTACGCTCGGTGAGCTCCGGGAGGCGCCGGGTCACGCTGAGCCCGAGCCCGGCGGCGATCAGGTCCGCCGTTTCCGCGGCACGGCTCAGCGGCGAGGACACGATCGCGTCCCACTCATAACCGGACAAGGCAGCGACGGCGTCCCGCGCCTGGGTGCGGCCGACGTCGTTCAGCGGAATGTCGGTGGATCCCTGGAGCCTGCGCTCCGCATTCCAGTCGGTCTGGCCATGGCGAATGAGTGCGAAAGTCGTAAGGGTCATTCGCCCATTCTGCCCTGAGTGGGGACTGGCCCCGGAAACCGGCGCTTCGTGAAGCTGCAAGGAGACTGCCCCGCAGCAGGCCCCGGGCTGGCTCCCTGAAGTCCATGACTGGAAATGTTGTCCGCTCCCGGTGACGGCGATGGCGCCGTCGTCGACTCGTACGACTCAGCTGATTTCGACGGCCCCACCGCTCACGATAATCCCGCCGGACGGAGGAATGTCGACGGTGAGCACGCTCGGGCGGCCGACATGGCCGCCTTGGTGCACGATCACGCGGCTGGGCGGCTCCACGAGCGAGAGCAAACGGAGGTATCCGCCGAAGGAAGCGGCAGCCGACCCGGTCGCCGGATCTTCGGTGATCGTTCCCACCGGGAAGAGGTTGCGCGCGTCGAACTCGCCCGGCCCCATCTCGTCTGCTTTCATCTCATACAGCGTCGTGACGGTGCCGGCCCAGTTCTGGGCATCCATTAGCGTGCGCACGGAATCCGGGTCGAAAACGAACGAATCAAAGGTCTTTCGCTCTGCGAAGACGAGAATGGGGTGCCAATTTCCGGCAAAAGCGATCATCGGCGGGTACGCGGGGTGCAGCTCGCCCCGGTCCACGCCGAGCAACCCGAGCAGGGCGCTCAGAACCCCGTCGGGGAACTCGGTCACCCGCGGCTCCACACTCGTGAAGCTGGCCGTCACCGCCGCGCCCTGGCCTGCCGTCTCGATCGCGACGGGCCCCACCGGCGTGTCGAAGATAAAGGTCCCCGCCCCATCACGCCCTGACAGTGCGACGGCCAACGCAATCGTGGCATGGCCGCAGAACGGCACCTCGGCGATGGGGGAGAAGTACCGCACACGGTTTCGGCGGGCGTCGCCGTCGACCGCGGCCTCCGTGACAAAGACCGTTTCCGCATAGCCAACGTCGGCCGCGATGGCCTGCATCCGGGCGTCGTCGAGCCGGGTTGCGTCCAGGACTACGCCCGCCGGATTTCCTCCGTCCGGGGTAGTGGTGAAGGCGGCATAGCGCAGTACTTCCGACGTCGGTTCCATTCGGACATCGTCGCACAGCGGTCCAGATGGCGGAGGCCGTGATGGGCGCCGTGCCTGCCCTTATTTCTTGGTGCCGGGGCGTCGTAATCACGCGCAACTTCTCAAACGAATCAGTCCAGCCACCGCGCCAGCGTCAGCGATGACCGTGATGCTAATTTTTGTCCGGTTCCCCTGGCCGTCGGTGCCGGTGATGCAGCTCGTAGCTGTCGAACACATCGGAAGATGTGGCTCCGGAATGGCCAAATTTGCCGCGAAGGACCTCCGCGAGTCCGTCCAGCGCCGCGTGGAGCATCCGTCCAGCGAACTGCAGTTCAGGGCTCTCGCTGTGCTGGGCCTGGGATGCCAGCTCCTGGGCGTAGGCCACCGTTGCGGGCAAGGACCCGCGCTGCTCAATTTCACGGAAGTAGTAGGTTTCATGGAACGCAAGCAGGTCTATGGTCACCGTAGCCATGTTTCCTGCAATTGCCTCCAACAGTCCGGTAGCGTGACTGGGATCCATGGCCAATACACCTGCCGGACCTGCGGCGTCCCTGAACAGGGTCAGCTGGTGGGCAAGGGCCCGGCGGCGGTTCAGGGCCGGAAACGTCTGCAGGATCCAAGTGACCGTTGCTGTCAGCAACCCGAAACCGGCGACGGCCTGGAGGGCAACAACCAGCCTGAGCAGCGGATCCGCCGCCACGATATCGCCAAACCCCACAGTGGAAAGGGTGACCATAGAGATGTAGAGGGCTTCGGCAAAGTCGGCCCGCAGTGGAACCCCGGCTCCGTAAACAAAACCGTCCGTCAGATGAGGCAGATAGAGCAGAGCCCAGCCGATGGCCGCCAAGCCTGCCCAAGTACCAATGACAGCGGCCATCGCCAAGGGTGCTGCGATGAAAGAGCCCCGGCCCCGCAGTTTTCTCGATACAAGCCAGAATCCGCGCATGATCGCCCTGCCCAGAGGACCGGAACCGTGCGGATAAAGAAGGGTACGAAAGACGTCAACGAGCATCAGCAGAACTAGCCCGGCCCCCAAAACCGTCCAGAGCGTGTCCTCGAAGTCCATGCCTCATCTTAGAGGCGGCACTCTTCGACGAGCAGCCTCACGTTCCGGGCAACCGGCCCACGGGATAGCCCCCGACGGGCGGGTTCCCCAGCTGCTCGCCGACCTCTCCTAGGACGATTGCGAGCACGTGCGTGCCTAGCGTGCGACCGTCAAATTGCCGCAGCCTGTGGGCGGGCCGGAACGACGTCAAGGGGTAGCGTGCAGTATTCGACACCTCCGAATGATCCGCAATCAGGGTGCCGGTCGGAGCGCACCCGGCGGAAGACGGGTTGGAACGCGGCTTGGTCAGTCGGCCCCTGCCCGGGGACAAGCTAGGGGAGCGGAGCCAGGGTTTCCGCCAGGACGCCGCTGACGAAACGCAGGATCTCCTCGCCGGCCAGGATTCCTGAAGCCGAAGTCACAGTCAGGTTCGGCAGGGTGAACGAGTCGCTGTCGAGTTCGCCGTGGGATGGACGGATCGCGATGTCCGCCAGCTTGAGGATGCCCGCATCCAGCCGGGAGTCGCCCGCGGCTACAAGAAGACCTGACCCGCTCCGCCGCAGGACCTCGTCCACCGCGGATTCCTTTGTGATCGGGGCCGGCACGCAGTACAGCTTCCGTCCCTGCAACGACGTCGTCCAACCGCGGGCCGCGCACCACGCGCTGAGCTCGTCCAGATACGTGTCGGGCAGCGACTGTCGGTCAACGATCGAGTACACAAAGTAATCTTCGGCGGTCCGGACCCTCAATACGGCGGGGACTGCCGCGTCGCCTCTGAGGTGGCCCAACACGTCGTCCAGGGGCGCACAGGCTGACTCCAAAGACCGCTGGATGTGCCGCGACCAGTCGCCGTCCGGCTCGCCGTCGTGCAGCAGCTCGGCGCCGTTCGTCGTCACGGCGTACCCACGGCCGGAGCCGGGCAGCCGCACCCGGGAGAACTGCGCCCGTGTGCGGGTGGTGACCGGAACGAAGACGCTCCGCTCCACGATCCCCTCCAGCAGCTCCTCCGCTGTCCGGGTCATGAAGGACAGCGGTGCTGCGTCATACACCTCGGCGACCACCATCCGGGGCGCAAGGTGGTCGCTTCCCACGAGCGCCATGGAGTTCGCCGAATAGATCAACGTGCGGTCCAGGTCGCTGGCCACCATTACCGGCGCGCCACTCGACTGGACGCTCATACGTCTACCACGGCCCTGCCGTCAGCGCCCGTTGCTCCCGGCGTGTGTACAGGATGGATCAGTCCGACGCAGCTGTAGGCCAGGTCAGGGACCTCCAGTACCTCGACGCCGCGCTGTTCGGCCAGATGCAGCACGTGGGCAAGTTCTGGCACAGCCTCGGGGCGCACCAGCACCTTCCAAGGCACCCGCCGCAAGAGGACCCTGGTGGTTTCGCCGACACCCGGTTTGACCAGGTTTACGTTGTTGATGCCGAAGCTGCGGCTGATCTGCTCGACAGCGGACCATCCGGACCAGTCTGCTTCCGGGAGCCCGGCGATGTCTGAGGGGGCGTGGGCTGCTGCTCGCAGGACGTCGTCCCGGACCCCGGAGAACTGGGCCGTTACGGCCGCCAGGAAGTCACGGGAGACGTCGCTGCCGGAGAGCTCCGAGTAGAACTTAGCCCCGTGGAAATCGCCGGGGCCGATCAGCGCCTTGTTGAAAACGGTGCGGGAGACGAGACCGGAGACCGTCGAGTTCAGGCAGGCTGAGGGGACCAGATAGTCATCCCGCGTGCCGAATATCCGGACGCTGTGTCCCGGGTCCGCGAGGACCGCGAGGTCGGGACGGAACGCCGGCCCGTCGGTCTGTCGGAAGAGTTCGACGGCGGCGGCGAGTTCGCGGGCGATGGCACCCTTGCCGGTCCAACCGTCGACGAACATGACGTCGTCCGGGTTGTGTCGGGACGCGAGATAGCCGAGGGCGGTCTGGTCGATGCCGAGGCCGCGGACGATGCTGATGGCGTAGTGCGGCAGCTTCAGTCCGTGGACCTCCCAGGCCCAACGCTTCATCAGGATCCCGATGGGAGTTCCGGCGCGGGCAAGGGAAACCAACACTGGGGCGTTGCCGCGCAGCTTCAGGACCTGCTCGGTAAGCGTTCCTACGGCGTGCGCAATCCGGACCGCGGTGCTCTCCAGAGCGGACTGGAACAGGGCGCCGTATTCGGGCGAGGGTTCGAACTCCTGCGGCAGCGATTCGGCGTAACTGGCCTTGCCGGACTGGATGGCGGCCTCACGCTCTTCTCTCGGTGCTTCCAGCTGGGCAGAACTCAGGTCCTTCAGCAGCCATTGGACGTCTTCCGGGGGATAAGAACCAAAGGCGGGGCCGAGCAGTGGCGTCGGGAACGGTTGCTGGACCGGCAACATTACCAACCGGACATCGTCGGCCCAGGCGGAAACGGCCTCGGCGATCTTGCCGGGGCCTAGGAGCCCGGACTCCGCGGTGCCGGGTTCCGCCATGATCAGCACGGTATCGAAGCGCCCTCCTGGGTGCGTGAAGTTGTAGGCAAACCGAGGCCCGGGTCCGTCCGGGGCGTCGTCGTCGCTGCCAAAGGCAATCCCCGAACGGATCGCGTAGTCCGGTTCGTCCAGCGCTGCGATCGGTGAGCGGGTACTGGTGGAATAGCGGATGTCGGTGTCAGGGCGTAGGTCCTGCAACGCGCCGGCGACCGCCAGGGGCAGCGCCATGAATTCCTCCGTGGCGAGGACCAGGACCCGGGCCCCTGCCTCGCCGCGGCCGCCGAGGTTCGCGGCCAGAGCGTCTGCGATGCCCTCCGGCTGGTCCGGATCAAGACGCCCGGCAACCCCAAAGCGGGCGCTGCGGAATGGCGGCACGATGCCGCGCAGGTCCAGCAGTTGAATCCGGCTCGACGCGGGGACCGCTGCGCGCGAGAGCGGGATCCTGCTGATCAGCTCCGCCGCGTCCGACGCGAGCGTTTCCGGCAGCTGGATGCTTCCCTGCGCCAGCGCCACGGCGCTGATTCTGGAGCCGAGTTCGCGCGCCAGGTCCTCGAAGCGGTCCCGGTCTGAAGGGGAGCGCAAGTCCACTAGGGAGGCGACGACGTAATGGCGGTGCGGTGCGGTGCGGTGCAATTCGCGGATGGTGTTGATAATCGTGGAGCCTGTGCTCAGTTCGTCATCCACCAGGACCACAGTCTCGGCAAGGTTCAGGGCGGCGCGGCTAGTCGGCAGCAACTGGTGGGAAGTTGCGTGCGAATGCATTTCCTCGAACGCGCCGTAGGGTTCCACCCCGCTGCTGCTCTGCCGGGTGGAGTGGATGTAATACGTCCCCAGTTGTCCGGCCACCAGTTGGCCCAACCCGGTGGCGGTTTCTGCATAACCGATGGTCACGACGCCGGGAAGTTCTGATTGCCATCGGGCGAGCAATTCGCCCAAGCCCGCCAAATCGGCAAGCCTGCGGCGTCGGCCGTCCTCGTCGGGGGCCGTGCCGTCGCTCGGGGCCGTGTCCCCGTCCAGGAAACGCGCCAGCCTGCCCGCGGCCTCGTCAATGACGGCTGTCAGTGATCCGGTGGCGGCGTCCGGACCGGCAGCGGAGGGGACCTGGAGTTCCCGGCGGACCAGGAGCCCCAGAAGCTGCCCCGCCGACGTCGCGATCCCTGGTTCCGTGGGGACGTGCTTGGCGAGCACCCGGGAGACAAGCAGATGGGCCCTTTTGGGATTGCGCCGCAGCGCCAGTCCGACCAGTGCTTCTACCGGCAGCACGCTGCGACTGTGGTCCGAGGCCACGTTGACGCCCAGAGCATGGCGCACGTAGCCACCGCTCCAGGGAGCATCCGTAGAGATTTGCTTCACCGCATGCTCGCTTCTAGTAGTTCGACAAAGCTGACGCCGGGCCTTGCGACCCCGAAGGCCCTGGCACGCAGCAGAGTGCGCTCCGCCCAGGCGCGGTGTGGCTTGAACTCGTTCATCTTGTTTCCATAGGACGATGCCTGCACGCCTCCGCCGTCGCTCCCGGCGATATCCAGGGCATCGAGGTATTCCTCGTGGCTTACGACGCACATGGCGTGTACCACGGGCACGTGGCTGGGATGGATGACCGTCTTGCCCAGCAGGCCGTTGGCGAGATCCAGCTCGATTTCGCGAATCAGCCCGTCCAGGTTGTCAAGCAGGATGCGCTGCCGGAGCCGGCCCTCGTTGACGGCCTCGAACGGGGTGGACCGCAGCTGAGGCCGCAGGATCCGTTCTGTGTTGACGAAGTGTTCCCAGACAGGTCCGGAAATGACCCAGCCGTCAGTTGGGCGGCCGAAGATGTTCACGACGTCGCCAATGATGTTGGCGACCACCTTGACGTTGTAGATGGTCAGGTCGCGCGAACGCCGCAGGCCGAAGGCACTGGACATGTCCGTGGCACCGATTCGGACGCACAGCACCAAGTCACGGAATTCTTCGACCAGGGCCAGGTTGTCCGTTAGCACTCGGACGCGCGACTCCAAGTGAGTTGTCGAAAGGTCCTCGATGATCGGCATCGCCTTCAAGGGGTGTTCCTCGGAGTCCCCGGTGCGTCCGGCTTCTTCGTTCAACACCTGTAGTGCCTTCAGGAAGGCGCGCCCGCGCCCGGTCTCGTTCTCGAACTTGGGCAGGACGAAGCCGTAGACGACTCTGAGGGCGGCACCCGCCCGTCGTCCGACGTCGAGAAGCTGTTCGGGCGTACGGCACCGGATGAAGATCAGCGGGAGTTCGCCCGGATCGTCCTGGGACAATTCAGCCAAAGCAACAAGCAGGTTCTCCTCCGCGGCGGGCACATCCTCGTCGGGAACGGCATCTTCGAGGCAGACGACGATGCTGAGGCACCCCGCCGCCGCTTGCTTGCGGATTCCGTGTGCCAGCGAGCCCCTTGTGGCCGGCGAGTAAAGGGTGGCGCCCAGCGCGACGGCGAGCAGACCGGGGTCCGACGTGCGGTGAAGGTATTCGGGGCGCAGGTGGAAAAGCCGATCTTTGACGGAATCAGCCAAGGCTTTGAAGTGCTGCATTGTCCCCTAGTTGTTGCCATAGTGCGCTGCCCGGTCAGCGCAGCAGGACCCGTTGGTCCAGTGGAATAGTCATATTGAATCCGAAAATTGCCCAGATGGCTGCGTCGGAGGCGTCTGCCGCGACAAATTCGGCGCGAAGCTCCAGGAGCGCACCGACCCGCGCGAAATACAGGACGCTCCGCAACCCGGCATCGTTTCGTGGGGAAATGGCGGCGGCAGCGCCGTCGAAGACTCCGATCGTCATCGGGGTCTCTCCTGCGACGAACAGCAGGCGACGTACGAGCCGGACGTGGCGCAGGGACACGATGCCGGCACCGTCCTGCATGCCGGCCAGGGGCCGGTTTCCGGGAGTAAGGATGGCGGTGCCGGCCTTGTGCCCCTCCACGTGGTGGGCACCTGTGGTGAGCTGCTGGTCTTCCCAGGCCACCGAGCGAACCCCGGTCACCAAGAGCGAGCCAATCGCGGATTGTCTCGCGTTCAGGCGAACTACCGGGTTGGCTTCCCCCAACTCGCGGACGCTGCCAAAATCCGGGGCCGGGAACAGCCGCTCCGACGTGTGCGGAGCGGGCCGGGGCCCCGGCTCTGAAGCCACTGAGGCTTTCGCGGACGGCGCGGGCGCCGGGCGGGCATCGAGCGTGAGTCCGCCGGAGCGCGCCCGGTTTGCTCCCAGCGTCAGTCCGCTGGGCGAAGGCCGGCTGGTGCCGAGCTCAGGGGACGTTGCTGCAATTTGCGCAGCGGGTCGAAGCGGCTCAGGCTGCGTCGCGGCCTTCCTGCGCCGGCTGAGGTATCCGATGTCGGTCCGCAGCGAGGTTCGGTCTAGCGCCATGCTCAGAGCCTCAACTTGAAGTCGGCGGCAACGGCTGCGAGCCCGGCCTCGTAGCCTTGGCCGAGGGCACGGAATTTCCAGCCCCCGGCGTGCCGATAGAGCTCCCCGAGAATCATGGCATTGATCGTGTCGAGGTTTCCCCGTGGCACCGTGAAACGAAGCAGTTCCCGATTTTGGTCGGTGGCGACCCGCAGGTAGGCGTTCTTGACGGCCCCGAAGGTACCCGGTCCCCGCACCTCCGGATCCACGTAGAGCAGCACGGCGATCTTGTGGACGGACTCGGGCACTCGGTTGAGGTCGACGTCGATCTGTTCCTGGTCTTCCGCGCCGGCGAAGGAAATGCTGCCTTCGGGGCTGGCGATCTGGTTGAAGAAGACCAGATGCTCATCGGAAATGGCGCGGCCGTCCGTCCCGCACATGATCACCATCGGAACCAGCTCGGCCTGCGGGCCGCGGCTAGGGACCATGTCCCAGCCGATTCCCAGAAGCACTTTGTCCAGTCCGGGGTTCTCAGCAGTAAGGGCGGCGTTGCTGCCCGCGACCATAGAAGCCACTAGCGTCCTTCCAGATGTAGACCATCAATATCAAATTTGTCCCTGAGGAACTGGCCGTGGACTGCCAGCTCCGTAATGGCCCCCGTACGGACCTGGTTGTCCAGGTTCTTGACGGTGGAGTAGAGCGTGTCGAGCTGTTCCAGCAGCACAGCCGTGTCGGTGGATTCGTCTCGCCGCGACCCGGCGGCCAGCATCAGGTATGCCCGCAGCGGTGACGGCAGATAGTCGGTGATGACGGCGTTCAGCAGCACGCGCTGCTCCGTCGATGCACCTGACCGGCCGATATAGGCAATGAGGGCACCCAGGATGTCGGCCAGCTGCAGGAGCCGTGACACTACGACCGTGGGCAGTTGCGCGCCATTGCCCAGTACAGTCCGCCGCAGCTCTTCGAGCGCGGCCCCGGTGACTGCTAGTTCGTCCGCAGCCGGATTCGGGACAAGTGGAGGTTCGGTACCCGCAACCGCGGCGGAGCGGGGTGCCGCTCCGCCGCCGAACAGCGAGCCTAAGAAATTTGCGACCATAGCCCGTAAGCCTATTGCTCAGGGCTGACGGCCACTAATTCCCCTCCTGCTGCCGCACCCTGTCAAGGTAGGGGCGGGCCCGCTCAAGGCCGGTTTCGAGGGCATGCACGGTGCCTTCCATGCTCTTGTTGGCCTGGGAACGGAAGGTGTCGATGGCGTCCATGGTCTGGAAAACGTTGTCGAATGCCTTCTGCAACGTTTCCACGCTGACACCGGAGCTCGCCGCCTGCTGGTGGATCCGCGCCGTTTGATCCTTGAGCATTTCGCTTGTCTTGAGGATCATGTTGTTCGTCGTTGTATTGATGGCGTCGATCTGGTCCAGCACCATCTTCTGGTTGGCCAGGGCCTGGGCCACAATGACGGCGGTCCGCAGAGCGGAGATCGTCGTCGTGCGCGCCCGTTCCACGCCCTTGATCAGTTCGGTGTTGTTCTTGCGGATCATGTCGATGGCGAGATAACCCTGGACCGAGACGGCCAGCTGGGTCAGGATGTCCTGGTGGCGCTGGCGGATCGGATACAGCACATCGGAGTCGAGTTTGCCCGCCTCTTCGATCTGCCCCTGCATCTTCATCTCGTCGATCCTGCTGGCTGTTGCTGTGTCCAGGGCCTTGGCAAAGACTGCGTATTCACTCAGTCCCTGCATGGTCTCCCACAGCTGGGTCTTTTCCTGTGCCAGCGAGGCGTTGTCCTTCAGCAGGGCGTCCTGGCCTGCCATCAGGGACTTGATGATCTTATCGAGCTGGGTCTGGGCGCTCTCGTACCTCTGGAAGTACTTGGCCAGCTTGTTGCCGCCGGGAATAATTCCGAGGATCTTCCGGCCGACGCCCAAGTCAGCGTTGCTCGGCGTCAGGTCTTCCACTGTGGAACGAAGCTCACCGAGCGTTGAGGCGACCTGCACTTGGGCGCTGCTGCCGGACTTCTTGGCGCCGGCCAGCGAGGTGGAGGACCGCTCCAGGAGCCGGCTCGAAGTGTTGGCGGATGCCACGAGCTGCTGGCCGCCAAGCCGGTTGATGCCATCGATCTTGCTGGAGTACTCGGGGCTGAACGGGCTCATGGCCGACACTTCGGTGATGAAGGCACGCGCCTGTGCATTGATTTCCTGCTGACGTTCCGCAGGAACGGGGACCATTCCCGGAGCGTCGTCTTCCTTGACGATGCCCGGAGCCTCCGGGGCATTCAGGACGAGGGGGTTGGCGGCCGAAGTCTCAGGCGGGGTGAGTTGCATGCTCATTGTTAAGTCTCTCTTTCTGTGGTCTCGGACTTAGCCGAGCTGAACGCCGAAGTCCGCGGCAATACCAGTGAGGCCTGTGGCGTATCCCTGTCCGACGGCCTTGAACTTCCACTCGCCGTTGTGCCGGTAGAGCTCTGAGAAGATCATGCAGGTCTCGGGCGCGGCATCCTCGCTCAGGTCGTAGCGGACCACCTCTGCGTCGCTCTCCTGGTTGACGATCCGGCAGTAGGCGGAGCGCACTTGGCCAAAGTTCTGGCGGCGGGTGTCGGCCTGGTCGATCGAGACCACGAAGACGATTCGTTCAACATCTGCGCCGACGGCCGAGAGATCGACGGCGACCACTTCGTCGTCGCCGTCGCCCTCGCCGGATCGGTTGTCGCCCTTGTGGATCACCGAGCCGTCGGCTGCCGCCGGCTGGTTGTAGAAGATGAAGTCCGCCGAGCTACGGACCTTGCCGTCGGCGCCAAGCAGGAGCGCGGAGGCATCAAGGTCGAAGGCGTCGCCCGTAGTCGTGCGGGGATCCCAGCCCAGCCCGACGAGAACCTTGTTCAGCCCCGGATCGGTCTTGGTGAGCGAGAGGTTACTGCCTTTGGTAAGAGTCAGGCCTGCCATGGTTGTTCTCCTTGTTCAGTCTGGTGAAAGTTCGGGGTGGTGGGGGGGGGGGGGGGGCATGCAGGTTTCCGCCGCAGCATCTTCAGTGAGGTCGTAACGGACAACTTCGTTGTCCGTTTCCTGATTGACGACCCGGCAAAAGGCATCGCGAATTTGGCCGAAGTTCTGGCGGCGCGCTTCTGCCTGGTCAATCGACACGACGATGACGATCTTCGCGATGTCGGCGGCGACGGCATCGAGGTCGATTAGGATTTGCTCGTCGTCTCCTTCACCCTCACCCGTGCGGTTGTCGCCCTGGTGCACGATCGAGCCGTCGGGCGTGGACAACTGGTTGTAGAAGATAAAGTCAGCATTAGAGCGAACTTTGCCGTCTGCACGAACCAGAAGTGCCGAGGCGTCGAGGTCGAACTGTTCGCCGGCGGTGGTCCGCGGATCCCAGCCGAGGCCGATCATGGCTTTGCGGAGGCCCGGATCGGCTTTGGTTAGCGACAGATTGCTGCCCTTGCTCAGAGTCAGGCTAGACAAGAGGTACTCCTTAAGTTTGGTGTGTACGTTAATTAGCGCTTGAGAGCGCTGGTCCAATCGGACTAAAGGGCCGACGCTGCGGCGCCGCGGACATCGCCGGGCGTACGTCCGTTAGCTGGCGTACCGATGGCCTGGAAGTTCCAGACGTTCCCGTTTCGCGAAAGTTTGGACATGACCATCGCCGTGTACCGTCCCGATTCCGTGAGGTCGTAGCGGGCGACTTCCGGGCTGCCTGCCGCGGAGTCATCGATAACGCGGCAGAAGGCGTTCTGGATCATGTCGAAGGTCTGCTGGCTGTAGCTGGTGATGACAAACACGATGTGCGAGACGGCCGGTGACACGTTTGGCAGGTTGACCATGAGTGTTTCGTCGTCGCCGTCGCCTTCGCCCGTCAGGTTGTCCCCGGTGTGTCGGATGGAGCCGTCTTTGCTCGTGAGCTGGTTGAAGAACACCGTGTCGAGGTGTTTGCCTTGCGCGTCAAACAGGATGGCCGACGCGTCAAGGTCGATTTCCACCGTCTTGGTCCCGCCGAAGAATCCCTTTTTTGCGGGGACGGCGGAGTCCCAGCCGAGGCCCAGACGGACGTTCGTCATCGAATCGCCATTCTGTTTCGTTAGTGACAGCGACTGGCCTTTTTGCAAACTCAAACCCATTGAACTACTCACTTTCCTAGTGATGACTGATGCTGATTTTTCTGTGACGCCGGGGTGCTAGCTGTTCGCTGGCTCAAAGGTCTTGGCCTCATCGGCGACAAGTGCCCTCTTATTGCGTCGAATCGAGCCGATAAATGCGGCCCCGATAAATACCACGCCGATGAGGCCGGTAACGATCTCGTTGACTGGAATCACAATTGTTACCAGAAGGATGACTGCCAGGGCGCCAATAGCCCAGTGTGCACCATGGTCCAGGTATTCGAATTCGTCCAGCGTCCCCTGCCGGACCAGGAACACGGTGAGGGAGCGCACGAACATGGCGCCGATGAACCCAAGTCCGAGGGCAATGATGATGGGATCGGAGGTGATGGCGAAAGCTCCGATGACGCCGTCGAAGGAGAAGGATGCATCAATGATTTCCAGGTACAGGAAGAGCATGAGGGCGGCCTTGCCGGCAAGTTGAGCCGTACCGGAGGGGCCCGAGTGCACTACGAGGTCCGCATCCGCTGCATCAATGTCGCCGTCTTCATCGACGTCGAAGAGGTTTCCAAGGCCGTTTACGAGGAAGTAGGTGATCATGCCGAGGAGGCCCGCGAGCAGGACGATGCCCTGCTTCTCCCCGGAAACAGCCCCGGCGATGGCCAGTGCCGCCATGCCGATGATCAAAGATGCGCCTTCGAGTTTGCCCAAACGGGCGAGCGGGATCTCAAGGAACTTGATCCACTTGATATCGCGGTGGGCCAGGATGAAGTCCAAGAACAGCATCAGCAGGAACATTCCACCGAAGGCCGCAATCTGCGGGTGGGCTTCGTGCAGCAGATAGCCGTAGCTGCCTGGGGTGTGCGGGTCACCCTTCTCCATGGCCAGGCTGACGGCTTCCATCGGGTTTAGACCGGCGGTGACTCCCACGATCAGCAACGGGAACAAAATGCGCATCCCGAAGACGGCAATGATGACGCCCACGCTGAGGAACATCTTTTGCCAGAACGGGTTCATCCGCTCGAGGATTCGAGCGTTCACCACGGCGTTGTCGAAGCTGAGGCTGATCTCAAGAATGCCCAGGATGAGGCAAAGGATCAGGGCTTGGGGCCCGCCATAGAGGAAAGCGACCACCAATGCGATGAGGGTGACCGCAAACGACCACCCGAATGTCTTGAGGAACACGCTGGAACAACTCCCGGAACGAAGGGCCCTGGCCGAACGGCGCCGGCAGGACGGCAGAAAACGTCCCGGAAGTTATCCCCCAAGACTTCGTGGCAACATCATATGCGCCGGGTGCGACGCTTTGTCCTGCGACGCCCCCAAGTTTTTTTGATTGTGATCGTTCTCTTCCCGCCATAGCCCTGGTCCAACTGCGAGGGCGGCTCTATCGCACACTAGCCGGACCAGGAGCGGGCGATATTTGTTACTCGCAGGCGACGCCGTCGCCGTCACGGTCGAGCTTGCTGCTGTAACCGGGTTGGCCTGCATAGATTGGGGCGGCCCCTGCTTGTCTCACTGCGGTGCAGTTGGCGTAATACACTGACGCGGGTGCCGGCGCTGGCGGTACATAGGGTGCCGGGGCAGGCGCCGGTGGGACATAGGGTGCCGGGGCAGGCGCGACGTAAACTGGCGCCGGAACGTGCGGAGCAGGTGCGGGCGTCCTCCGTGCCGGAGCAACCACGGCCACCTTTGGCGCGGGGCTAGGCACCGTCGAAGTCTTGGCGGCCTTCACCGCGGCCGCCGCCTTCTCACTGGTCGGGACCAACTGGCTGGCGCAGTCTGCCAGTACGCGGGCCATCGCGTCGTGCTCGGCCTGCGTTACCCACAGCTCGTAAGTCGCCTTGACGGATATCTGTCGTGCAACGTATTTGCATTGGAAACTCTCGTTCGGCGGCAGCCACGCAGCAGCGTCGCTTTCCCCCTTCTGGACGTCGGTCGGTCCATCTGTGGCCTGCAGGTTCAGGGGATCGTTGGCAAACGCCATACGCTGAGCTTCCGTCAACTGCTGGGCCCCTTTTATCCATGCATCACCGAGGGCGACGACATGGTCAATCTGTACGGCGCTGCTCGTGCTGGGACCGCGTTGGAACTGAATAGTTGTTGCAGTGTAGGGGTCGGCCAGAGTGCCGCTGTCTACCTTGCACGTCGAGTCGCTAGTGAAAACTACGTCGGTCAGGTCTCGCTTGAGAATGTCGTTCCGAGTGTCGCAACCGTTCCTGTCGACGTCGGCCCAGGCTTGGCCAAACTCGGCGCGGTCGTACGCTGGCGTCGCCGCGGATTCCTTGACGGGCAGCGCTGCGAGAAGGTCGAGTGCCTTCGTTGCGTATGCTGGTTGGCTCTTCGGTGCTTTGTAGCTGACGCTTGTGGCGAGTTTCGTAACACTTTCAGGGTCCATTGGTTCCCCCGTGTCCGTCGGCGATGGCGTTGGGGAAGGAGTGGGCGAGGAAGCCTGTGATGAAGCGTCGGAAGCGCGGGTCGCTTCTTCTGCTGCTTGCTTTTCATTCGCCGAAGCAGCCTCGGCAGCAATGCTTTCAGCCGACCGGGGCGGGAGTGCTATCGCGCCGACCACGAAAAGCACCAGAGAGGCCGCAAGGACGACGCCGCCAACTTTTCGGCTGCCTGGCAGCCGTGCCCACGAGCGACGGCCCGTGATCACGACGTAGAGGCCGGTCAGCGCGGCAAATATGGCAAGGAATATGAGTGCCCCACCGAGCCCGCCGCTGCTGGCGCCCAAAGCCATGGCCCCCAGAGCAAGTGCTCCGACAACGAATGTTGAAGCTCTCGGCTTCCGTAGAGACTTGGGCTTATAGTACGAGTCCTGCTTGCCCAGTGATTTGAACCTATTCAATTTGTCATCCCCATGTTTTCGGCCCCAAAAGCTTCGCCGCTGGTGCCCGACCCTTGACGCTGTAGTGCGCCATGGGGAGTATATGGCCTCGCAACGACGTCGATTGACTTCCGTCATACTGCTTCGTCAATACGCGTGTCCCCAACGACGCAATCAACTGGGCTCCCAACCGGCCCGCCCCCGCTTGCCCGAAGGTCCGTGCCCATGCCTTTTCATTTTGTTGAAGGTAACGATCACCCGGCAGCATCGGCGCGACTTAACAAGGCGGCCAGGACCTGATCCCTAGTCCCGTCGAGGCTGTAGCGGTGGTGGCGCTTCCACTCCCGACCGTCACTAACCTCCGTGGGCAATAGACCTAGGCTTTGCCGGGCGATAGTTCACACCGTTAGTCGAGACGGCAAGACCGGTTAGGCAGACCAAACCTTTGGGGTTACCAAACTGGTCTTGTCGTGGCGGGCCGAATGAGGGGCCGTTTATCCCACCCTTGGGGATGGTCTTCTGCGCGCGGAACAGCCCGTTACGCCAAACTAGTCTGTTCGTTCTTCTCGATCACAACAGCGTTGCCATTCGCGGTCACAGCAAATAAGAACGGCAGATACAGTGTTCCGCCTGAGCTAGTCGCAGTCTCGGGGTCCAAGGTCAAGTAGTCGAAGTCCACTCCGATGACAGCGTTACATCCGAGTGCGTACGCTGCTTCCTTCAATTCCTTTAGAGCGGTTTGCCTGATGTGCGACAGCCCGGACAGTAAGTCGGCGCCGACATCCTTGTTCACGCCCCCAAGCCAGCCGTGCGTTGGGCGGTCCATCGATACCGCACCGTCGCCAGAGATATAGCCTGAGTATTTGGTGACGGTGTGGCCGTCAAAGTTGAAGCCGGAGGTGATTAGCATGCTCGCTAGTGCTTGCTGCTTCGCAAGCTCAGCTTGCTCGGCTGTGGCCCGCTGTGACGCGAGGCGTTCCTGCTCCTGAGCTATCCTGGCCTTCTCCTGGATAAGGTGCTCGTGGTAACGGGCGACTACTTCGTCCGTGTTGACGTCGTCGTCGACGCTTAGGCCAGTAATTCCGGACCTGCACTGGAAGTCGGATTGCTTTAGCCACTGATCGAAAACGCCTGGATCGAGTTGGTATTTTTTGGCAATGTCTCTTGTTTTCACGTAGCTCTCTATCGTGGATACTGCACGGCGTGCTGGTTGGTGGGATCGATATCGATGATCAAGGTTGCATAGAGATAGCAATTCACCGGTTCTAGTTCACACTTCTGACCGAGCACTAGAATGTCCGAAGGTGAATCGACCGGGGTTCCGCCTGTCGCGACGGCGAAAAGGAATTCGCTCCAGGCCTGTGGTCTTCGGGCCTGGGTGCCGAGGGTCCCATAAGACTCGCCGCCCATGACTCGCCGACGGCGTCAACCTCCACTTGCGGTTGCCGGCAACGTGAGCGCATTAGGCAGGATGTCGCTGGCTCAAGGGCCAGCGACATCCTGTCAAGTAGTCCTAGTTTCGGATGCCGCCGTGGCCGTGGCAGGCGCCGCGGCGGGTCGGGTTTGGCCAGGCGTAGCCGTCGTTGCAAATGATCCCGCTGTAAACGGGCGGCGCCACGGCGGGCGGAGCTTCCACGACCGGCGGCGCCACGGGCGGTGCCTTCACTACGGGTGGGGCCACCGGCTTTGCCTTCACGACCGGCGGGGCCACAGGAACCACAACCTTTGCCGCGACCTGGGTAGGTGTGGAAGTCGGTGTCGGCGTCGGCGTTTCATCTGTGAGGTGCTTGACCCCCAGCTCTACGGTGGAACCCTCGGCGACCTTCGCGTGGGCGAGGGGATCCTCGCTGGCCACCTGCCAGTTTTTCCTGATGATGATCGTTTTGCCCTCGGTCACATCCGTGGCGCGGCCTTTCAGCCCGAGGTCTTTGAGCTGGTCAATGGCCTTGTCGAGGGTGAGGCCGACGACGTCGGGTACCTCGATGGTGTTCTCGGCTACCGCCGTTGCCTTGGCGGTTTCCGCCTGGACCGATGCCTGTTTGCTGCCGCAGCCCGTCAGCATGAGACCGGCGAGCACTACGAGAGTGAGTGTTTTCTTCAAGATTTCCCCCTGCTTGCAGCGAGGCCGCAACTGTCGGGAAGGGCGTGGTTGCCTGATGCTTCCGATGGGCTCGCTGGGAATAAGCTATCAGTTCTCTGGGAAAACGATCACAATTCCAAGGCGTGTGCACCCTCTATCGGAGACCATTCCATCGGTCACCTCGGCGGCCTTCCACGCCCCGCGCAAACGGGCCAGGTGCTTCTCGGCCAGCCCGGCGAAGTCCCGGGCCCCGGCAAGGTAGGTCCAGAATTCAGCGGCAGAGTCGACGGAGTTAGCGGTGTCCGCCCGGATGCACAGGGTGATGGCAGAAATGTCTGCGCTCTAGAGACCGACGCATTCGCCCAGACGGCCAAGCTCCCGTAATGGGGGCCACCCTTGGCTCGATCCCACGCAGTGACAAAGCATGCTCAACCCTGCACCACCCACGCGGCGTTGTTCGGCGGCAGCCAGCCTTCTTCAGCCAGCGGCGCTGCAGTCAGGAGAATTGTGCCGCTGGGCAGCCGCACAGGTTCGGTGCCCATCGCGACGGCGACGAGGAAGTGCTCGTTACGTTCGCAGATGAGCAGGTGCCCGGCTTCGACCCGCCAGGTGCCGCCGTCGTCCGCGGTGAAGATTTCGTTCTTCCATAGCTGCCGGCGGAGTTCCAGCGCCGCTTTGGTCAGGTTGAGCGCGGAGTTCGGGTCCTGCTCCTGACGCTCGACGGCGTGGCTGCCCCAGCCCGCGGGGATGGGGAGCCAGGGCGCGGTCGCGTTCTTGCCGAGCGAGAACCCGTGATTCAGCGCCGCGTCCTCGGTCCACGGCAGCGGCACGCGGGCGCCGTCGCGGCAGACGCCGCCGCGGGCCCACATCGGATCCACCCGGGCCTCGACGGGGACGTCGACCTCGGGCAGCCCGAGCTCCTGGCCCTGGTAGAGGTACGCGGCGCCGGGCAGCCCGAGCAGCGCCACCATCGCGGCCCGCGCCCGGAGGCTGCCGAGCTCGCCGCCGCCAAACCGGGTGACGGAACGGACGATGTCGTGGTTCTCCAGTGCCCACGTCGGGGCACCGCCGTGCAGCTGCCGGGCGGCCTCGAGCTCGTTCCCGACGGTGGCCCACGCCTCCGCGTCCCAGCCGAGCTTCACGAACGCGAACGCGAAGGCCTGGTGCATCTCGTCCGCCCGCGTGTAGCGGGCCGCGCGGGCGGGCTCCAGGTTGACCTCGCCCACCAGCAGGCGGTGCGGTTCATACTTCTCTGCGAGGGTGCGCCAGCGGCGGTAGACCTCGTGGACATCCTCCTGGTCCGAGACCTGCGGGTTGGACCGCAGCCCGTCCACCACCCCGCCCTCGGACGGCGAATCCGGCAGCCCGTCGGCCTTGAACAGGGCATGCGCGACGTCGATGCGCAGCCCGTCCACGCCCTTGTCGAACCAGAAGCGCAGCACGCCGTCGAAGAAATCGCCGACGGCGGGATTGCGCCAGTTCCAGTCCGGCTGGCCGGCCGAGAAGAGGTGCAGGTACCAGTCCGGGTCCGTGGCCGAGTCGGGGGTGGCGCGGCTCCAAGCCCGGCCGCCGAAGACGCTCGGCCAGTTGTTCGGCGGGATGTCGCGGGCCGACGCGTTGGCGTCGTCGGACGCAGCGTCGGCGCTGCCGCCGCCGTCAGACATGCCCACCGGACCCGGCACAAAGTGGAACATGTCCCGCTCCGGTGAGCCCCGGCCGGCCGCGAGGGCCGCCTGGAACAGCGGGTGCTCCGAGGAGCAGTGGTTGGGGACGACGTCGAGCAGGATCCTCAGGCCGAGCGCGTGGGCCTTAGAAAGCAGGAATTCGAACTGTTCCATGGTGCCGAACAGCGGGTCCACGCCGCAGTAGTCGCTGACGTCGTAGCCCTGGTCCACCTGCGGGGAGGGCTGGAACGGGGTCATCCAGATCCCGTCGACGCCAAGGGAGGCGATGTACGGCAGCCGGGCGATGAGCCCGGCGAGGTCGCCCACGCCGTCGCCGTCGCCGTCGGCGAACGAGCGCGGGTAGACCTGGTAGATCACGGCGGACTGCCACCAGTCGGCCGCGGCGGTCAGCGGCGCCTCAGAGGGCACGGGGGAGTGCTCCAGCGGCAACGATTCGAAACTCAAGGATGCAACGCTCACTCACTGGTACCGGCCGTGAGGCCTTCGACGATCCGGCACTGGAGGGGTGAGCGCCACAATGACCAACGGTACGGTGGCGATCTTGCCGCCGGGTATCTCCTCGCCGACGGCGCCTGAATTTCCGGGGAACCGGTGAACCTTCCCGGGCGTCACTTTCCGAGCGTGGCGTCCGGGGCCCGCGGTGTGGTGATCGGGTCTGCATGGCGGTGCACGAGTGCCCAGGTGTCGCCCTCTGTGCGATAAATGCTTGTTACCCGCAGATCAAACGGCGATATTTCGTCTCCTCCTCCGACTTTGGCCTGCCAGTGTTCGATGTCCAGGAAGCAGGCGAGATCGGACGTGATGTGCTTGGTGAGGGTATCAACAGCGGTGACGCGTCCGTCTTTGAATCGTGCCGCCGCTGAATCCAGGGCCTCGGACACCCGCTCCCAGCCCACAGCAGGAGGGCCCCAGGGATTGGCAAGCGATACGTCCCCCAGATGGGAGAAGATGGCTTTGGCGGGTCCCGGGTCGCCTTTAGCAAACTGATCTACAGCCTGAAGAAACTGGTCTCTCACGTCGTCAAGGTCCATGGTTCTCACCATCCAACTCGTCGGGGCGACCGGGTCTGACGCACCTTAGCGGCTCCGCGCCCGCCCGCTCCCGGCCTCCAGAATCTTCCAGACCGGCGCGTGCTGCCGGAGGGGGAGCCTTCCGCCGGGCGACTCGAGTCTGCGATCAGCCGGTGTCGAGGGTGGCTTTCAGAAGTCGGTCGAAGCTGGTAGTTCCGTAATCAGGCGGCGTTACGGCAATCATCAATTCGGTCGTTATAACGAGCGGCGGGTGGATTGACGATGGACTCGGCGGTGCCGTCAGGCTTTGCGCTGGATGCTTTCGCCCTGCGACGGCGGATTCGCCTTCCCTGATGGCGACCAGCTCAAGGCCGGGCACCCCGTGGACAGCAAACGGAATGCGCTGCCCGTTCTCGATGAACCTCCTGAAACCACGCAGCGACAGTTGGTCGTCCGGATTGCCGGTCAGCTCGAGGATGGTGTCATTGACCCTCTGGTTGATGCCGATCAGGAATTTCTTCTCGCTGGAAGATTTCGCCAAGACGATGAAAGTTGTCAACGCGACTGCAAAGCCGACGATGAAGAGTGCCGCGGCTCCGGGGTCCCGAAGGCCGGCCATGAAGATCATCAGCACCAGGCAAACGACGAACCCGACGAATCCGAGCCCCAGACACAAATAAACGGCATCCATACCCGGCCGACCGCTCCATTGCTGGGATGTAAACGTCACGAGCAACCTTTGCTCGGGTTTGGAGAGAGAGTTGCTCATTTTCCCTTCACTTCCAGAAGTGCCTCGGCGAGGACGATTGCCTCACGGGCTTTCTTGAGATCGTCGAGGATGCCCGCGTCGGACAGGCCCCCAACCGGGCCTTCCGGAGTGCCCGCCAACGTCGCCACAGCCCTACTTAAATTATCCCGCTCCTGCGCAAGCATTCTGGAGGACTCCAGCTTGGCCTTGCTCTGCTCAAGTGCCGCCAGCGATTTTGTGAGTTCGTCGGACCGTCTTCGGAGCAGCTCTAGCCGCTGCCCGATCCGTTCGGTTCGGTTGCGGAACATCGGCTCCATCCGGAGTGCGACCTCCAGGAGCTCCCTGAGGGATTCCGCTTCCGGCCCGTGGGAGTGGTCCGCCAGTAACTTGCTGGTCCTGGCCCGCCGCTGCTCCCACGACTCCAGGCCGGCGAGGTTCTGATCCCTGAGCAGGGTGAGGATCGCGAGTGACCTGTTCAGTGACTGACGCCGGTTACTGAGATCCTCGGTGGCGGTGTCAAGCCGGGCGATGAACTGGGCGTAGTTGTCGGTGACCTGTGCCGGTTCTCCCATGGATCCCTCAGAACTTGTATCAGACGGGGCGGCCCCGCTGCTTTAATTCTGACGCACCCCACTGACATTGTCTGCCCTCGGGGGTTAGTCGTTTCCGCGCAAGGGGCCGACGGCGGCGGGCACCCATGCCTCGGCCCGGGACAGTGCGGTTTTCAAGTCCGGTCCGCCCGCTTGTTCCAGCAGGTCAGAGTCCCCGACAACGACCAGCAAGCTCCGCGCCCGGGACAGCCCAACATAGAGCTGTTCCGCGGCGCGACCCAGATCCTTGAAGCCGTTCACGCACAGAACCACCACGGAGCGTTCCAGGCCCTTGAATCCCAGGACATGGCCGTAGAATTCGCCGTCGTTGGCATGAAACTCGCGCCAGTATTCGGCTGTGGCATCCCGGTCAAAGTAGCCCTGATGGATGGGATGCCGGTCCTTGGTGGTAAGCATCGCGATCTGGTTGTTCGCCCAGCCCTCGTCGATCAGGGCATCGATGCAGTCGCCCGCAACGTCGAGGGCGTCTTCAGTGGCGCATTGAACTCGCCGAACGGGCAGGCCCGTGCTGCCTCTGGGGGTGAAATGCTCGCCGGCGAAGGACTTGAAGGTCTCGGCGATCTTCCGTGTGTTGCGGAGGTTTTCGTCGATGTGGATTGTTACCAGTTCTTCGAGGGAGCTCGAACCATTGGTGGACGGGCTGCCCCAGCGCCGGTAGACATCCTGGTGATCATCCAGAAAGGCATAGATCTCGGCGTCGTCCGTGGTGGTGGCAAGCAGCGCCTGCCACCACAAAGGGGCAAAGTCCTGGGCTTCGTCGACGATGACGGCATCGAGCCGTTGGTGCGGCTGCAGGTCGACCGCGAGATCCTTGAGCAGCTGAGGCAGTTCTTCCTCAAAGTAGGAGGAACCCTTCCCGTCCGGCACCCCGAGTTTGCGGGCGTAGTCGTGGAATTCGCCGGTGAAGGCGGGCTGGGCATGACGCCAGCCCGACACCCGGTCCTGCAGATACTGGCTGAGACCCTTGTTGTAGCTGAAAAGGCCCACCCGCTTGCCTTGTTTGCACAGCATCCGTGCCTTTTCCACGGCCAGCCACGTCTTGCCGCTACCGGCCCCGCCCGTAAATCTGATCCGGGAGAGTGATCGGGTAGCTTGCAACAGGATGGACTGGCGCTGGGTCAGATGATCCTGAGCGTCTTCCAGTTCCTTGGGGTCGCGTGATCCCTCGGAGCCGGAGCCGAGGGTGCCTTCCAGCCGACGGACAATGCGTTCCATGTACGCCGGGGCCAGCGGCGAGGCTCCGCCGCCTTCGCGCTCAATCGCAGTCCGGACCAGATCTGCGGGAGATACGACGTCGTTTTGGTCGAGGACCAGCGTCCGGGGGCAACCGGCCATCTCCCAATTTCGTGGCACCGGGGTGTAGGGGAGAGCGGTCATATAGGCGAAGCGGCTCGTCAGTGGGGTGCCGAGCTGGTCGCCAATCCAGCTCTTGAAGGCATGCAGCGATCCCTGGGACTGCGCGACAGGACTATGAATCCGGTGGGCCCCGACTCTGTCGGACTGGTACCACTGACCGTTCTCAATGGAGACCCGCCCTCCCTTCACCTCGATGGCAGCCATGCCGACGCCGGGCCACAGGACCAAGATGTCGATCTCATGTTCCGCCCGTCCGTTCCGAACCTGAACCGAGTGGGCCAAGACCGCGTCATCCGGAAGGCTTTTCTTGAGCGCCTCCCAAAGGACCTTCTCGGCCATCTGGCCATCGCTGAAATCAGGTTCCTCCGGAATGCACTTCACAGCTGCCCCTCACTGCCGCGTTGAAAACGCGTCGAAAAGATCCCCAATTTTGGCCCAATCCTATGCCGCGCCAGTGTTGTTGGTCAGGACTTCCATGAACAACTCGTTAGGCCGCGCCCCGGGCAGCACCTGCCGCAGGTCCTTCAGTGCCTCCAACGCCGTGATCCTCGCGACCCCCGCCCCGTATAGCGCCGCCACTGTGGGAGTCCGAGACTCGGCGCGGACGCAGTGCAGCAGCACTGTCTTGCCTTCAGCGCGGAAACGTTCGACGGCGGCCGCCGCGTCGCCCAGCACAAAAGCGGCGTGCGCGTTGTCTTCCGCAACGGGGGAGTCGATGATCCAGAATGTGGCGTGGTCTTCCGGCGCCACACCCGGCACGTCCAAAGTCCCCAGCCGGCATAGCGATACCAATGCGTCGATTCCCAAATCGGCCGCCCTGGCGAGGGATCCGACGCCGCCCAGCCAGACGCCCGCGTCCTGCGGGTGCTGGACGAGTGCGTCGGTGCGGCTCCACATGCTGTAGTCCTGGCGCTCGGCGCGCGGCCATGACATGGGCCGCCGGCCCTCGCCCCGGCCCAGCTCCATGCCAAGCATCATGAGGTCGCGTGCCCGAAGCCCGGGCCATCCGTGCAGGCGCCGCCGCCATTCGAAGGGCACTGCCGTGTAGCCGTAGGCGGCACCGAGCAGGCCGCCCGCGATGGCGGCGACGGTGTCGGTGTCCCGGCCGCCTCGGACGGCCTCTTTCAGCGCCGCCCGCAGATGCGCCGGACCGGACGCCGACAGGCCCGCAAAGTGGATGGCGCTCCAGGCGCCCTGGAACGCCTCGACTACCCAGCCATTATTGGTGAAGTTCCGGGGCCGGGACCGCTCGGCAACTTCGATCCGCTCCAGCCACAGGGCCGCCCGCTCGGCGGACACCAGCGGCAGCCCGGCCCGGACGTCGATCCGCCCGGTCAGCACCGCCGCGCGGATCGCCACGCACCACAGGCCGCAGGCTTCCTGCGCGTCCGGGTCGGCGTGGGTCAGAGCGCTCAGTACCCCGGCGGCAGCCATCAACTCGGCCGGGTCCCGGTCCAGGTAGGCAAGCGCCAGTGGTGCGGTGCGCATCAGCGAACCATTGCCGGCGCTCCGGCCGGTGCGGGCATGGAAGTCGGCGGCCGCGGCGCTGAAGTCCGCGGCCCGGACCTTGCTCCGGCCTGCATCAGAAGCCAGCCGACCGGCGGCGGCGATGACGGCGCTGGTCTGGGCGCCGACGTCCCTGGCCTCGGCGGCCCAGGAGGTCCAGGCCCGGACGATTGTGGTGAGCGCCGCGGGGAAGGGGGCCCCGGCGTCGGACGCCGATTCAAGGAGTGCCTGGGCGATCGGGATGGCCATGGACGTGTCGTCGGTCCACTCGGCCGGCGCGAACCCGAACGGTCCGCCGCCTTTCATGGTGACCTCGACGCCGTCCGGCAGCGGTGCGCCGAACTCGTAGCCGGCTCCGAGGGCGTCGCCCGCGGCCAGTGCGACGAGGACGCCGGCCGCGCGGTCATTCTGTAAGGGGGTCAGTTTCATGCCAACTCCATCAGGGGGTGTTGGGTGTTCCAGCCGGTCAGGTGGGCCAGCTGGGGGCGGCGGGTGGGAAGTTCGACGGCGATGCCGGCGGCGGACACCGTGCCGGCGGCACGGGCGATGTTGCGGCTGCGGAGCGAACCGTGGCTCCGGACCTCGACGGCCGCTGCGCCGCCGTCGAACGTGCCGAAGTCCATCGCCTGGACGCGGGCCGCGAAGTCGCGGGCGCGCTGGCCCGGCATCGGACCGGACGCCAGCGCCTGGGGCGGGAGGAGTTCCAGGTCCAGCAGCGCGGAATCGATCAGCTGCCGGTAGTGCCGGCGGAACAGCGTGTGGGTGCCGAAGACCTCCAGGAGCAGCGGCTGCTGTCCCAGGCCGATCACGACGCCGCGCTGGCCTTCCAGGGCGGTCGGGCCATCCGCGGCGTCGACGCGGTTGCGCACGTTCCGGCCCTCTGTGAATAGGTCCATGTGCTCGAGCAGGGAGCTGGTCGCCGAGGCGCCTCGGGCTGCGTCGAAGCGGCCGACCCGCTCCCAGATGCGGCCCTGTCGGTTGCCTCCGCGCTGGCTGCCGGGGCCGTTGGCCAGCTCGGACCGGACGTTCAGCGGGGCGCGCCGCGCCTGCCGGCGGTGGGTGGTTTCCCCGGCCTCCCAGCGGCCGGCCTCGACGCAGAAGGTGTCGATGTCGCGGGTTTCGCCGGGGCCCAGGACGACGTCGCGGGCGCAGGTCCGGTGCTGCTGGCCGCCCTCGAGCAGTTCGCCTTCCAGGAGCAGGGCCGGGTGCGGGCCGTTGTTGGTGACGGTGAGCCGGGCGACCTGGGCGCCGCTGGCGAGTTCGGTGACGGCCACGTCGGCGTGGGTCCCGGTGCTGATGCCGAGGCTGCCGGGACCGGAGGTCCAGACGGGGAAGATGCTGAGCGGGCCGAGCGTGCTGCCGGCGCCGACGTGGAGCTGGGGGACTTTCATGGGAACCTCCGGTTGATTTAGATCAGTTCTGCGCTAATTGAATCCAGTATGCACGGCTTGCATCTTTAGCGCAATACTGAAATAAATAATCCCGTGAAGGATTCCCAGAACGGCCCCGGAACGTCCCTGCTCGACTACCCGCGCCCCTCGGTGGCGGTGGACACGGCGGTGCTGACGGTGGCGGACAATTCCGTCTGCGTGCTGCTGGTGCGCCGCGCGGAGGATCATCAGCACGGACGGTGGGCGCTGCCCGGCACCTTTCTGCGGGAGCGCGAGACCCTCGCGGACGCGGTGCTGCGCTGCCTGCGGGAGAAGGCCGGAATCTCCGGACGCGTGCCGCGCCAGCTCCAGGTCTTTGACGAGCCGGGGCGCGACGACCGCGGCTGGGTGCTGTCCGTGGCGCACGTGGCCGTGGTCTCGCTCCCGGCTCTGGAGGAGGCGCTCAAGTCCGACGGCGTCCGGCTGGCCTCCGTGACAGGGGAGCCGGAGCTGATAGCCGGGCTGCCGTACGGCCACGCGGACATAGTGGCGAAGGCGGTGGAGTGGCTTCGGGCCGCCTACGCGGAGGCGCCGGACCCGGGGGAGCTGCTGGCGGAGCCGTTCACGCTGAAGGACCTGCGGGAACTGCACGAGACGGTCGCGGACTCGACGTTGATGCGCGACACGTTCCGGCGATTCATGGAGCCGAAGCTGGCGGGAACGGGCCGGATGTCCGACGGGACGCGGGGGAGGCCGTCAAGGCTGTGGATGCGAGGCAATTAATTTTCGAGAAGTCTCTGTCTTTGCGCGTGCTCTGGGGCTAATCGCGCGCTCTCGGCGCCGCTGACGTAAGCGGCAATTTTAGAGCTCCCCCTCGTAGGATGCGTTCTCGGACCAACCCAGGGTCCTCAGCATTTCGTCGATGACTCCGACTACGCTGCTTTCGCCGACAGCTGCCGGGAGAGTCTTCAACTTGAGAATTTCTCTTCTCAATTGCTTCTCCTTTGCATTGAGTCCACCTTCATACTTGGGCGCCAGGAAGTAGAAGTGGCTCTCGGTTGAATAGCAGGTCAGGGCATCAAGAAAGATTTCCAGGGTACGCGCGGAGTCGCTTGACGAAGGATCCTCCATGGAAATAAAACTGAGCTTATCCTTCCATGCGAGTTCCTGTAGCGGATCTGTATTGAGCGTTAGCACCGTGCCAAGACTCCCGGAACCGCCAGCATCATTGGGCATTGCGCGGCGAACATCATGGACTATTTCGTGGAAGTGATCGTCCTTCAGTCCGAAGCCGACGAACAGCAAATGGTGGGTCATCAGGTGCGCTTTGACGAGTGCTGACAAGGCCTCCCGATTCGTGTTGTAGCCGAGGTAGTCATCGCGCGTCAGCACGATTGAGTCCGGCTGTGAAACGGAGCCATGAAGCTTGAGGAGCCAACGCGAACCCGTGTCGACATTTGCGGTCGTCGAATCTTGGGGGATTATGGCCCGATTCCGACTTGCATCGGCACTCGCGGTCTCGAAAAGCGAATCGTAGTTCAGCGTGATCGCTCCGTCAGATGGCAGATTCGCCAAAAGCGTGGGTGCGAGTCCGTATTTTTCAACTCTCACGAAGCTCGCCACGAGGGAGCCAAAAGATCCTCTCTCCTCATCAGCGGTTCTTTGCCGCGATTCGTGCAAGGACTGCAGGATATTGGCTTGGTCAAGGGGACTGAGCTTCCGAAACGGCATCGCCAAACCGCCGTCCAAACCGACGCTTTCTGCCAGCTTGTCCAGCAGACCTTCCCAGGAAGGGGCACCTGCCGTGACGCTCACCCCAGAGCCCATGAAAGGAACTAGCCGCCCTCTCCTGGCCTTGAGAGCCAGGTTCTTGGCTTGGGCCAAGTGCTCCTGGCAAAGCCGCGACCAGTAGGTGTCCTCGTTTGCTCTGCGGATATCTTGAGCGAGAGCGAACGCGGCTTCGTCCTTGAGGATCAGGACAACATCACATTCCAGCCTTGGCAATTCTCGGACGATAGTCCGAAGGATGGTGCGCATGATCTCCCCTCGCTGAAGATCTCCGCCTCCGGCTGCTGTGCCGAAGAAAGGAAGTGCTAGCAAGGGCACCCGGCGTGATTGTACTGTCCCGGCGCGCGGACTCAACAAGACTGCGCGTGCCGCCTCGTGGAGGAACGCCGCAATCCTAGGACCCAAGTCGTTAGCTGACTCCACACCTCGAAACGGGACTGACGTGAAGACTGGAAGGGGTTCATCGCGGGGCCAGTCCTCTGCTGCCACCGCGAAGGCTTTCCCCTGCCGGAACGACGGACCGGCAGACGCAAATGCAGCTTCGGCCAGCTCCTTGACTCCGTCCGTCCAACCGTCGTGAAAGTTGAGCTCTTCGTCGGTCGGAGCTAGCCAGGCGTCGCAGCGGAAGCGCAAAATGTTCCCCATTGTCACGAATAGGTGTGAGTCAGTCATTTTTGTACCTCTACCCTGTTGCTCTACATTTCGTTTGCGGCGCCCGGCCTGCCAACCGTTCCGGCGAACGTTCTGGTGCTGTGGCTAACTTTATTGGGAGAGCGGCAGATCAGCGACAGCCCCGGGGGTCTGCACGAAAGATGCTCACGACGGGGCGCTATATCGGTCTGCATCAGGTTCGGCAGTCCGGAGCCAATCTAGGAGCGATATTCGGTAGCGAAGCCAGCCTCCACGCAAGTGATTTGCTGGAACCCGTATCTTGCCTCTCTCGTGGAGAGCAACGGCTCGACAAGCTCTGGTCGAGGTTCCGCCTCACCCCCGGCCAAGTGCCCGTCCGGCCTTCCAACGTCCCGGAGCGTACCTGTAACAAGTCACGTCTCGAAGGTGGCTCCTCCTGCTGGCGGCTTAGCCATTTCCGCCGGTCAGCCGTCAGCGCGAGCTTGAGATCGTTTCTTGTGATTTTCCTGGGGACGTGGAACGGAGGTGATGGGAACCGCTCCCAAAGCTGACCTAGCCCTCTGCGTTGCTCCTAACGGCTCATCACTCATCTATTCCGCGCCGTCAAAAGCCCCCTGCGCTCAATTGCGTGATGTAGCCTGGCCCGGAGCAATTGATATTTCAGGTATGGGGGGCGGCATGGCAGGCAAACCAACGGATTGGTCGGAAGCTGAAGTGGCAGCGACCGTGCGAAGCTACTTGGACATGCTGCGACTGGAGGTATCCGGACAGCCGTACAACAAGAGCCAACACCGGAAGGCGCTTCTGCCGCTGCTCTCCAACAGGTCTGAATCAGCTGTTGAGTTCAAACACCAAAACGTCTCGGCAGTGCTGATGAAACTTGGTTTGAGGCCCATCCGCGGTTACCAGCCGGCTCAGAACTACCAGCAGTCGGTGGTTCCCGAGGTACAGCGCCAGTTGGCATCAAGCCCATCCATCATCGAGCTCGTACTCGCCGAAGCTTTGCAAGCGCCCGAGGTGAGGCCAGTTGGCGCTCTTGATTTCGTCAACTCCAGCGTTCCATCGATAATTGTCCCGGACGCATCGAATCCGATGAGGGCCCAAATCGGCCGCCCGGACTACGCTGCAATTGAAGCCAGAAACCGGGCGCTCGGGCTGGCTGGCGAACTTGCCGTAGCGGACCTCGAACATCGACGACTTGTCAAAGCGGGCAAAGCCAACCTGGCCCGGAAAATCGATCACGTCAGCCGGTCGCGCGGTGACGGAGACGGCTATGACATCCTTTCGTTTGAAGAGAGCGGCAAGGAAAAGCTGATCGAGGTAAAAACGACGAGATCCCGCGCGGAAACAGCTTTTTTTGTAACGACTAATGAGCTAAAAGTATCCAGAGAGCAATCCGATTTCTATCAGCTGGTTCGCGTTTTCAACTTCGGGCATGCTCCGGCATGGTTCCGACTACGCGGCAGTCTGGACGCCAGCTGCGTCCTTGAATCGAACGGCTTTTCGGCCCTGCCGCGTCCAGCCTTGGCCCACTGACTTTTACTCGAGCCGGATGATGAGTACGCCTGAAATCGTAACTACGGGCATGCGGAGGCTTCCTCGGCTTAGACACGATAGGGGGATAAGGCCGCCTGCGCGCACCGGCGCGGCCGTACGCGCCGGCTGGGAGGTTGTTGTGCAACTTGATGTCGCACCGCCCGAGCGTTCCAAGGCCTGAATTTGTTGATTCCTGAAGGGCCTGTTCACGACTCGGAGTCAGTATCTGGCGCAGGTGTCGCGGCCCCCAGGCTCCAGCATGGTAGAACTTGTTTTTGCATCATATTTATCTTTGTTTTAGGCGTCGGTGCCTGCCACGACCGTGCAAGGCAGCATCGGCAAGATTTGGGGGAGTGGATGGCACAAGCAACTACCGGCTGGGTCGCCGACGAAGTGCTGGTTCGGGAAATAAACGATCAGTTTGCGAGTGCGATAGCTGCCTATAGGGCGAAGCCCACGTTGATCGCTGAGCATGCGAACCACGAGGAGTCAATCCGGACCGGGGGATATGCAAATCGCACACTTCTCGAACTTGTCCAGAATGCAGCCGACGCGATGGCTGGTGGGGATGACGCCGAGTTGGGTGGCGTCGGAAGAGTTGAGATCGTACTCGATTTCGCTTCGCGCACCCTCTACTGCGCAAACTCGGGACGCCCCTTTTCGAAGTCCGGATTAGTCGCCATTACGCACGCACACCTCAGTGGCAAGCGTGGTGATGAGATTGGGCGTTTCGGTCTCGGGTTCAAGTCGGTACTTGCCGTGAGCGAGTCGCCGCAAGTGATTAGCCGGTCCGTCTCATTCGAGTTCAACTCCTCACACGCACGCCAGGCCCTTGCCGGGGTATCAACCGGGCAGCGACTTCCGGTCCTACGTACGGCGACACTCCTGGATGCAGCAAAAGAGATCCAGGAAGATGCGGTCCTTGCTGAGCTGGCAGTCTGGGCGTCCACGATCGTGAAGCTCCCGTTCGCATCCAACCTTGAGCACCTTCGCGAGGAGATCGAGAATTTCAACTCGGAGTTCCTGCTTTTTGTTGAGGCTGTTCGTGAAGTCAAGCTCCGTGTCGTTGGTCCTGACCCCTTTGAAACTACCCATGTCTCTCGAGACTTGGGCGGGGGAGTCCTTAGGATTGAAGGCCCCGATGGCGAAGGTAGCGAGTGGATGGTCGAGAGCCGGATGCACGCCCCCTCGGCCGAGGCGCGAAAGCTGGTTGGAGAAGCGGTGTCGCGCAGCGAGGTCAAGGTTACAGTTGCGGTACCAGCCCAACAGAATCTTCTGCGGATCGGCCAGTTCTGGTCCTATTTCCGCTTGCAGGACACCACATCCGCGTCTGCGCTGTTCAACGCGCCTTGGAGCGTAAACGATGACCGGACTACCCTGCTCAAGAACGAGTACAACCGGGAAATGCTTCGAACACTTGCCGAGATTTTCGTGGGTCTCTTGCCTCGGCTTAGGACCCAAGCCGACCCCGCAGCACACCTGGACTACATGCCCGCCCGCGGCCGTGGCCAGGAAAGCCACGGTTTTGGCGACGAGAACTTGTCATCGCATGTGCTGCGACTCGCGGGAGCGGACGCGCTCATTCCAAATGCTGTAGCTGTACTTTGCAATGGTGCTGAACTGCGCCCGCTCGATCTAACCGTCCGCTTCGAGGAGCCTGTTCATAAGGGCTGGATCCTGTCTCCGAACACAGGGGACGATGTCCCGCATTGGCGCTGTTATTCGAATAGCACACGCGCGTCCCGTCTGCGGGATCTACTCCTAGCCGCGACCAGTTCTAACTTCGATCCGAGCGCACGGGACACCAAACTGGCTTTGGAGCAGATGCCGAAGAGAGGCCTTCTGTCTTGGCTCCGAGAGTGGGCCGAGGGTGATGACCCCACGTCGGCGGCCAATGCGTTCCGCACTGTTAGTAAAAACCCTGGTCTTGATGAGATTGCGACGGCCAAGGTAATCCCGACGTCGGCAGGCATGCGTGCACTAATCGATAGGGACATTGTCTTCCTCCACCAAGAGGAAGACCTTGAAATAGAAGGGGCCGTCTTCGTAGACACCGCATTCCTCGCCCAGGAAGGCGTCGAAGTGCTCCTCCGGGGACGAGGGTTCCGGGACCTCGACCCCGAGGCAATCCTCAACGCACGGCTGGCTACTCTTCCCGTTGAACCTCATGACGACGACCTTGTCAAGCTATGGGACGCTGTTCTGTCGGTGGCCGCCCCTGCTGCTGCGAAGTTAATGGGGTCGTCGAGGGCGTCGATCAAAGTGCCGACTCGTGACGGTGGCTGGGCCTGGCCGCAGCAGGTGATCGACCTTGACGTTGTTCTCCCTGACGATGTCGCATCGCGGCTCCTCGACCGTCGTCGCTGCGTACCTGACGTCGCCCACAGGCTGGGTGTGGTGCAGCAGCCGGTGAAGGACTTTGCGCTGGAGGATGAGCTGGCGTATGGCGCGTTCGTTGAGGCAACGCTCACCGAGCTTAACGCGAAGCAAGGGCCTGGTGAAAGGCCGATAAGGTCCATCGAGTTGAGCCCCGGTGAAGGCCCAGGACCCTTCTCGGTGCTCTTCATGCTCCGTGACGCGGGTGCGTCACCTCAGATCCGCGAGAACTGGACATCATCCCTTCTCTCCTTCGCCGAAGGGGAATGGATCTTTGAGGACGCCGACACTGGACGTACATTCGCGGCTACGTCACCTGCGCGTTGGGCGATCGAGCAGGCGGGCCTGTTGAATACGACCCGCGGATACCGTCCGCTGCGTGACGTCGTCGCGCCCTCGTTGGTGCGTTTCGGTGGCCTATTGCCGCTCTACAAGGGGCCGCACCAGGCGTTGAACGTACTCGACCTCCCGGACACGCTCGATGCGGTCCCCCCTCACGTCCTGCGCGAGATGCTTGAGGGCGAGCTCTTCCCACGTGTGGACGACAACGGCACCCTCATCGAGTTCGTGCTGACTGCGAGCAAGATCGGACTCGCGGGCACTAAACCTGCGACGGTGCCGGCGCGTGTCAAGCAGACGATTGAGGCGCATGCACCTTCGACCGTCTACCTCGCCACGACCGACGAGCAGGAGGAATTCCTGCGCACCCGCCAACGCCCGTATCTGCGGGTAGCGACGGAGCAGATTGACGAGATGGTCGAGTTCGTGGGTTGTCGTCGGTTCGAAGACAGTTTCTCTTTCTCCATGGTTGTCGACGGGCAGCAGGACGCTCAGCGGATCCTCGACGTGTACACCGGGCTGCGTAAGGAGTTCGGAGTGCGTCTGGGCTCCTCCAGGGTTTCCCGGGCGCTCCAGATAGCCAAGCGCGTAACCACCGAGGATGGTGTCGAGGATCAGCCATTGGACTGGCACCTCGATGGGTCTGAGCTGATTGTTAGTAACGATGCCGACGAACGACGGATCTTGGGTTTCGTGAACGAAGCATTCGGCCTTCGCCTCGACAACTCGCGGCTGGCGGCGGTGCTAAAGGCCGGGCTCGACCATCGGCTGGAACTCCTGCGTCAGCAGGCGCAAGCAATCGAGTCCGACGCTGATCGTCTCGATTTGTACATCGGGCCCGACGATTTGCGGGACGCGCTGCCGACTGGCCTGTGGACCGCGTTGGAGGCCCAGGGGCTCGTTGACGACAACACCTCGGTCGCCGAGCTCTTCCTGACCGTCTACGGCTCCGATTCGCTGAGAATACTTGCGGATCGCTTTCGGGAGGAGGGTTTCTCGGACGTACCGTCGGCCTGGGCGGGTACCCCGGCAGCCATTTCTTGGGTGCGCAAGATGGGCTTCGGCCCGGAGTTCGCAGGGCAGCGGAACCAACCGCGTCCGGAAGAATTCATAGTTGCCGGAGCCGTCCGACTCAACAAGTTCCACAGCTACCAGAAGAAGATCAGCGAGGAGCTTCGGACGGTTCTGACCCAGCCGTCGGCGGACGGCCCCGCGCAGAAGGGAATGGTCGAGTTGCCGACGGGAGCGGGCAAGACCCGTGTGGCGACTGAGACGGCGCTCAAGTTATTCGTCGATGAGGTCCTGTCCGGGACGATCCTGTGGATAGCCCAGTCCGCTGAGTTGTGCGAGCAGGCAGTGCAGACCTTCCAGACAGTCTGGCGATACCTGGGTGACGAGCGCCCTCTGACAATCTGTCGGCTGTGGGACACCAATACAGTCCACGAGCCTGACACCGAGCTCTCCGTAGTCGTCGCTACAGACGCCAAGATTGAGGCGATTATGGATCGCCCGGATTATGAGTGGCTCAGCAAGCCGACCGCGGTCTTTATTGACGAGGCACATCGTGCGGGTGGATCGACGCGCTACACGACGATATTGCGATGGCTTGGCGTGGACGGACGTAACTGGGAACGTCCGTTGGTGGGCCTATCGGCGACCCCGTTCAGGGGCCGGGCAGGAGACCACAGCGGTACCAAGGAGCTAGTCGCGAGGTTCGGTACCAAGCGGCTCACGGCGTTCGAGTCCGATGCATATAAGGAGCTCGTCAAGCTCGGCGTCCTCGCGAGCGTCCGGCATGAGGTGCTTCCGACGGGCGTCGAGGTCGATCTCAGTCACGCGGAACGCAACACGCTCCAGTCGAGCCGGCTCATCGACCGCTCCATCTACGAGAGAATCGGCCGTAACGAGCAGCGTATGCGAATCCTTGTGGAGCACATCCTGCAGCAGGATCCGGACTGGCCGATCCTCGTATTCACGCCGAGTGTGCTATCCGCCCAGGTGCTGGCCGCGTCCTTGCGTTATCGCGGTGTGAAGGCGGCCTCGGTGAGTGGCCAGACCGGACGCCAGGAACGCCGGAACGTCATTAAGGAGTTCCAGGATGGCGGAATCAAGGTGCTCGCTAACTGTGACTTGCTGGTCCAGGGTTTCGACGCACCGGGCGTACGCGCCCTGTACATCGCGCGTCCAACCTTCAGCCCTGGGGCTTACATCCAGATGGCCGGACGAGGACTGCGCGGTAAGGAGAACGGCGGCAAGGAAGAGTGCTTGATCGTCGACGTTGCCGACAACTGGGGTGCTATGAACGACTTCCTCGGATACCACGATTACCAAGAGCTCTGGAAGGAGCAGCAGGGATGATCCTGGTTCCAAGCCTGGCCGACATTGAGAAGAAGTCCGTAAGCGCCGGGGAACGATCGCTTGCTCGGCTCCTTCGAGATATAGACACCGACCCTAACGCAGTGGCTTTTTACTCGGTGGACCTCCGTTCGCACGCCTACAAGCAGCAGGCCGAGGCAGACTTCGTGATTTTATGGCGAGGGATTGTGATCGTGATTGAGGTCAAGGGGGGAGGTGTCCGCAAGCACGATGGTGTCTGGTACACAGTCGATCGGCACGGAGACTGGCACAGACTTGCGACTTCACCCATGGAGCAGGCTCGCTCGGCCGGCTACGCGCTCCGAAGCATCCTCAAGGAGCAAGGTATCGGATGGTTCGCCCACGAGGCCGTCGTCGTGACCCCGGACATCGACACGCCGCCGGATGCCGTAGGCTGGCTACCCACGCACTGGCTCGCGCGCGACCAAATGTCCTCTGCAGGTCTCGCAACAGCGCTGGATGCAGTCGTGGCGGGCGCCCGTCCGGCTCCAGTAGGGGAGAAGCTTGCTCGGATGGATGACCTGCGGACGCGTCTGTTCGGAGAATTCACCCGGATGCCAGTCATCGACGCACAGCGCGGAGCGGTCATCGAGGAGCAGAACCGCGCGACCGCCGGGCAGGCGAGAGTGCTTGGAGCGCTCGCGAGGAACCAGCGCATGCTTGTCCACGGCGGCGCTGGAACGGGGAAATCCATGGTCCTAATCGAGGCTGCCAAACAAGAAGCAGATCAAGGACGTTCCGTGCTGGTCACGTTCCGGTCGCCTGCCCTTACACGGTACTTCGCCCCACACTTCGATTCTCGGCCAGTGGAGGTCGTACCATTCGAGAGCCTCGGTACGGCGGGACGTTATGACGTGGTCTTCATCGACGAGGCGCAAGACATGATGACCGCCGATGCCATGGACCAGATCGACGCAGTGATCGTCGGAGGTCGAGGGAACGGGCGCTGGCGCATGTTCCTTGACCCCAACAACCAGGCGCACGTCGATGGCGCCTACGATGCGGACGTTGCTGCGCTAATTGCAGACGAAGCCGTGGCAGTCGACCTCGACCTCAACGTGCGCAACACCAAGGCGATCGTGCACGTCGTCCAGGAGTACCTTGGTGCGGATGTCGGTGACCCTGGAATCGTCCATGGCGAGCGAGTCCAATGGCATACAAGGGAGAGCCAGGTCACTGTCCGGGACGGGGCTGATGTCGCCGCAAAGCTTGTCCAAGAAGGGGTCCGCCGTAGCGAGATTTGGATCATCGACCCGTCGTCGGTTGCGGCGCCAGCGAAGGGTGCCGATGGAATCATTGTCACTTCCCCGAGGTTCGCCAAGGGCCTTGAAGCTGAGCACGTCATCGTATGCGGGCTGCCCGAACCGCTCGATGATGCTGGCCTAGCGGCATTCTACGTCGCCGTTACTCGGGCACGGGTTTCCCTCCACGTTCTGGTGTCCAAAGACGACAAACAGCGACTTCAACGGTTGGTACGGCAGAGGATGGTGGCTGGATGACCCTCACCCATGCACAAAGCTTGGTGCTAGACCACTTGCGATCGGCCTATCTTGGGCCGGACGGAGGCGATGACGAGGTCCTAGAGAACCTTCCGAACAGACAATACGCCGTCGGTATGCTCTTCCCACGTGACATCGCCGCTCCAGTCGCGGACGAAGGCGCTGCCACTCCCGAATTCGATGAGGTCGATCTCGACGGCGCCGTCGCTTCGTCCGGGGAAGTGGAGGAGGCCGCAGCTAGCGTTCCGATCGCTGAGGATTGGCGGCCGTCCTCCGCTGCAATCTCCTTCGTCACTAGCCAGCCATCGGTCCTGTGTGACCTCACTGGCGCGACGTACACCCCCGTGGAAGGGGACGGTCCGCCACGTTGGCGGCGTGTGCCATTCAGCTTTGAAGGCCTCGAGCTTGCTAGCGACCAGCCGCACCGGGACGAGACTGCCGGTGACGTGCCGATCCAGATCGGATCGCGGTGGAGAACCTTGGGCGACGCCTTCCTCGTGACCGTCCACGTACGCGTCCTTGCCCAGTCGACCGGTGACGACCGCCTCGACGCGGTCAATATGCTCTACCAGACCGCGATTGCGGTGACACCGAAGAAACACGGACGGATGCTCGAGTACGACACCACCAGAGCCTTGGACCTCGACGATGAGTCCGCCGAGCTTCGGCTCCGATACCGCAACCGAAAGGTCTACGCTGTCGGGCACGGCATGGCCGCCAATTGGGAGATGGTTGATGGCCACTGCGCTCGGGTATGGCTCGAACCGGTGCCCTCATTCGTGGTCCCGGCTATTGAGACCACAGCCTTCGATGAGTCGGCAGCTGAGGCACAGGCCCTGCGTCTCGACCACCTCTCGCGCCTCGACTCGACACCGGACGAGGTCCTCGCATCGCTGGACGCTTTTGTTGACGCCTTCGGGGCCTGGGTTACCTCGGAAGATGCGCGGGTCAGCTCATTCGACTCCGATGCCTTCGTCGCCAGGCGGATCGTGGATCGCTCCGTGGGGGCCCTCGGCCGCATGCGTGAAGCCGTTGCCCTCTTGCGGGAGGACGACAGGTCCGACATCCGCACGGCGTTCGCCCTCGCGATGGCTGCCATGCGCCTGCAAATGCGGCAGGCGGCGCTCACCCGGCATGACGAACCATCGGAACCGCGCTGGCGGCCGTTTCAGCTCGGGTTCCTGTTGGTCGCGCTTGCCTCGACCGTCGATGAGACCCACGCCGAGCGCGAGATAGTCGACCTGATTTGGTTCCCGACCGGTGGCGGCAAGACAGAGGCCTATCTGGGGCTCGCAGCGATCGAGATCTTCCGCCGCAGAATTGTTGAAGGGCCAGCTGGCAGCGGCACGGCGGTACTGACCCGGTACACGCTGCGCCTACTGACCTCACAGCAGTTCCAGCGTGCGGCCTCACTCGTCTGCGCGATGGAAATCCTTCGCCGGCCGGGAAGGCTCGGCGACCCGCGGGTTAAGGGGATGGCGGCCTTCTCGATCGGCCTGTGGGTGGGCAATGAGGTCACCCCGGGATCGCGGCGTGACGCCAAAGCGGCTTTGGAAAGGCTACATAAGGCAGCGCGCCCAGAGGAAGCGAATCAGTTCCAGATTGAGAGCTGCCCTTGGTGCGCTACCGCGCTGTTGCCTGGGTCGCGGTCTACGAAGTTGAGCGAGTATGGCGTCAGACTTGTCGGCCGCGACGTTGTCATCCACTGCACCAACAGTTCCTGCGAGTTCAGCGATGAGCTTCCGGTCGCGGTTGTTGACGAGGCGCTCTACGAGAATCCGCCGACGATTCTTCTGGCAACCGTTGACAAGTTCGCCCGGCTTCAATTCCGTCCCGAAGCGGGGCGGTTGCTCGGCCTGAATACCCCGTTCCGTCAGCCGTCTATGATCATCCAGGACGAGCTGCACCTGCTGTCGGGCCCATTGGGAACCACAGTTGCAGTCTTCGACGCCGTAATTCAGCTGTTGCTCTCCGCTGGCGGAGCGTCGCCCAAGATCGTAGCCTCCACCGCGACGATCAGGTCCTCGGATGAACAGGTCCAGGGACTGTATGGGCGAGCAGTCGCTCTGTACCCGCCGTCGGGCCTCGACGACGATCGCACTTTCTTCTCGCAGCCTGTCAGCAGCGGCGAGGGGCGCCTGTACCTCGGGCTAATGCCGCAAGCTCTATCTCAGATGTCTGCCACAGTTTCGGCCGCTTCGCCGTTGATCGAGATTCCAGCAGTGCTCGATAGGTTGGGGAACCCGGGTGTCAGCCGCGACGCTTACTGGACCGCTGTGATGTACCACAACAGCTTGCGCGAACTCGGCCGTACCGGCACGCTCGTGGTCGACGACGTTAACGCACGCCTCGAACCCAGAGCCGAGCGGCTCGGCCACGACCTCCGCATTGTCAGGGCAGAAAGGGTCCTCGAACTCACGAGCCGTCGTGGACCCGAAGAACTGCCGAACGATCTGCGTGAGCTCAGGCGCAGTGTGGATAGCTCGGACCAAGCAGTGGATGTCGTGCTCTCGTCCAACATGCTTTCCGTGGGAATCGACATCCCGCGCCTAGCTTTGATGCTGATGGTCGGCCAGCCGAAGACCACGTCAGAGTACATCCAAGCCACAAGCAGGGTAGGGCGTGGCAAGGTCCAAGGTGTCGTCACTACGTTGTTCCGGTCCAACCGCGCGCGAGACCGCTCGCACTTCGAGACCTTCCGCGGGTACCACGAAGCTCTGTACCGGAATGTCGAGCCAACAAGCGTGACGCCCTGGTCACTGGCGTCACGCGAGCGCTCGCTCGCCGGTGCTTTGACCGCGCTCATCCGTCATGTGGTGCCCGAGCTAGCCGAGAATGACGCTGCCGGTCGACTGGATCTGGACGACGCAGCGCAGAGGGGGACGATCGACGCCCTCATCGATAGGTTCGTGAGCCTCGTCCAGCGTGCCGACAAGGTCGAGGGGGACGATACGCGTGAGCGGGCCAGGGTGCTACTAAACGAGTGGGACCGACGTGCGAGTAATGCGCGAGAGTCCGGGTCTCAGCTCCTATACGACCGTCAAAATCAGGCCGACGCCGCACTGTTCAAGCGCTTCGGGCAGTCGGGCGAGGGCTGGCTCGTTGCCGACTCCATGCGGTCAGTCGAACCAAACGTGGCTGTGGATGTACGCGAGCCTTTTGAGGAGGGAACCATTGGAACGTATCAAGCATGACCTTCGGCTGTCGGAAACCGTCTCGCCTTTCGGGGTCGGGGCAATCGTAGATGTCAGAGGTGAGTCCCTCATCGCTCCCGACACCTCGTGGTGGGACAAGCGCTTCGCTCCCGAAATCCACTGCGACCGTCTCGTCGAGCGGCTCGGACCAAGCACCCTCCGCGAGGCACCGACTCACTCCGGTCGTGCAGGAAAAGATACCCTCGGTCTCCTGTACTGGCGGTTCCCAACTTGGCGGTTCTGCGAAAGGTGCTCCCGGCTGTCACAGCAGACCGGCAAAAATAAGGGAAAATGGACGAACACGTGCTCTTGCGCCGGCACGCTCGTCCCTATGCGCTACGTTGCCGTCTGCGAGAAGGGCAGCCATTTACAGGACATTCCCTGGTTCATGTGGACACATCGCGGCCACGACGCTGGCGTCACTGAATCCGTACGTGTCTGCCGTGCCTACAAGGAGCTTCGGTTCGTTCGTTCGGCCAAGCACGGTGAAGGCCTGAACTCCCTGCGCGTGGAATGCGGTGGGTGCAAGAGGTCAAGGCCCATGTCAGACCTCGTCACCAAGGACGCACTCGTCCGCGACGGCATCCGATGCAAAGGCGTCCAGCCCTGGCAGGACCCAATCCCCGACAACGTATGCGATCACAAGCTCTTTGCGGTGCAGCGCGGGGCCACCGGCAACTACATCGCCGAACGGATCTCCGCGCTCGACATCCCTGAGGAGCGCCCCCGCCCGGCTGCAGCGGCCGACGCCATCCGCGGTCACATCTTCTTCGAGAAGGTCGTGGCCGACAACGGTGGCCCACAGTCTGAAATGGTCGCCGAATGGATCGCGGGCGAGCTCGGCATCAGCGCTGAGGAGGTCCTGACTGTCGCGGCCGGAGGCAACGAACCCACGGACGACATCCTGTTGGACCTGAAGGACGGCGAATGGGCAGCCTTCCTCAAGAAGCTGGAGACACCCGGACGCGATATAAGCGAAGGCGACTTTGTCGTAGACAGCTGGACCGTTGGCAGTCATCAGGGCGTCCCCCCCGCGCTCGCTGCTCGTCTGACCGCCGTCGGACAAGTCAGGAGGGTTCGCGAGGTCCGTGCGCTCAAAGGTTTCCGCCGTTACTCCGCCGATGCGGAGATGATCAGGGCAGACCTCTCAATTGATGGCAAGCGAAAGCCCACCCTCCCGGCAATCGAGATGTATGGGGAGGGGATTTTTCTTCAGTTCAACGAGGATTTCCTTAACGAGTGGGAGAACCGGCCAGAGGTCCAAGCGCGTGCTGGCATTCTCGTCAACAGACGCAGTGAGACTCCATGGGCGCACCGCCTCGACGTCCCCGAGCCACGCTATGTCGCTCTGCACACGATCGCGCACCTGCTAATCCGCCGTCTCGCCTACGCCAGTGGATATTCCTCGGCATCTCTTCAGGAGCGGATCTACGCGCATGCCGACCGACCGGATCGCACCGCAGGCATCCTGGTCTATACGGCAGCTGGTGATGCCCAAGGCACACTCGGAGGTCTGGTAAGACTCGGCGATCCAGACAAGTTGGTGCCGTTGCTCCTAGCAGCACTCGACGATGCCGACGTGTGCTCCAACGACCCTGTATGTATTGAGAGCGACAGGCAGGGTGCATCAAGCCTGAACCTGTCGGCCTGCCACGGGTGTTCGCTCGTCAGTGAGACATCCTGTGAAACTGCAAACCGGCTTCTTGACCGACAGCTCGTGCTCGGCGGAAGCAATGTCCCGGGACTGCTGGACGGTGTGCTGGAGGAAGTTAGGTCGGCGGGTGCCGTCTGACGTGAGAAGGTTCGCCTTGGAATTTACCGATCTGACTGAGGGCTGGCGGACCGAATTCGGTCTCTGTGATTAACGCAAGCGGCGAGGACCGGCCAGCGGCTACGGTGCCGCTGGCAGGTTAGGATTGAGCAATGGCAAGAGAGAACATAGGCGAGGCGCCGATCACAGTCCTCGACCTATTCTCGGGTTGCGGAGGCCTTTCGGAAGGCTTTCATCAGTTTCGCCCGGACGGTACGAGCACTCCAGTCTTTCGCAGCATAGGGGCCGTCGAATGGGAGCCCGCAGCAGCTGCCAGCTACGCGATGAACTTCGGAGCTGGGACGAGCCGGCACCGCCACTTTGATCCGCCGGAAATTTTCTGCGGGGACATTGTTGGTTGGGAGCCAAAATGGCGCCCGGGCGATGTCGATGTCGTAGTCGGCGGACCGCCGTGTCAGGGATTCTCCGGGTTGAATCGAAACAAGGTACGTGCAGACCGGAACAAGCTCTGGCAAGAGTTCATTCGTGTCGTCACAGCCCTCCAACCCAAGCTTTTCGTCATCGAGAACGTTGATCGATTCGTCCGCTCCGCTGAGTTCCAGGATCTCCAAGACCGGATCGGGAACGGGGACTTAACGAATTATCGCCTCGTTGAGGCGCCGGGAGCCCGGGAAGTCGACACGGAACCGGAACGCGCCAGACGATATGTGCTTAACGCGGCCGACTATGGCGCAAGGCAGGCACGTCGGCGGGCAATTGTGATCGGCATCCGGACAGACGCAGGGCTGCCCGTGGACAGCATGAAGTACCCCGAACCGACTCACTCTCGTGCCGTTCGTCCGCCCCGCGAAAGTAATCCCGGGATTTCGACCAACCCGGCCCTGTGGAAGACGGTCGATGACCTGTTCGCCGAGACTGCCGCGAAGAAACTCGAAACAACAGAGCTGCCTGCGGGGCGCGTGACAACTGTCAGCGGTGTTGTGGCAGGCATTGCAGGGCCATTTCGCACTTCGGAGCTGCATTTTACTAGACGCCCGGAGGCCATTTCGCTCGCTCGCTACAAGGCGATTCCCGCAAACGGAAATCGCAAGCATTTGCGTGGCCGATATCTCTGTCGCTTTAGCATGGGCGGGGAGGTAATCATCGAAAAGGTCGGGAATTCTCGGGACGGCGTAGGTAAACTCGATCCACTTGGCAGCTACAAGGTGGTTGCGGAGGGTACTCCAACTTCTCAAACGCTTTCTGTCCGATCGTGTGAGATGGAAGCGATCACGTCCGGGCGCCGTCAGGGTGCGGCATTTCGAGTGGAAGTCTGGGACGGAAAGTCGACTCGGAGTGCCACCCTCGAATACCTGTCGACACCGGCGTGGGATGGACACGACACGGGCTCGGGAGACGTTATGGGACGGATCCGCCACGGCGCACCGTCGGTCACAATCCGCACCGAATTTTTCAAGCCAGAGAAGGGGCGTTATCTTCACCCGACGGAGAACCGCCCGATTACCCATCTTGAGGCAGCCAAGCTCCAAGGATTCCCTGATGATTTCCTGTGGTGCGGATCAAAAACTGATATTGCCAAACAGATCGGAAATGCAGTTCCTGTTCCTCTAGCGACAAAAATCGCGGCTTCGATCTACAGTTACCTGCGCGCGGCAAGTCCAGTACACGAGCCCGACACGCTGGCAGAGGTCAGAGCCTTGGGCGGACCCCTTGTGGTCCCAGAGTCCGACGACTTCTCTGAATTGCTTACGCAAGGGCTGGCCAATCGCCTTCATGAAGACGTGGCTGCGCCGGCAGCTGCAGTTTGATCCGTTGTTCCTCGCGAATCCACCGGCTTCGCGAGCGGCTTGCAGAGACGTCTCGACTCGCTCGTCCGTCCAGGAAGGCTTCTATGGCTGGAGTGGAAATGCTTAGTCCGAGCGGCACTCGTACTCGGTCTAATAAGGCATCACGATTGACTTGGCCTGTCGTTACGAGGAGATGCCCAGCAAGCTCAGAAGTTCGCTGGCTTCGTGGCTTCGAAGGCCTCGCAGCGAGGAGACTTCTCGGCCGAGTAGCGAGGCCACAGTGAGAACCTTGTCGACCTCACTGAAGATGCCCATCTTGTATAAGACGTCCGTAAGGGCGCCAAGCTGAGCGTTCGAGGCTGCCGAAATTATCGGGGCAGGGCTGGAATATGATCCTGAATCCCAATGTCCATATGCATCTTCTGGCATAGTGTTCCCCCAAAGTTTCCGTCGTTGGAAAGTGAATATTAAATAGTGACACACCGCGGCGTTCAACTCGTGCCGGTGAGGTGCTCCCTCAGGGACGCAAATCGAGCGGCTCAATCTCCGCCCTATCCTCTATCAGCCCGAGCAGATCATCCTGCCGAGCCTGGCCAAGCGTGAGCCGGTACTTCGCGAGCCCGGCAAGCATGTGTTTGGTTCTGGGCACGTCGCGGCTCAACGGGTGGTCCAGCAGCCGCCGTTCGATCTTGTGCGCTCCCGGGTGGATCCAGTGCGGGGCGAACTCCGTGTTGGAATCTTCGGGGTGCGCCGCAACATCGGCTGCAGCAACTGAGAACAGCGACTCCCACGGGTCGGTCACCCCGGGCTTCAGCACCTCGGCACGATGAGCATCGGCCACATTCTTCCGCACCGCATGTCCTAGATACCGGTGCACCCGGCCCTCCCGCTGTTCGAAATCGACGGGGTTGCCGGGCACATTCCAATGGATGACCGAGTGGGCCCACCAGTGGAAGTCGATACCCTCTTGGCCCACTGACGTAGACGCAAGCACGAAGGGCCAGAACGGGCTGTTGAAGGCCCGACGGACGTCGGGCATGCGGTTGCTGTCGCCGTCGTCCGTCTTGGCGTTGCTGTAGCGCACGGCGAAGCGGCTGCCCATCCGGAGATCGTCGTGCGAACCGTCCGGATATTTCGCGAGCATCTGCGCAGGTTTGAGGGACAGGGAGCGCCGGATGTCATCGGCGAGCGACCATAGCTCTTCGGCCGTGACCTCCCCGGGAGCCTGCTGGCTGCGGAGCTGGAAGACGTATTCGTCCAGCACCGCCTGGAGGTTTCCGGCTTCGCAATAGCGCAGGACCTTCTGCCAGTAGTCGCCTTCGGGGTAGAGCTTGTCCAGCAGCTCGGTGGCATCGAGCCGGTTGAACAGCGTGCGCAGGCCAGTCGTCGCTAACACGGCGGCCTTCCAAAGCTCGGCGCCGTCAATATCGTCCGGAACCACACGCTTCAGGGCACGGTATACGCAGTTGGCGGGGGAGTTGACGGCCAGGTCCTCAATCCCCGGGCATCCGTCGGGCCCTATGGGCCGCAGTCATTGCGTTGGCCCTTTCTGCAGCGTTCTCCGCAAACCCGCTGGCCAGCTTCCTGGGACGCTGGCCACGGTTTGAAGGCGCCCTGGTTATAGGGCTGTATTTCGCCCTCTTTGTCTTCGGCGCCAAAGTTCTTGGCGGTCCAGACAGATCCCGGAATTGGGCCATTTTCCGCACCGCGCTCACCCCAGCTGTGCTGATCGTGAGCATTATCAGCGCCTTGGAGGCAACAGGCCTGCGGCCGCTGGGCGGAGCCGCGGACTTGCGCCCCGGGGCCACCCTGGGCAACGCGACGGATCAGGGAATCATTGGCGTCATTGCGGCCGCCGTGCTGGCCCTGCCGGCCCTGCGGGGTCGGGACTGGTCAGCCCGGATCGGCCTCGCGGCGGCGGTCCTTACCACGGTCTTGTCCGGTTCACGCGCAGCGATACTCGGCCTGGCCGCCGTCGTCCTTGTGCTTGCAGCGGCCGCGGCAACCACCCGGACGATCGGACGCGCGCGGGCCATAGTGGCCGGCGCCGCCGCCCTCTGCGTCTTGGGAGCCGCGGCCGTCGCCATTCCGGTGGCCCGGGAACGGCTCTTCAGCGCCGATACGGTCAACGGCCGCTGGCTCCTGTGGGACGAGAGCCTCAAGCTCATCGCCGCCCACCCCTGGACCGGCGTCGGCCCGAACGGTTTTGTTGATGCGATCACGGGCTTCCACACCTTGGAGTGGGCCGTCCGGGTGGGCGGCACGTTCCCGCCGGACTCGCCGCACTCGTGGCTTCTGCAGGCCGCCGCAGTGGGCGGACTTCCCCTGCTGCTGACCGCGGCGTTGCTGGCCTTCCTCATTCTGCGCAGCGCCCGCGAAAACATCCGCACCGCCGGACCGGGCGTTGACGGCGACAACCTGACCGGCGCCGTGGCTGCCGTGATCGCGTACGGACTGATGCTCCTCACCGCGTTCACGTCGCCGGCCACCACGCCCGTGGCGGCCTTCATCTGCGGGGGACTGGTGTCGACGTCGAGGGCGGCCGTACCGCACGTCCGCCCACCCGCCAAAGCGCCTCCCGCGGTCCGGACCTGGAGATCCTTCCCAGCCGGGACGGTGACTTCGGGGCTGTTCGTGGCACTGGGACTGGGCCTCGCGGCCCCGCCGCCAACGGGGACGCCATAGCCGCGAACCACGCCATCGAATGGGCCCGCATTTCCATGGACCGCACCCCTAATTCATCCGAGGCCGGGCTTGCCCTCGCCATCGGCTTCATCAACAGCGGAAGCCTCCAAGAAGGCAACGACGCGCTCGACCACATCATTGAACGTTCCCCGTTCGATTCCGCCGCCTACCTCCAGCGCGGCGTCGCCAACTTCGGCCTTGGCCACGTCAAGGAGAGCGTTGCCGACCTTGCCGCCGCGGCGGAGCGTGCGCCGGACTCAAAGGAGCCGTGGACCATTCTCGCCAGAATTTACGACCGGTTGGGTGACCCGCAGGCGGCGGGGCAGGCGCAGGCCCGTGCCGAGGCGCTCGGCGGTCGCTAGTCCTGCCAATAAGTGGTGTGGTAATTCACCCCACCAAACGTCCTGTACAGTAGATCCTGTTGTTGTGTTTATGCAGTTCGTAGTTCAGGCAGTACGCATGGTCGAAAGCCCATGTTCTTCTGAAGCAGCGGTTTTGAGCACCCCAAACAGGAGGACCCGAAAGTCGGGACAGTTCCTCCACCTTCACGAAGGACAAAAATAATGGCTACTGGTACCGTCAAATGGTTTAACGCTGAAAAGGGCTTCGGCTTCATTTCCCCCGATGACTCCTCACAGGACGTTTTCGCACACTACTCTGCGATCAACTCCTCCGGCTTCCGCTCCCTCGAAGAGAACCAGAAGGTCTCCTTCGAAACCGAGCAGGGCCCCAAGGGTCCCCAGGCCACCAACATCCAGGCTATCTAATTTCCTTTTAGATACCCGGGACCGTTAGGTTTCGAGCAGGGCCCGTCTTCGGACGGGCCCTGCTTTTGTTTAACTCACCTGTGCTGCGTGGTCCGGCTCAGACGTCAAAGCTCCGGGTTCGACGTCGGCCGACTCACCGAAGCCCGTGATTGCCAGTCCTTCTCGCGAACCTTCGCCGTCGCGACGGCGTCGTCGATGACCAAGGGGGCGCCGGGACCCAGCTCGGTGTGTTGGTCGGTGGTGTAGAAACGGACCTCATGCCCGTCGGGGTCGTGCAGGAGAGGCAGGATCCAGCCGATGGTGGCGAAGTGAACTCCGGCGTGTGCCTCCCCGAGACCGGTGAGGTGGGCAGCCAGGGCCTCTATGGCCGTCTTGTCCGGGACGCCGATGGCGAAGTAGTCGAAGCCTGCCGCGGCCCGGGCCCGGTCCGGGTCGAGCCGTAGCCCCAGTTGCGGGCCGCCGTCGGGGTGGGACAGGACGACGCCGGTCAGGTTTCCTTGTTCGTGGAACTCCACCGCGACGGCATACCCCAGCCGCGTGCGGTACCAGTCGATGGATCGGTTCAGGTCGGTGACGGGCAGCTTGAGGTGATGCACGCCGTCGAGGGTGGGAATCATGGTGAGCCTCCTAAACGGATCTCCGGGGAACGTCGGCTAATCGTCCAGGGGGATGATGATCCACAGCGCGACGTAGATGAACTCGCCCACGCCGAACAGGCCGAAGAACATGAACCAGAGGCGGACGAATGCCCGGGGGACCTCGAAGCGGTCGGCCAGGGCGGCGCACACCCCGGCGAAGATCTTGCCGCGCCTGGGCCGAACCAAGGTAGCTGCCATTTCGCCACCCTAGCACCGGGCGCCGGTCCCGTCAGCAGTGATTTCGTTCCCGCCGGCTCGCGGTGTAGCCCCACGCTCCAGCCAGCTCCGCGGCCCGACGTCAGAGCTGGCCGCGCCTGGCCAGATAGGCGTTGAGGGCCGGGTTGTCGATGTCCCGGGCCAGCCACGGAATCGCCTCGCCGGCCGCCGTATCACCGAGCACGGCCCGGTGCGAGTGGGCCCGGACCACGAGTTCGCGCAGCCCGCCACGGCTGGCCATGGTGCCCAGCCGGGCGGCGTGCTCCCCGGCGGCGGGGGAGCCGGCGTCGATCGCGACCTCCGCGGCCGTGTCCAGCAGCCGCGCCCGGTACCAGAGGTACCAGGGCGTCGTATCGAGACCCCGCTTCAGCCACGTCTCCGCGCCGGCCGGATCCCCGAGCGCCATGCTGAGCCGGGCCTTGGCGCCGGCGGCCAGCGTCAGGTAGCAGTGGTCCCCGGCGAGGTCGGCCATGACCCACGAACGGTCAATGAACGCCGCGGCCTCGTCCATCCGCCCCACGGCCAGGTAGGCTTCACCCCGCAGGCCGGCGACGAACGGCTCGAACGCCGTCCAGTGCTCCTCCGCGATCAGCTCCAGCGCCCGGTCCAACGTGTCCGCCGCCAGCTCCAGTTCCTCGAGTTGCAAATACACGCGGCCGGCCAACGCCTCGCTGAACGCCAGCAGCCGCCGGCCGCCCGCGGCGGTTGCCAGCCGGCTGGATTCCGCGAGGGCCGCCAGCGCCTCCCCGTACCGCGCAGTGTCCGAGGCCGCCATGCCCTTGATCGCCAGGATCCTCGACTGCTCGTCCGCGAACCCGCCCGCCGCCCTGGCCGCCTGGTCCAGCCAGCCCGCCGCACGGTCCGGAATGCCGCGCTGCACCGCCAGGTAGCCCAGCTCCCGGTAGGCGGCAGCCGCCGTCCGCGATACGGCCGGCTGGGCCCCTGGTTTCAACGCAGGGGCTGGCTGCGCCCTTGACTTCAACGCCCCGGATTGCGGCGCACGAGATTGTGACGCCCCGGATTGCGACCCCGCTGACAGCGGCGCCGCCGACAGCAGCGCCGACGTCGGCAACGCTTCCGCCTGCCGCACTACCGCGGGCGATGCCTCCGTCTGCAAGGCCTCGGCCTTCAACGCCCGGTGCAGGAGATCGGCCACCTCGGTGCCTCGGCCGCCGGCCTGATGGATGAGTGCGCCGGACAGCGCCACCAGGGACTCGGCGAGCAGATGGCCGTCGGCGGTCCGCTGGGCTAGCTCGACGGCGAGCCGCAGCTGGTCCAGCCCGCGGTCCACCGATCCGGCCGAGAGCGACGCGCCCGCGGCGTCCAGGTACGAGCGGACCGTGGCCGCACTGGCGGGCATCCCGGGCTCGGCGGCGGCGCCCGCAGCGGACAACGCCCGCCCCACCTCGACGGGCAGCCCGAGGCCGAGCTCCTCCCGGTACAGGTCCCGGCATTTATCCACCTGCTCCCGCGCCCGCCGGTGGTCGCCCTTGGACACCAGCGCCCGCACCAGCACGGCGTGGCAGTCCGCGTTGAAGGGATCAAGCTGCAGCGCGCGGGTGGCGAGATCGACGGCGTCGTCCGCCCGTCCCGCCGCCAGCGCGGCGAGGGATGCTTCGTAGAGCAGCGACAGGACGCCGTTCTCGAGCCGGTGCCGCTGGTCCTCCAGCCACGACTCGAACACCGGGGTGTCGCCGAAGGAGAGGCCCTCCAGGAGCTGGCCGTCGAAGGTGCGGGGGTCCGCCGGGCGGGTGTCCGCGCCGGCGTCGGGGGCCGTGTCCGGGGCGGCGCCTGGCGCGTCAAGAACAGCCAGGACATCGCAGCGCCACCCCGGCGGGAGCACCAGCCGCAGCGGGTCACCGGAAATGGATTCGGCGCCGATGGTCCGCCGCAGCTCGGACAAATTCCAGCGCAGGGCGCCGAGGGAATCCCAGGCGTCGGGGAACAGGAGGGCGGCGGTCCGGGCCCGGCCGGTGCCGTCCGGTTGCAGGGCGAGGTAGGCCAGCACAGCCCAGGCCTTGCGGCCCCGGGGCTGCCGGACTGGGGTGCCAGCGGACTCGATCCTGGGCGGACCGAGGAGCCGAATCCACGTGTCGGCCATACAAATCATGCTACGCCGGGGGAATGGCGGCGGCACGGCGGCCTCGGGGGCAGCGTGAGAGGGCGGGTTTCACGCGATGAGTCCCGTTCGCCGCGGGCTCGATCAGCTCGCGCGGGTTCCTCCGCGTCGCCCGGCGGGATATTCGGCAGGCATGCCGGGGCCGATGCGGATGTCGATCTCCTCCGCGGGCACAACGCCGCACGCCTCGCACGTTGCGGCCGCGTGCACCGCGCCGTCACCGCAGGTGGCGTGCCGGTACAGGATCGGTGGTTCGATGGGGGACGCCCACGTGTCGCCCCACTCGGTCAGCGCGATGAGCGCGACCGCGAGTGCGCGGCCCTTGGCCGTGAGGATGTAGTCGGCGGAACCTGCGCGCTCCATGATGCCGCTGGTGACGAACGAATCCAGCCGAGATGTGAGCACGTTTGTCGCGATTCCGAGGTTGTGCTGGAAGTCTCCGAAGCGCGTCACCCGGGCGAACAGGGCGTCGCGGATGATGAGCAGACTCCACCGCTCGCCGACGAGCTCGAGAGATCGGGCGATCGAGCACACCTGTGTGTCATAAGACTTCCCTAACATGGGCTCGACTCTACCACTTGCGTGATGCAAGTCACCCGCTTAGACTCACTTGCATCATGCAAGTTCAGGGAGTCCTCTCCGTCGGGGAGGAGGCAGGCAAAGGAGCAGAGAAATGACCGAAAACTTCACCACCACGATCACCGTGAACGCCACGCCGCAAAAGGCGTTCGATGCGATCAACGACGTCCCCGCATGGTGGGGGCGGATCACCGGCTCGACCACCGCCGTCGGCGACGAGTTCGTCTACGTCGTCCCCGGGCTGCACTACAGCGGATTCCGGGTCACCGATATTGAACCGGCACGACGCATCGCGTGGCTCGTCACGGGCAGCTACCTCGACTTCACCGCCGACAAGCAAGAGTGGAACGGCACCACCGTCCGGTTCGACATCGAGAAGGCCGACGGCGGAACACGGGTCTCCTTCACCCACGAGGGCCTCAAGCCCGAGGACGAGTGCTACGACGTGTGCTCGAACGCGTGGGGCATGTTCGTGAACGGCAGCCTCAAGGCGCTGATCGAAACCGGCGTCGGCCAGCCGTACTCATTCGACGGCGACGAGGCACTCACCGCAGACGATCACGCAGAGCTGCACCACCAGGTGGCCGCGGCGGCCAGGGCCGCCATCAACAACAACGCGAGCTGACCCGAACCAAGCGGGCCAGCGGCATCATGGGCCGCCGAACCTCCGCAGGACCCCTTGAGCGGAACGGCCTTGCCAAGCGGGCCGTACAACGCAAGGCGGGCCCTTCCCACTACGGCACAAGGCCTTACAGGGAAGGGCCCGCCTGACGAATAGCGGCACCGGAGCTCGACTGCAGAGCTGAACTCGACTGCTGAGTTGAACTAGGGCGTCGGCATGCCGCCGTTGACGTTGAGGGTCTCGCCGATCACATAACTGGACTCGGCCGAGGCGAGGAACACGTAGGCCGGGGCCAGCTCAGCGGGCTGGCCGGCGCGGCCCAGCGGTGTCTCCTTGCCGAACTCCGGCAGGTCCTCGGTGGGCTGCCCGCCGCTGGCCTGAAGCGGCGTCCAGATCGGGCCGGGCGCCACCGCATTGACCCGGATGCCCTTGGGCGCGAGCTGCTGGGCCAGGCCCTTGGTGAAGTTGTTGATCGCGCCCTTGGTGGAGGCGTAGTCCACCAGGGTGGCCGAGGGGCTGTATGCCTGGATGGAGGTGGTGTTGATGATGCTCGATCCGGCCGGCAAATGCGGCAGTGCCTCCTTGGTCAGCCAGAACATCGCATACACATTGGTCTTGTAGGTGTGGTCGAATTCGACGTCGGTGATGTCGCCGAGCGCCTCCTGCGCCACCTGCTTGCCGGCATTGTTCACCAGGATGTCCAAACCACCGAGCTCGCGTACCGCCGTCTCCACCAGCTCGCGGCACATCGCTGAGTCCTTAAGGTCGCCGGGAACCTTGACGGCCTTGCGGCCTGCTTTCTCGATCAGGTTCGCAATCCGTGCTGCGTCTTCCTCCTCTTCGGGCAGGTAGGACATGACGACGTCGGCGCCCTCGCGTGCGAAGGCGATGGCCGTGGCGGCGCCGATGCCGGAATCCGCTCCCGTGACGAGTGCCTTGCGGCCTTCGAGCCGGCCTGTGCCGCGGTACGTGTTCTCGCCAAGGTCGGCCTTCGGGGTCAGCTCGGCATCGAGGCCGGGTTCCGGCTGACTCTGCTCGGGCGGTTCGATCTGCTCATACGCCGTCACTGGGTTCCTGAACGTGCACTGGTCAGTCATGGTTCTCCTCCGGGTGGTCGGGGTTTAGCGCGGGCAACGTGCACCCCACGCACATGCTAAGCATGCTTAGTATCAAGCCTAGCCAGTGCGACGGGTCCGGCGCAACGGAGCGCGCAACACCATCGGAAGAAAGGGCGCGGGGCTGTACCCGGGCCCGCCGTCGTAGACCGGACGCGAAACAGCTCACACGCTGGCTCACACGGTGGCCGCGGAAACTGGACATGTCCCCCGAGAGGGACCGAAAAACAGGGACCGGAACCCGAGCCCAAACCCCAACCCCCAACGCACCAATCACTCCGAATTCCGGCCCCTGGCAACTTCATCACCCGCTCCCAACAACCGCTTCACCAATCGCCCGAGGTGTTTTTCCCATGGAATTTGCCGCAATCCTGCTCGTAGCACTCGTGGTCTACGCAGCCGTCGCCACTATCGTCGCGGTCGTCCGCGACGGCCGGGGCCACACCCCGCTTGAGGGCTCTACCCGCCCCTGGACGGCGGGCAACCTGCCCAGCGAACCATACGCGTCGCTTCGCTCATTGCGCTGACCGCCCGCCAGTAACCGCGCGCGCACGGCCCCACCTCCGGCGTCGGAGGTGGGACCGTGCCCGTCGTCGCGGTGCGGAAACCCGGGCAGCGCGGAACCTCCGGCAGTGCAGCTAGATGGCCTGTCTAGACACTGCAATGGCGCGGGAGCATCCTAAACGTGTGCGCGTTTCGGGAGGGTTGCGGCGACGGGGCGGGGAGTTCCGGCACTGGCGGAATCCGGGGAAAGCGGAGGACCGGTGGCAGGCGGTTCTGACTTCCCAGACGTGCGGTCACGATCGGCGAGGGAAGCTGGTACCAGGTCATGGACGAAACATCCGATACGCGGCAGAGGCTCTCCACGCGCATCGACGAGAAGCAGCAGGCCATCCGCTCCTATCTGGGCAAGGAAAGACCGCGGCGCAACCGGCTGGCCAACACGAGCATCGTGGGTAGCGCCACGGCCGCCGCGCTCACGGCAGGCCCCGCCGTCGGGGGTACGGGGTTCACCGAGTCGGTGGCGGCCTTCTTCAACTTGGCCGACGACTCCCTGGTGTGGCGCGGGTTGTGCCTGCTGGCGGTGATCGCGTCCATCGCGGCGGCGCTGGCCACGAATTTTGCCACGTCCCGTTCGCTGGCGGACCGGGTGAGCGCAGCGGAGACCGCCAGCGCCCAGCTGGAGGGGCTGCAGGTCGCGTTGAACTTCGGCCACATCGAGATCGATGAAGCGGTCAAGCTCTACCAGTAATTTGCGACCCAGGTGCCGTTCGTGGAGGCGTTGCCGACGCGGTGACCTCCCGACGTCGAGAACTCAGCGTGAGCACCCGGCGCCGGGTGCCTTTCGCCCGGGTCCCACGGCCCGGACTTCTGCCGCCGCTCAGCCTGCCTTGAAGTCGAACGTCAGCTGGGCCGGGGGAGGACCCTGCAGCATCTCCTGGGTCAGGCCGTGGAGTTCGACGAGCTGCTCGCGGAACCACACGTCATAAGGGGCGTCCGACGTCGCGAGCAACCGGAACGCCGCCCCCAGGTCCTCGGCCTCGTGGAACAGACAGACAAAGTCTCCCTGCGGCGTCTGCATGAGGCTCGCGACTTCCCGTTTCATGCCCATGCGCCCGCGCGAGCGTTGGTGGTCTTCGGCGCGAGCCCCGCTCATCTCGGCGTCCAGTGCCTTCCACGCCTCCAGTTTCCCGGGCAGGATTGGCGCGAACCACGTTATGCATTCCATGACAGCTGTCCTTCCACGCAACGGTTTCCGCTCGGTGGCAATCCCATCGACGCAGCTGGAAGCATAGTCCTGCGGCCGACGCCGGGACAGAGGCTGCGGCAAGTTCAGCACGGCGCGGGCCAGCTCAGACGGCGGCCTTGGGCGGGCACACTCGGCGCGAGGCAACGCCCCGTGTATGGCCCGGACGCCGTGTCTACCCGGGAGTTTCGTCAGGCTGCGAGGCGTCAAAGAAGCGATGGCCCTCCGAAGGAGCCTTTGAGGCCGTAGCTTCGCGTGCCTTGGCCTGGATGAAGTCCCTGTCCTCGCCGGTCAGCACGGTTTCGCCATGTACGTCGGTGTCGGCGTTTTCACCGGTTTCCTTGTTGAAGATGGCCGACAGGGTGCGTGGCAGGACCAGGCATCCCGGGTTGTCCATCAGCCACTGCTGCGTGGCGGGATCGAGCCGGTTCCATTGTTCCTTGATGTGCATCTCAGTCACTGCTGCCTTTCAGGCATCGATTCGACGAAGGGACCCCTCAGGCGTTTGCTGCGAGGGGAATGCGTGCGATGACATCGGGCCGTCCGGCTATGGACTGTCGGTGTCTCCCCGGGCCGCAATCCAAGCTGCGGAAAGACTGGGGGCGGGAACATGCATAGAGACGGTGGGACGCGCCGGGTTTGATGCTCGAGTGGTATTTAGCTCAACAGGGGAGGAGAACCCCCATCGTTGCCCCCTCCTGACAACAAAGCTACATGTTTCGGAGTCGAAAGGACCGCCCGCCGACATAACGAACTGGCTGCCAATCCAGAAGGCGCATCGCGCCGAACGGAAACGGCTGGACCCCCTTCCTCAGGGCTGCCGTTCGGCACGTACGTGAAAAAGGTGCGCCTATGGCAGATGCAATGGCCATAGCAGGTGCGAACACGTGGAGCTGCCGCGCAGCCTTGGGGGGCGCGTCGAGCCACCAAGGATGCCGGGCTTCCCCGCCCACCCAGTCGAGCCGGGTGTGACCCACTCCATAGGAGCCCGACGCCGGCCGGCTCACCTCCTGGGGCTGCCGCCGCGACCGGATTCCGCGTGGTTCGGGGATTATGACGCCAGGAGACACCTCCGGGGGCCGATTTGTGTCGGGTGCTCCGGGCGTGTAAAGTAATTCGAGTCGCCGCCGCTGATGCGGAAAGAAAGCGACCGACCCCCTTCTAAACAGCCTGAAAATGGTTCGCGAATTAGCGTGCCGAATAAGGACGGGGACCTTCTTGAGAGAACGTAATTCGCAGAAATGCTGATTTGCAAAGACTCCCAAGATCCGGTAAGTTTGAAAAGTTGCTCCGGAGCGATCCGCGACTGTTTGTTGGTTGTGGTGGTGCCGGGTGTGTCTGTTGTTTGAGAACTCAATAGTGTGCCAAGTTTGTTGATACCAATTTATTGTATTGAATTGGTTGATTGTGCCGGGCCCG